>CALFFK010000043.1 GCA_937957975.1 uncultured Neomegalonema sp.
GTCATGTACTCGCAGCCGTTCGAGCCGCAGCCCTCCAGCACCGCCGTCGCGCCGGAATTACGCACTGCGAACCGCTCTCCTCCCTGACCGGAGGCAAACAGATACCCGGCAGTTGCGCCGTAGAGAACGGTGTTGCCAATAATTGTGTTGGCGTGGGGAACAAGGGTCGAGCCAAGAACAGGGCGAACAACGACAGTACCGCCCGAAAGTCCCTTGGCAACATAGTCATTCGCATCACCGAAAACGATCAGCTTCAGGCCCGGGGCGGCGAAGGCTCCGAGCGACTGGCCCGCCGTGCCGGTCAGCTTGATGGTCAGGTGATCGTCTGCGAAATCATTGTTCATCCCAAAACGCTGCACGATCTCGGAACTGACACGGCTGCCGATAGTCCGCTGGACATTGCGGACGGAGTATTCAAGCTGCATCTTCTCGCCGTGCTTGAAGAACGGCAAGGCATCCTGAACGATCATGGCATCCAGCGTGTCGGGCACGCTGGTGCGTTCGCGGGTGCGGTCAAGGGTAGTGAGGCTTGTGCCCCCCGGTCCCTGCTCATCCACGCGAACAAGCATCGGGTTCATGTCGAGATCATCAAGATGCGCATGTCCCCGGCTGACCTGCGTGAGAAGGTCAGTGCGGCCAATGGCTTCTTCCAGTGAGCGCAGGCCCAGTTCAGCAAGGATTTCGCGCACTTCCTCGGCGATGAACGAGAAGAGATTGACGACCTTGTCGGCATTACCGCTGAATTTCTCACGCAACCGGGGGTCCTGGGTACAGACACCAACAGGGCAGGTATTGGACTGGCACTGGCGAACCATAATGCACCCCATCGCGACGAGGGCAGCGGTGCCGATACCATATTCCTCCGCCCCCATCATCGCGGCGATAACGATGTCGCGGCCTGTGCGCAGGCCACCATCGGTGCGCAGCGTAATGCGGTCACGCAACTTATTCAGCGAAAGCACCTGATGGGCTTCGGTGAGGCCCATTTCCCATGGCAGACCCGCATATTTGATCGAGGTCTGAGGCGAAGCGCCTGTGCCACCATTATGACCCGCAATCAGGATGATGTCGGCTTTTGCCTTGGCCACCCCCGCCGCGATAGTGCCAACACCGGAGGCGGCGACGAGCTTCACTGTGACCTTGGCGGTCGGGTTGATCTGCTTGAGGTCGTAGATCAGTTGGGCGAGGTCTTCGATGGAATAGATGTCATGGTGCGGCGGGGGCGAGATAAGGGTTACGCCGGGTGTGGCGTGGCGCAGCTTCGCGATCATGTCAGTGACCTTGAAACCAGGGAGTTGCCCGCCCTCACCCGGTTTTGCGCCCTGCGCGACCTTGATTTCCAGTTCCTCGCAGTTGTTCAGATACTCCGCCGTCACGCCGAAGCGGCCGGAAGCAACCTGCTTGATCTTGGCCATGCGGTTCGCCCCATCAGTGGGGCGTTCGGCAAAGCGGGGATCTTCACCACCCTCGCCGGAATCCGACTTTGCACCGATGCGGTTCATGGCGATGGAAAGCGTTTCGTGAGCTTCCTGCGACAACGCACCGAGGGACATGCCGGGAGTCACAAAGCGTTTGCGGATTTCAGTGATGGAGGCGACTTCAGACAGCGGCACAGGCTTGCCCGCTGGTTTGAAGTCGAGCAAATCCCGCAAATGGATGGGTTCGAGCTGACGCAAACCCGCGCTGTAGCGTTTGAATGCCTCGTAGCTGTTGGTATCACAGGCTTTCTGCATCAGGTGCAGCAGCTCCGCGCGCCAGGCGTGGTTTTCGCCATTGCGGCGAAATTTGTAGAATCCGCCGATGGGCAGGGGAACAACATCCTCGCTCCATGCGCGTTTGTGAAGCTGGACGGTCTTTTTCTGAATACCTGCGATGCCAATGCCGGAGATACGGCTGGGCATTCCGGGGAAGAATTCAGCGACGAGCGCGCGCGAGAGGCCCACCGCCTCGAAATTACAGCCACCACGGTAGCTGGAGACGACGGAAATACCCATTTTAGACAGGATTTTCAGCAGACCCGCATCAATGGACGCGCGGAAGTTTCCGAGGCAATCAGCCAATGAGCGGTCGCCAAGCAGACCACGCTCATGCCGGTCGCGGATGGATTCTTCAGCCAGATAAGCATTCACTGTGGTTGCGCCAACGCCGACGAGAACCGCAAAATAATGCGGATCAATACATTCGGCAGAGCGGACATTGAGGGAGCAGAAGGTACGCAATCCCTCGCCAACCAGCCATGTATGCACCGCGCTGGCCGCAAGAATCATGGGAATCGCGGCGTTATCTACATCGGTGCGCTCATCGGTCAGAACGATATGGCCAACGCCCGAACGCACGGCTTCCTCCGCTTCGACACGGATTTTTACGATAGCCTCGCGCATGGCCTGTTCGCCACCCCCGACCGGGAAGACACAATCGACAACACGTACCTGATCCTGAACAGCCTTGCGCAGGGCGTAGTATTCTCCATTCAGGACGACCGGACTCTCAAGGGTGAGGGTTTCGGTTTGGCTGCTATCCTGATCGAGCACGTTCTTGAGGTTCCCGAACCGGGTTTTCAGGCTCATCACCCGATGCTCGCGCAAAGGGTCGATAGGGGGGTTCGTGACCTGCGAGAAATTCTGGCGGAAGAAATGTGAGAGCGGGCGGTATTGATCGGACAGGACCGCCATGGGGGTATCATCCCCCATCGAACCGATGGCTTCCTTGCCCAGCTCGGCCATGGGGTGAAGCGTCGCCTCCAGTTCTTCAATGGAGTATCCAGCGGCGACCTGTCGGCGGCGCAGGTCAGGCTTGTCAAACATCGGACGGGCGATTTTGCCTTCCAGCATCACGTCGAGTTCGGTAATACGCCCGGTCCATTCCTCAAACGGTTGCGCGGCGGCAAGCTCATCCTTGATCTCGGCATCACGAAGGAAAATCTGACGCTCCATATCGACGCCAATCATCTGGCCGGGGCCAACGCGGCCCTTCTCGGCCACTTCTTTCTCGTCGATCGTGACCATACCAACCTCGGACCCCGCGACCACAAGGCCGGTGGTGGTCAATACGTAGCGCATGGGGCGCAGGCCATTGCGATCCATACCGCCCAGCACCCATCGGCCATCAGTGCAGGCAAGGGCGGCAGGGCCATCCCATGGCTCCATGACCGAATTGCAGTAGGAATACATTGAGCGCCATGCATCAGGCATGGATGTGGCCTTCTTGGACCACGCTTCAGGAACCAGCATCGTCTTGGTCATGGGGGCCGACCGTCCGGCACGGACCATCACCTCAAACACCGCATCAAGCGCCGCAGAATCAGAACCGCCATGGGCGACGACCGGCTTGATGTCGTCCTCATGGCCCGCAAAGGAGCCGGACGCCATGCGAATCTCATGGCTGCGCATCCAGTTGGCATTGCCCTTGAGTGTGTTGATCTCACCGTTATGGGCAAGCATACGGAAGGGCTGGGCCAGCGACCATTGGGGGAAAGTATTGGTGGAATACCGCTGGTGATAAATGGCGAAAGCCGACACGAAATCCGGGCTTTCAAGATCAGGAAAGAACGAGGCGACCTGTTCAGCCAGCATCATGCCCTTGTAGATGATAGAACGGCAGGAAAAGGAACAGACGTAAAAGCCGGTCACTTTTGCGGCGGCGACGGCCTTTTCGATACGGCGACGGATGATATAAAGATCACGCTCGAAGGCTTCCTCATCAGTGCCGGTCGTGTTGGCCACCATGATCTGCTCGATCTCCGGGCGGGTGGCGTTGGCTTTTTCACCAAGAACAGAAGTGTTTACAGGCACCTGACGCCAGCCATAGATACGATAACCAAAGCGCAGGATTTCGGTTTCGACTATGCTGCGACAGGCTTCCTGAGCGCCGAAATCAGCGCGCGGCAGGAAGATCATGCCAACAGCAAGACGGCCCTCTCCCGGTCTGTGGCCAGTGCGTTCGATATGATCCTTGAAAAACCCTTGCGGAATCTGGACATGAATGCCCGCGCCATCGCCGGTCATGCCATCGGCATCAACTGCACCACGATGCCAAATGGCCTTGAGCGCCTCGATCCCCTTTTCCACGACATCGCGGCGGGGCTTTCCGTCAATAGCGGCGACAAAACCGACACCACAGGCATCGCGTTCCTGAGAGGGATCATACATCCCGATGGGGCCGGGGATCGCGATGGCGTCGGTCATGGCGTCACTTTCCTGCTGCGAAGAGCGCCCTCACCTGATCTCCGGTAAGGTCGCCGGTCTTGTTGTTGAAACCGTAATTATCCGGTTTGCGGTTGATGAATATTTGCGAACCGAAGCTCAGATCGTCATGCTCGTCGAGTGCGCCGATCCACACGGCAAGGCCAGCGCCGGTCTTGAAGCGCCAGAACAGATGCGTGCCACATTTCTGGCAAAAGGCACGTTCGCCATGCTTCGAACTGCTGTAGAAAGCGAGATGTGTTTCGTCCTCGACGCGGATTGCCTCTGAGGGCGTTGCGAAAGCGGGGCCACCGCCCCAACGTCTGCATTTCCCGCAATGGCAGGCGTGGAAATGGGGGCCGTTGAGATCGGCTTCGTAGACGATTGCACCGCAAAGGCAACGCCCGGCTCTGGTCTCGGTCATGGGTTTGGTCTCGCTTGATCGGGTAATCCGTAAGTGACCAAGTTTGACGCAAAAAGCCTGCTTTATTGGTTAATGGCGCGCGATTTACAACTCTTGAGCGCAAAATATCCATTTCACCTCTCCCCTGAACCTGCGCGCCAGTCATGGCTTTGCTCGATGAGGTTTGGCAGGGGCCGCACCAGCAAGGCAATCGGCTTCAGTGCGACGCGGGGTATCGTCGGCGAAGGCATAATAGGCGGGTTGGTCGTCGGCCCAGATATGCTCAAGGATCGGGCCAACGGCATCGTCGGGCAAGGTTCCGGCAGAGACAGCCCAGTCACCAGGGGCAGCGGATTTGGAACGCCAGAACAGGGTTGAGCCACATTCGGTGCAAAACCCACGCTCACCTATGTCGGAAGCATCATACCATTTGAGGCCGCGTGCCTGGGTCATCGTGACGCCGCCCTCCATCCGCGCGGCGAAGAACGGGCCGGAGGATTGCACACGGCACATCTTGCAATGGCAGATGCCAATGCCGCGCGGAGACGGAGTGCCCTCAAATTGCACAGCACCGCAAAGGCAGGAACCTTGGGTAATCATGGGTGATACTCCAGCAATTTCGGTTGCGAACCCTATTCCGCCGCAACAGTGAAAGCCGCATCTTTCGGCGCATCCTGCATCTCGCCATCAAGATAAGCCATGATCGAGTCCGCTGCTTCACGCCCGTCACGGATGGCCCAGACAACAAGGGACGCACCGCGCACAATGTCCCCGGCGGCAAAAACGCCGGGCATAGCGGTTTGTTTGGTGCGGAAATCGGCTTTTACTGTCCCCCAGCCTGTGACCTCCAGTTCGGGTTGATCCCAGAGTTTTGGCAGGTCTTCCGGCTCAAAGCCCAATGCCTTGACAACGAGATCTGCTTCGATGAGGTGGTCAGAGCCTTCCACTTCCTCTGGCGCCCGGCGACCATCCGGCCCCGGATTACCGAGACGCATCGAGATGGCGCGCACACCAGTGACGCCGTTATCCCCGCCTTCAAAGGCTTTCGGGGCCGAGAGCCAGCCAAAGACCACACCCTCTTCTTCGGCATTGGCAACTTCACGCATGGAACCAGGCATGTTTACCCTGTCGCGACGATAGAGACAGGTGACGGCCTTCGCACCCTGACGCACAGCGGTACGAACGCAATCCATGGCCGTGTCGCCGCCGCCAATAACGACAACATTCTTGCCATCGGCGTTCAGAAGGCCGGTTTCGAAACCCTCCACGCTGTCACCAAAGCTTTTGCGGTTCGATGCGGTGAGGTAATCAAGCGCCTGTACAATACCGGGCGTGCCAGAGCCGGGGCCGCCAATCTCACGGGTCTTGTAGACGCCGGTAGCAATGAGCAGGGCGTCATGCTTCTCGCGCAGGTCAGCGAAAGAGATGTCACTGCCGATGTCACAGTTCATCTCGAAGGCGATGCCGCTCTCTTTCTGTTGCTCGACGCGGCGCATCACAACGTCTTTTTCCAGCTTGAAACCGGGGATGCCGTAGGTAAGCAAACCGCCTGCACGGTCGTAACGGTCGTAGATCGTGACCTGCACACCCTTGCGGCGCAGCGCATCGGCGGCGGCCATACCGCCCGGCCCAGCGCCGATAATGCCGACGCTTTCAGTGCGCTCGATGCGGGGCTTGACCGGCTTGACCCAGCCTTCTTCCCAAGCGGTATCAGTAATGTATTTCTCGATGGCCCCAATGGTGACAGTGCCATGGCCGGATTGCTCAATGACGCAATTCCCTTCGCAAAGGCGATCCTGCGGACAAATACGTCCACAGATTTCCGGGAAGGTGTTGGTGGCTTGCGAAATCTCGTAGGCTTCCTCCAACCGCCCTTCGGCAGTGGCCTTCAGCCAATCGGGTATATTATTATGAAGCGGGCAATGGGATTGGCAAAACGGCACACCGCATTGAGAGCAACGAGCAGATTGCTCCGCCGCCTTTTCAGTCGCATATTCGCGATATATCTCGCGGAAATCTTCCTTGCGGGTTTCGGCAACACGCTTTTCAGGCGTCTCCCGATCTACATCGACGAATTTGAGCATATCGGCCATCGGCAGGGTCTTCCTCGCGCTGCGGGACGATGCAGATAACCGAAAACACCGGGGGAGGCAACCCGTTTCACCCGAACTGAGACATATATGCTGCCATAAAAAAGGCGCGCCAAAGCACTATGAGGAAGCGGCTGGCATCAGGATGAAAATAAAGTCTCATACCGGACCTTTTTTCACCAATACAGGTTCCTTATTGTCGCATTAAGGTACGCCCCCTATAGCGACGACAGATCGTCACCAGAGGCTTTCCATGACAGCGTTCCATCTTCTTCTCGTCGCTATCGTACAGGGCATCACGGAATTTCTGCCCATCAGCTCAAGCGCGCATCTGATCCTCGCCCCCAAAATAACGGGCGCTGCCGATCAAGGGCAGTTGATCGACGTGGCCGTGCATGTGGGAACGTTGGTTGCCGTATTGATCGCTTTTCGCCGGGATGTGGGCGAAGGCTTTGTCGGGCTACTGGATATGACGCGCGGAAGCTTTGACACCAAGGCAGCGCGACTCGCACGAAACATCGTGATAGCGACCATTCCCCTGCTGATCCTCGGTATGGTTTTCCACAAAATCGGGATGATGGACTGGATGCGCGCTGACGAGCGAGCATTCATGATTATTGGTTGGACCACGATTATCTTCGGCATCCTTCTGTGGATCGCAGATCGCTTTGCACCGACACGGCGGACGCTGGAGAGTACGGGCTGGAGCGAAGCTGTGATGGTAGGTATAGCTCAGGCCATCGCGCTTATTCCGGGCACAAGTCGCTCAGGGATTACCATGACCGCCGCGCGTTTCCTCGGACTGTCGCGAACGGAAGCGGCGCGTTTCTCAATGCTACTCGCGATCCCGGCAATCCTTGCAGGGGGGACCATCGGAATATTGGACATCCTGAAATCAGGGAGCTTTCAGCTTGGAGTTGATGCCTTGATTGCCGCAACGCTCTCTTGCGTCGCCGCGCTGGCCGCAATCAAATTGTTTATGGGTTACATCGCCAGTGCAACGATGACGCCCTTCGTGATCTATCGCCTTATCCTTGGTGCCGTCCTGCTCTGGCTTGCCTATACCTAAAGCTTGCAGGCTCAAGGGAGGAAGCCTGTTCTCCCTTGAATTGCAGTCAGTTTTCAGGAAAGGTTAACAACGACGCTGGGGGGCGTTGATTGCTTGGGGGAGCCATGGGATATTCGGCAGAGCCTTTGCGGGGTATAATTGCGCCCCCTTTCACGCCATTTAACGATGATCTCAGCATTGCGACTGATCTTTACATAGCGCATGCACTGAACCTGATGGAAATGGGTTGCGGAGGTCTCACGCCCTTCAGCACAACGGGAGAGGCTCTGTCTATAAAGCGCGAGGAGCGCATCAATGCTCTTTGGGCGCTGAAAGAGGCGGGGATAGACCCTGCAATAATGATCCCCGGAACAGGACAATGCAGCTATGGCGAGACTGCCGACCTGACGCACGCGTGCATCGATCTTGGATGCGCAGGGGCGCTGGTCCTGCCACCATACTATTATAAGGGTGCGTCGGACCAGGGACTCTACGACTGGTATGCACAGGTCATCGAATTGGTCGGGGACGATCTGCGCCTTTACCTCTACCACATTCCGCAAGTCAGCGGTGTAGGGCTATCTGTACCGCTCGTCCGCAAACTGCGGCGGGATTTCCCCAATCAGGTTGTCGGCATCAAGGACGGCTCAGGAGATTGGGAAAATACCAAGGCGTTGCTGAGGATCGATGGATTGCTCGTCTATTCGAGTTTAGAAACCCGATTGCTGGAAGGCATGGCACTTGGCGCACAGGGCTGTATTACGGCAACGGCGAACTTCAACGCACCGGCAATGATCGAAATGCTGGCTGCGCACAAAGCCGGGAACAGGGAAGATGCTGCGTTGCTGCGCAAAACTATCCTGGACGTACGTGAAGCTGCCGCTCAGATTAACGTCATCTCGGCTTTGAAAGCGTATATGGCCCTGAAAACCAATGATGCGCGATGGGCAAATGTGCGCCCCCCGCATGTTCGGGCCTTTGCAGAGGCAGCATATGCCTTGCAGAAGGAAATCAACGGCGCGCAATGAGCGCCATCGGATATTGATCCGTATTGATACATTTTTCTTGCGAAATCGCCTATTTTAGGCAAACTTGTCTCGTAATAGACCATTACGGGCAAGGGGTAGTCATGCGTATATCAGTATCGACCGGGAGCGCAGGTCGCGAATGCGGTATTGGCAGACCGGGCTTTCAGGGCGGGCTTCAGTGCAGTGTGGATGACATCACAATCGTCGCTATCGCGCAATTCGGGCGGCATGAAAACTGATGTTGCTCATCGCCGGAGGGGAAACTGACACGCAGCTTCAGCGGATGGTTGACCGCGCCAAAGCGCGGGGGATGACCCTGACGACCCTGCTGCATTCGCATGAGAACGACCTGCCACTCGTATGGGATCTTGAAACCGGCATCTTGCGTGTTGGCACGGCTGAAATCCGCGCAAAAGCCGCATTCATCCGGCAGGACGTGTTTCGCTATCTGGCGACAAAACGCCCGACCGACCAGACAGATGCCCGGAACTGGAAGGTTCTGTTCGATGGTTGGGTCTGGTCGAACCCCGACATTCGCATCTTTAACCGTGAGTTCGCGATGAAGGACGCGGTGAACAAGCCGCTTGCCCTTATCTGGGCGCGCGATGCCGGATTACCGATCCCGCGCACATCAATCCATGCCTCGAAGGAGGAAGCGCACGCATCGCTGAAACGTGCAGCTGTGGTCTACAAGCCCGTGGCCGGGGGCGATATGTGCCGGGAGCTGGAGGAGAAAGCCCTGAACCGGGTACTCAAACCCCATCTGCCACGCCCATACATCTTTCAGGAACGGCTCGTCGCCCCGGACCTGCGTATCTTTCGCGTGGGTGAACGGTTCTATGCCTTCGAAATCGTGGCCGATGCGCTCGACTATCGCACTGTAGGTGATGCGGCAAAAATAAAACGTGTGACTGTACCGCTGCATTTGCTTGGCCCGTTGCGAAAGCTGACAAACCGGCTGGGCCTGACCTATGCCGCCGCCGACTTCAAGGCCAGCGCAGATTCGGACACGTTGGTGTTTCTGGAGGTTAACTCCAACCCCATGTTCGCCGCCTTCGACCACGCATCCGACGGCGCGCTGGTGGATGGGATGCTGGATTGGCTGACGGAGCTGTAGCCCCTCCTCCCATGAAAGCACCCCAACAAGCGGCAGGAGCTTCCCGCCTGCGCGGAATGACGAGCAGGCCGCATTCTAAGCGATCACATATCCTTCCCACGGCCTCACCGTCCTCAGCACCAGACTTGATTGCATCCGCATAACGCCGGGCAGGGCCGACAAGGCGTGGCGGTGGACGCGCTCATAATCTTCAGGGCCGCGTGTGGCGATGCGGAGAAGGTAATCGAACGCGCCAGTCAGCAAGTGACATTCAACAATGTCAGGTGAGCGTCGAACAGCAGATTCAAAGGCCGCAAGCGTTGCCTCGCTCTGGGATTGCAGGGCGATCTCGACGAAAAAATCATGGGTATAACCCAGCGCCTTCGGATCAAGGACGGCGGCATAACGCCTGATCGTACCGCTCTCCTCCAACGCACGCACCCGGCGGTGGACGGCAGAGACAGAGAGGCCAACCCGTTCGCCCAACTCAGCGGCAGTAGCGCGACCGTCATCCTGCAAGGCCCGCAGCAAGGCAGCATCGGTTCGGTCCATTATTTCCTCCAATATACGCTTATGACGCATAAATATCCCGTATTTTCTGCATCACAGCAGGAAATATGGCAAGAAATGCCGCAAAAACCACGATAGAAAAGGAAAATCACTCATCCCGTTACATCAAGGATCGACTCCATGCGCATCGGCGTCCCCAAGGAAATCAAGAACCATGAATACCGCGTCGGCATGACGCCCGAAAGCGTCGCCGAAGCCGTTCATCACGGTCACTCCGTCATGGTCGAAACGCAAGCGGGCGCAGGCATTGGTTCGGAAGACGAGGAATATATCGCCGCCGGAGCCGAGATCATCGGCGATGCAGCATCGATCTTTGCCGCCGCCGACATGATTATCAAGGTCAAGGAACCACAGGCAAACGAACGCAAGATGCTTCGCGAAGGCCAGATTCTCTATACCTATCTGCATCTTGCGCCAGACCCTGAGCAAACGAAGGATCTCGTGGCATCGGGCGCAACCTGTATCGCCTATGAGACGGTGACGGATAACATGGGCGGCTTGCCACTGCTGAAGCCCATGAGTCAGGTGGCGGGGCGCATGTCGATTCAGGCGGGCGCACATTGCCTTGAGAAAGCGCAGGGCGGGCGTGGAGTACTGCTCGGCGGTGTGCCGGGAGTTATGCCGGGCAAAGTAGTCGTGATCGGCGGCGGCGTCGTCGGCTTTAACGCAGCACAGATGGCCGTGGGCCTTGGCGCGGATGTGACCATCCTCGACCGCAGCCCTGCAACGCTCGAAAAGCTGGCAATCCATTTTGAAGCCAGCGCGAAGACGCGGTTCTCGAACAAGGCGAACCTCGAAGAGAGCGTGGCCGAAGCCGATCTGGTAATTGGCGCAGTGCTGATCCCCGGTGCGGCAGCACCAAAGCTGGTGACGCGCGCAATGCTCGGCACGATGAAGAAAGGCTCGGTTCTCGTGGACGTCGCGATTGATCAGGGCGGCTGTTTCGAAACATCAAAGGCCACCACCCACGCAGAACCGACTTACGTAGTCGATGACATCGTGCATTACTGCGTGGCGAACATGCCCGGTGGCGTGGCCCGGACATCAACCTATGCGCTGAACAACGTCACCCTGCCCCACGCCCTCGCGCTGGCCGACAAAGGCTGGAAACAGGCACTGGCTGATGATGCACATCTCGCCAATGGCCTGAATGTCTGGAATGGCAAAGTGACCTATGAAGCAGTGGCCCGCGATCTGGGGTATGAAATGACCCCAATGAGCGAAGCACTGAAAGCGTAAAACGCCCGCCCCGTTTGCTGCGAGCTATTCATCGCTCACACAGGCCCGGCCGTTGGTCGGGCCTGTTCTCTATTTTATGAGATTGTCGCGTGACGCTTTCACTCCGGTGGCCTCCGCTGTTGCCAGAATACCCGCCAGAACCGGCTCCGGCATCGGCAAACCGTTCGCGGAGCGTTCGGCGCGGAGTGCACGCTCCCTGTCTCCCGGAACCAACACCTTCTCGACTCCCACCGCCGGGGGAGAGGAATGCACGAAATCGAGGTAATCAGCGACCTCGCGCCCGAAGCTGCCTTTATCATCGAAGGTCTGTGGATCAATAATGATCGAGAGCAGACCATTCCCAAACCGCCCTTCCACGGCCTTGTTCGCGCCATTACCGGTCAGCGCACCGGCCAGAAGTTCACAAGCCAGCGCCAGCCCGGACCCCTTGTGATCGCCCATCGCGCGCAAGGCTCCTGCCCCCTCGCGCGGATCGGGGTTGGCCGTATCAAGACTGTCCCCATAGAGGGCACGCGGATCGCCCGTCAAACGGCCATCCGCATCAACCAGCGCATCATCGGGCAAGGGTTTACCGCCTGTTCCGGCCACCAACGCTTTGCCTTCAGCAACCAGTGAGGTTGCGAAATCGAGGATAAAATCCTCTCCGTCGGGGTTTGGAATGCCCACTGCCACGGGATCGGTTCCCGCACAGCGGCGGGCAGTACCGAAGGGTGCGACGAGGAGTGAGCCATTCACGTTGCAGAACTGGATTGATGCCATTCCGGCAGCACAAGCCTGTTCGGCATACATCCCGATGCGCCCGATATGGCCCGCGCGACGCAGGGCAACGATGGCAATGCCAGTCTCTTTCGCCTTGTTGATACCCTGCGCCGTCGCTTCGCGGGCGAGCCATTGGCCCATGCCGTCATTGCCGTCGAGTTGCAACAGCGGCCCGGTATCAAGAACGGTTGTCAGAGCCGTGGCCGGATTGATCGTCCCTTCCTCAATCCACAGGTGATAACGCATGGTGCGAATAACGCCGTGGCTGTCATGGCCCGAAAGCGAGGCGAGGACGAGATGGTCAGCAACCGTTTTCGCCTCATCCGCCGTGCAACCATCAGCCAACAGGATATGTTCGATGGTGGTCGAAAGAGCGATTGGATCAATGCGGTGTTCAATCATGGGGTTTGCTCCAGCGCCTTGCGGATTTGCGCAACAGTCAGGGTGCTGACCCGCACATTGGCTTCTTGCGTGACCCCGGCAATGTGGGGCGTGAGGATCAGGTTGGGTATGCCTGCAAAGACCTGTGCGGCCTCTGCGTTCAGGGGTTCGGTAGCAAACACATCAAGGGCGGCTCCCCCAAGATGACCGGATTTCAAGGCTTCGGCGAGGGCCGCTTCATCAACGATACCGCCACGCGCCGTGTTGACAAGGATCGCACCGGGTTTCATAGCGGCGAGGGCCGTACCATCGAGCATCCCGCGCGTTTCAGGAGTAAGGGGAACGTGCAGACTCAACACATCCGCGCGGGCGAGAAGGTCGGGGAAGGTCAGGCGTTCAGTATCGCCCCATGCCGGATCGCCCGCCGGGAGCATCGGATCAAAGGCAATGATCTGCATCCCCAACGCCTCGGCACGGGCTGCGGTGGCGCGGGCGATCTGGCCATAGCCAAGCAAACCCATGGTCGCGCCAGAAACCTCCGCCCCCATCAGCGCATTGCGGGGCCATTCCCCTGCGATCATCGCATCATTCGACGCAAAAGCAGTTCGGCGCAAGACGAGCGCGGCGGTGATAACGTATTCCGCGACCGACAGGGTATTTGCTCCGGTTGCAGGGAATACCGCGATATTGCGCTCCGCACAGGCGGCCATATCAATATTATCAAGGCCAACACCAAGACGGCCTATCGCCCGCAATCCCGGCGCAGCGTTCAGCAGGGCGGTATCAACCTGTGTACGGTTGCGAACGATGAGAGCATCCGCTTTCGACGCAAGGTCAAAAAGGCGGGAACGGTCATCGACGAGCGAAGGCTCATAGGTGATGTCAGTGCCGGGGGCAAAGCCGCCCAATGCGCTTTCATCCATGAATTCCGTGATGATGACGCGCATCTATGCTTTCCTCGCTCCGACTTTTCGATCGAAGCAGAGAATGACGATGCCGCGATATATCTGCAAGTCCTGTAGTATCCAGCGCCCCAGAACGGCGGCGCCTCCTGAAACCTGCCCCGTCTGCGAAGACCCACGCCAGTTCGTGCCTGCCAGCGGTCAGGCATGGATGACGCCCGATACGCTGACGGCGGTGCATAGCAATGCCTTTCGGCAGGTCGCGCCCAACCTGATGACGATCCGCACATCTCCACAAATCGGGATCGGGCAACGCGCTTTCCTGCTGCGGACACCTGCCGGGAACGTGCTGTGGGATTGCATTACGCTACTGGACGACGCAACGGTGGAGATTATCGGGGCGCTGGGCGGGTTGACGGCGGTAGCCATCTCGCATCCGCATTTCCACGCGTCAATGGTTCGCTGGGGACGGGCGTTCGGATGCCCGGTGCTGGTGCACGCGCGGGATCGGGAGTGGGTGCCAGAGGCTGACCCTTGTCTCGACTTCTGGGACGAAGACAGCCGCGAGGTCGTTCCAGGGGTAGATATTCACCGATTAGGCGGGCATTTCCCCGGCAGTGCCGTACTGCACTGGCGCGAGCAACGGGCGATCTTCGCGGGAGACACGGTGCTGGTGACGGCAGATCGTCGGCATGTGACGTTCCAGTGGTCCTATCCGAACGACGTGCCTCTTGCCGCCGACACGGTGCGAGGCATTGCCTCGCGACTCGCAACGCTCGACTTTGATGCCCTGTATTCGCCATTCGAGGAGCGCGGTGACATCGCAACCGGCGCAAAGGATGCGGTGGCACGTTCTGCCGTGCGGCATATCGATCCGCCGCGATATGATTAGTGGGTTCGTTTCGTCAGAATCAATCCACTAGAGTAATCGGCGATCAGGTTGAGCCAAAGAGTGTCAGGAAATGCGCGACTCCTGGCGCAATTCCTGACCCATCTTGATCGCCGAATACTCTAGATGCCTTCCGATGGCACCGTCAAACGATCCGAAACACCATGACGCGCGAGCAAGTCGGCGACCATGCCTGAACGGCAGGCTTCACGGCAAAATTCTGCGACGAAATCAATGCCCTGCTGGCGTCCCGGCACGATTCCAATGGATTGAAGAACCGTCGTGTAGCTGCCGTCAAGCAAGCGTGCACCAGGGATTGTCTTCGCGTTGTCGATCAGGGCGGGGCGCAGGCCAGCAAGGGCATCAAGCCCTTCATCCACGAACAGATCAACAGCGGCGGGAAGACCAGCGGCCCGCACAAGCTCGGCGTTTTTCAGGGTGCGCGTGAGATAAAGGTCATAAGCCGCACGACCTGCGACTGCGATCCGTATTCTGGGGCGGTCCACATCGGCGAGGCTGGCAATAGGCGAGCCATCCGGCACCAGATACGTTGCCTCGATCCCGCAATAGGCAGGAGAGAAAGCAATGGTCTTCGCGCGCTCGGCCTCATTGGCGATGAGAACCATATCCACCTCACCCGCCGATAACGCATCCGCCGTTGCACCCGGCATCGGGTAGGGGTGCAACGTCACTGGCATATCGAGACGGCGTGCAATGGCCCGCGCCATATCGGGCGCAACGCCGATGGGCGAGCCATCCGCCTCGCGGTCCGTGACCAGCAGCATGTTGGCCATATTGATCCCGACCCGCAGGGTTCCAGTGGGGGCAAGGTCGGAGCGAATCGCATCGGCATCTGACATGGGATTCTTTCCATCGAAACGAAATCACGAATCCCACTTTCGCGCGGTTTCCAGGGCCGCGCAATGCCGGACGCGATTTAAGGAATAATCCGTTCAGGCAGGATTGTTAAAAACCACAGGGAACAGCCTTAACAATTTTTACCTTTACCAC
>CALFFK010000044.1 GCA_937957975.1 uncultured Neomegalonema sp.
GTTGTGGATATGCGTGTGGCGGCGTCAAGCCTGTTTTCCGCCAAAGCGATGGTGGGCGAGGTCGATCTATTGGCCAAGGGGTTGGGATTCTCAGGGGTTCCACTATTAAAACGCGGCGAAAAACTACAGGAGTACCAAACGAGGCTATGGCCCACAGGCGCATCATCGCATATCGCACTCTACCCGAACCTCAACTATCACGATCCAGTCTGGCGCGGGGTTTTGCGAAACCGTGATTTCCGGCGCGCATTATCGCTTGGTATTGATCGGCGGATTATTAATCGCACCCTCTATTTCGGGTTAGCGAAGGAAGTAGGCAATTCCGCGCTGGAGAGCAGCCCACTCTACAATGCCGCCAATTCACTTGCCTTCGCGCACTATGACCCCGATGCAGCAAATGCCCTGCTTGACGGGATGGGCCTGACAGAGCGGCGAGGCGATGGAACGCGATTGCTACCGGATGGACGACCACTCGAAATCATCGTCGAGACAGCGGGTGAACGAGCCGAAGAAGTTGATGCGCTTGAGCTGATTACCGAGACATGGCGGGATATTGGTGTGCGATTGCTGGCACGTCCTTCTGACCGCGATATTCTACGCAATCGCTCTTATTCTGGCCAAACCATGATGACCGTCTGGTCAGGGTGGGATTTGGGCGTACCAACCCCCGAACTGTCACCGGAAGAACTGGCTCCAACCCGACAATCAACACTGATTTGGCCAAAATGGGGACAGCATTTCCAATCTATGGGTTCTATGGGCGACAGGCCAGAGATTGAAGCGGTGGAAACCCTGCTGGACCTCTATGAAGGATGGCGCACGGGATGGTTGGTCGAGGGTGAACCAGTCACAAAGCAGGAAGCATGGCGTCGGATGCTGGCCATACATGCCGAAGAACAGTTCATTATCGGGGTCGTCGCACAGGCTCCACAACCCGTGGTCGTTTCTGATCGCTTGCGGAACGTGCCGGAAATGGGGCTTTACGCTTGGGATCCGGGCGCGCAGTTTGGAATACACCGGATGGACGAATTCTGGTTCGCTGATATTCCCGAAAAAACGGCGGCTTTGAAGTGACACAGCAATATAACACCCTGAAATCGCGATTCCTGTGCGCGCAGGACTTATGCGTCATTGCAATAAATACCCGCTTTTGCGGGTATGGAGATGACTCGACCCAATGATCCGTTACCTAGCCAATCGTATCGTCACCATGTTCATCACCCTCGCGGTCGTTTCGGCATTGGTATTTTTCATTATAAATCTTCCCCCCGGCGATTTTCTGTCGAACCAGATCGCAGAACTTCAGGCACAGGGGGAAGCAGCCAGCGTGGCTAAGGCAGAGTTTCTGCGTGCGCAATACTCGCTGGATGAACCACTGTGGAAGCAATACCTTGTGTGGCTGGGCGCAGTGCCGGGGCCAGACGGATATTCAGGTTTGCTTCAAGGGGATTGGGGATGGTCGTTCGAATTCGATCAACCCGTTTCCGAGGTTTTAGGCGAAACGCTTTGGCTGACTGTGCTCGTCAATTTGGCAGCGATGCTGTTTATCTATGCGGTATCCTTGCCGCTAGGTACGCTGGCTGCTGTGCGGGCGGGGGGTATTACGGATTACGTGGTGGCTTTCGTGGGCTATCTCGGACTGGCAACACCCAATTTCCTGCTCGCGCTGATCCTGCTTTATTACGGTCAACAATATCTTGGTCTGCCCATCGGCGGATTAATGGATGAAAGTTTCGAGGGCGAACCATTCTCGTGGGATAAATTCAAATCCATCCTCGCGCATTTGATCGTACCAACTATCGTGATCGGAACAGCAGGGACAGCGGCAATGATCCGCCGCTTGCGCGCAAACCTGCTCGATGAGCTGGGTAAGCCATATGTGACAACCGCCAAGGCCAAGGGGGTTGGACCAGTGAAGCGGGTGACGAAATACCCGCTTAGGGCCGCACTCAATCCGTTTGTCGCGGATATTGGCAACCTGTTGCCATCGCTGGTCAGCGGCTCGGTGCTGGTTTCAGTCGTTCTCAGCTTGCCAACCCTTGGTCCTGCCCTTCTGGCGGCGCTGCGATCACAGGATCATTATCTCGCGGGGTTCATCCTCTTGTTTGTTTCGGCACTGACGCTCGCGGGAATGCTGATTTCCGATATTCTGCTCGCGATCCTCGATCCGCGTATCCGGTTTGGAGGGCGCGGACAATGAAGCACAGTGATCCAATAAAACCCATTGATCCGAACGAACGGTATGTGGACGAAAGACCCGATGACGAGGTGATCGATACAGGCGGAGCGCGGCCTGATCTGGATATGCCCACGGGTAAGCTGATCCGACGGCGTTTCATGCGGCATAAGCTGGCGGTGATCTCAGGGCTGTTTCTCGCATTCCTCTATCTGTGCATTCCATTCGTGGAAATAATCGCCCCTTACGGCCCGAACCAGCGAGATGCGGAGCATTTGTATGCACCGCCACAGGTTGTGCATCTTTTCCATGAAGGCTCACTCGTCGCGCCCTTCGTTTATCCGACAGTGGCCAAGCCCGATCTCGAAAGCTTTCAATGGAAATACGAGGAAGACCGAACGACCCCCCAACCCATTCGCTTTCTGTGTCTTGGTGAACCGTACCAGTTCTGGGGGCTGATTGAGGGCCGTTTCCACATTGTCTGCCCGCCCGAAGATGGAACGCTGTTCCTGCTTGGCGCAGACAGGTTGGGGCGAGATGTATTCACGCGGTTGGTTTACGGGATGCGGGTATCGCTGACCGTGGGGCTTATCGGGATTGCGATCTCCTTGCTGATTGGCGTGACGTTGGGCGGCATGGCCGGATATTTCGGGGGTTGGGTCGATTCCATCGTGCAGCGAATGATCGAAGTCATTCGCTCCCTGCCTGAATTGCCCATATGGCTGGCGTTATCGGCGGCTGTGCCGCCGCAATGGTCGCCGGTTTCAGTGTTTCTTATGATCTCCATCATTCTGGGGCTTCTCGATTGGCCCGGATTAGCGCGTGCTGTGCGATCAAAACTTCTGTCCCTACGCGAAGAGGAATTCGTGCGTGCCGCAGAACTGATTGGAGCCAAGCCTACCCGCATTATCCGCACCCACCTAATCCCAAACTTTATGTCTCACATCGTCGTCAGTGCCTCGCTCTCGATTCCAGCCATGATCCTTGGTGAAACGGCGCTGAGTTTCCTCGGTCTCGGCTTGCGCCCTCCCGCCGTCAGTTGGGGCGTCATGCTCAACGACGCACAGGACTTGACCGTCATCGAATTTTATCCTTGGGTCGCGAGTGCAATGATCCCTGTGATCCTTGTGGTCCTCGCCTTTAACTTCCTCGGCGACGGCCTGCGCGACGCCATGGACCCCTATAGTTAGGGTTTTTGGCACGGGTAGATTTTGTTCTATGACAATGAGGAAATCCAATGAATCCGCAGCACTCATCCTACGATGTCATCATTATTGGCGGCGCGATGATTGGGTCGTCTTGTGCGTGGTGGCTAACCGACAATGCGGATTTCAATGGGCGCATCCTCGTTATTGAACGCGATCCATCTTACGAGTTCGCCTCCACCTCACGCACCAATTCCTGCATCCGCCAGCAATTCTCGAATGAGCTGAACGTGCGGATTTCACAGTTCGGCGTTGAATTCATCAAATCCTTCCGCGAGCGGATGGGCGACCCCGATGCCCCCGACATTCGCTTGCAATCCTATGGCTATATGTACATGGCCGATACGGAGGAAATGGCGCAGACCATGCGCGAAATGCAAGCGGTGCAGGAAGCTTTCGGCGCAGGTACCCGCACGTGGATGCCAGATGAAATCATGGAAGCCTATCCTTTCTATGATCTCGACGGCATCCTCTGCGCGAACCATAATCTGATCGACGAAGGGTATTTCGACGGCTCCAGTATTTTTGAATGGTGGCGCAAGATGGCTCGTCGCAATGGCGCGGAATATATCACCAACGAAGTCGTCGCTATCGACCGTGACGGTGATCGCATCACGGGCGTGCGCCTCGCATCCGGTGAAACCATAGCCTGCGACACCCTCGTGAATGCCTCCGGCCCCTATGCATCGGTCACGGCAAAAATGGCAGGGTTGGATGTTCCTGTCGAACCCCGAAAACGCTTCACCTGGATATTCTCCGCAGAAGAACGGCTCGACCGCGACCTGCCCCTGACGATTGATCCTTGCGGCGTGCATGTTCGAACCGACGGCAACAATTACCTCGCCGGCTGTCCACCAGATGACGACCCTGCCGCCCCCTTCGACGATTTCGCCATGGACCATGGTATTTGGGAGGAAAAAGTCTGGCCCGCCCTCGCCAACCGTATCCCGGCCTTTGAGCGGATAAAGGTTATCAATGAATGGGCAGGTCATTATGCGTTCAACACATTGGATCAGAACGCCATCATCGGGCGCGACCCGGAAGTTCCGAATTTTATCTTCGTGAACGGTTTCTCCGGTCATGGCTTTCAGCAATCTCCGGCCATGGGGCGGGGTGTCGCTGAACTGATCGCCCATGGAGAATATCGGACGCTTGATATGGGCGGGCTAGGCGTGGAGCGTGTCCGCAAAGGTACGGAGTTTTTGGAAAAGGCCGTTATTTAGAACCTTCTGAATTCCAGACGAAATACCCCAATCGTACATCCTCTGCCGTCCTGGCTGGATCGCGCCTGGCTGGATCACCATAGCCACCGCCTCCGGGGGTCTTGACTTCAACCCGATCTCCGGCCTTCAGCGGAATATCCTGCTCTTTCGACAGGTGTTCGGGGGTATAGGCCACCCCATCACGCCACACAGTCACCTCATTCGGTGCGCCGTCATCGCCGCCCAAAACGCCCTGTGGCCCAACGCGCCCATGATCCATGACAAAGGACGCGCGCGCCTCGCCACGGCGCAGTTCCAACTCGTACTCAAGGCCAAAACCGCCCCGATGCCATCCTGCCCCGCCTGACCCCTCACGCAAGGCATAGCGGCGATAGAGAACCGGAAATTGCTGTTCCATGATTTCAACGGGTGGTGCTTTGGAAATGCCAATAGTCGAACAACCATTGGACAAGCCATCATGGTCCGCATTACCGCCATACCCCCCGCCGGAAAGTTGATACATCACATAGCTGCGCTCTTTTGCAGGATCGTAACCGCCCAGACCAAAATTACCTGATGTACCGGCCGGGGCCGCCGTCACGCGTTGGGGCAAGGGGCCAACAAGAGCTGCGAAAACAGCTTCTGCAATACGTTGGCTGACTTCCGCCGCACAGCCCGATACCGGGCGCGGATAATGCGCGTCCAGAAATGTGCCGGTTGGAGTGGGAATCATCAGTGGCTCGAACGCACCTGCACTCATGGGAACATCGGGGAAGATATGGCGCATGGCGAGATAGACAGAGGAGAGCGTGGTCGCGAGGACCGAGTTCATTGGGCCTTGGCAAGGAGGGCTGGACCCCGCGAAATCGAACGTCAGGCTGTTTTCTACCTTGGTAATCGCAAGGTTGATTTCCAGTGGTTCATTCACTACGCCATCTGAATCCACAATGGCCTGACTGGTATAGATGCCATCAGGAATTTCAGCGATGCGAGCGCGCATTTGCTGGGCTGCGCGCAAGCGAAGCTCGGAAATGGCCGCACACACAGTCTCATCACCGTAGCGGTCCAAAAGCTGACCAAGGCGCTCCTCGCCAATCTGTAGCGCGCTGGCCTGCGCCTTTACATCACCGATCCGTTGTTCAGCCACGCGGATGTTCGAGCAGATAATTGCATAAATTTCCGGGTCCATCTGACCGCGCTTGAACAGTTTGACCGGGGGCAGGCGCAATCCCTCCTGCTCCACCGCCGTCGCACTGGCCGAAAAGCCACCGGGTACAGAACCGCCAATGTCGGGCCAGTGGCCGGTATTGGACAGCCAGCAGAAGATTTCGCCATTCCGATAAACCGGTTTGGCAAATCGCACATCCATCAGATGCGTGCCGCCAAGATAGGGATCATTGACGATATAGATGTCTTCAGGCTCCGGGGGCAGGACGCGCCCATCTGCGATCATCTCAATAATTGTGCGGGTGGAAAACTGCATTGTTCCGACAAAGACGGGCAGCCCCCCTGCCCCCTGCGCGATCAGCGACCCATCATCGGCGGCATAGATACCGTCAGAGCGATCATTCGCCTCGGCAATGACAGGGGAGAAGGCAGCGCGGGAAAAAGTGAGGTCCATCTCATCGCAGACCTGTTGCAGTCCCGCGCCAATAACGGACAGCGTAATGGGGTCGATGGTCATGTTGATGTTCCTTCGCCCCGGCCTTGCGCCAGAAAAATCTCATGCATTAATCCACACCTCCACGATCAGGTTGCCATCGCGGTCTTGCGTTACGCGATCCCCCGGTTCGATAACGACCGTTGTATCCATTTGCTCCACGATGGCCGGGCCAATGAAGGATGCGTTTTCCGGTAATTGGTCACGACGATAAACCGGGGTTTCATGCCAACCGTCACCGAAGCGGACGCGGCGGGTTTCAATGCACGCCTCCTCCAGTATCGCCTTACGAGCGGTGCGGTCGATAAGGACAGAAAGGTCTATCTCCGGGCGAACCCCGACGACGGAAGTGTTCAGGTTTACGAGATTCGCGCGAACTTCAGGCAGATGAACGCGAAAGCGATCAAAATAGGCGGTTTCGAACAGGGATTGCAGCGTTTCACGTTCGAAATCCGGGCCGGGAAGCGAGACACGCAGCAGGTGGGTCTGGCCAACGAACTGCATGTCGGCACTATAAAGGGCGTCAATGCGGTCGGTAACAACGCTTTCTTTTTCAATCAACGCACGACCCTCCGCCGTCTGGGCAGAAAGAACGCCATGGACCTGTGCCATATCGAGTGCAGCGACAGGGCGATTGAGCGTTCGCACGAAATCGTGGCGCAGATCAGCAACCACACAGCCCAATGCGTTGGTGATGCCCGGTCTTCCGGGGATGAGGACACGGGGAATATCAAGCTCGCGAGCGACGGCGACGGCGTGCAACGGGCCAGCACCGCCAAAGGCAAATAACGCAAAATCGCGGGGGTCGATGCCCAATGACACTGAAACCATACGAGTGGCACCTGCCATTCGTGCATTGGCGATGCGGATAACTGCGGCAGCGGCGTCCTCGGCATCCAGGCCCAGTGGATCGCCAATCTTTTTAGCAAAGACATCACGGATGGTCTGCATCGACACGGGCGATTCAACCGAGAATAGGGTTTTGGGATTCAAGCGCCCAAGAATGAGGTTTGCATCTGAGATCGTTGGCTCTGTTCCACCTCGCCCATAGCAGATTGGCCCCGGCACCGCGCCAGCAGATTCAGGGCCGATTTCCAGTAATCCGGCATCATTGACCTTCGCGATGGACCCACCCCCTGCGCCGACCGTACGCACATCCACCATCGGCAAATGAATAGGCATGGCATATTCGACCTCAATCTCGCCAGAGACTGCCGGGGTCGCATCGCGAATGAGGGAAACATCGGTGGAGGTTCCACCCATGTCATATGTAATGAGGTTCGGTTCTCCTGCCCTTCGCCCGGTATAGGCGGCGGCCATAACGCCGGATGCAGGGCCGGACATGACCGTCTTGGCGGCCTCTGCCGCGACGAAACGGGAGGAGACCATGCCGCCATTGCCGTTTACGATCAGCAAGTCGTTCGTGTAGCCGCCTTTCTCCAGTTCCCTGCGCAAACGGTCGAGATAACGGGTCAGAAGCGGTTGGACGGACGCATTCACTGCCGCCGTCACGCCACGTTCGAACTCGCGACTTTCTGCCAGAAGGGCATGGCCGATGGTAATATTATCATTGGGCCAGATTTCGCGCGCAATTTCAGCGGCGCGCAATTCATGCGCAGGGTTGGCGTAGGAGTGAAGAAAGTGAATCACGAGGGATTCGCAACCCGTCGCGATCAGGGCCGCACAGGCCTTGCGCATGGCCTGTTCGTTTAGTGGGATCACCACCTCTCCATCTGCGTCCATACGTTCGGGTATTTCGAGGCGCAAATCGCGGGGGATGATCGGGCGAAAAACGCCTTTCATGCCATAAGGATCAGGACGTGTGCGTCGCCCAAGTTCGAGAACATCGCGGAAGCCATCTGTGGTGATGAGGCCGGTCCGGGCCAGCTTGCGCTCCAGAACCGCATTCGTTGTCATCGTTGTGCCATGCACGATCAACGCGAGGGTGGCGAGGTCGGCCTGAGCCTCCGAGAGGGCTTGCATAACGCCAAAGGACTGATTTTTGGGAGTCGTAGGCGTTTTGGCCAGGCGCATTGTGCGCGTTTCGGGATCAACCAATACGAGATCGGTAAAAGTGCCACCAACATCCACACCAGCGACGAAACCGCTAATCTCCATTTCATTCATTGATTTCGTCGTCCCTGTTTTTCGCTTGTGGGCCTGAATGCGGCCCCGGATAGGAACACAAGCGCGGATGAAAGCCCCGGCATCGTGAAAATGACGGACTGTGGTTCCCTGAAGCCTATCCTGCTCGCCATTGTGGCTTGATGTTCACCACCGCACAAATGATATGAGACCCTCAATCAGTCGATATCGGGGAATACCATGAGTGAGACCATAAAAGCCGCCGACGAAGCCGGTGAGTTTCCGATTCCCTCCGGCGTATTCGCGGAAAAAGTGCTATCCGTCCGTCACTATACCGACCGATTGTTCGCGTTTCGTATGTCGCGACCAGCCAGCTTTCGCTTTCGTTCTGGCGAATTTGTGATGATCGGCTTGCCCAATGCCGAACGCCCGGTGTTTCGTGCCTATTCTATCGCCAGCCCCGCATGGGACGAGGAATTGGAGTTTTATTCCATCAAAGTGCCTGACGGCCCCCTGACCGAGCATCTTCAGAAAGTGCAGCCCGGCGATACGATTCTGATGCGGAAAAAACCCGTGGGGACGCTGGTTCACGATGCACTGCTAGGTGGTGAGCGGCTCTATATGTTTTCGACAGGCACGGGTATCGCACCGTTTGCATCAATCATTCGCGACCCCGAGACTTACGAGCGGTTTGCGAAGGTGATCCTGGTCCACACATGCCGTGATGCTGCCGAACTCGATTATGGGCGCGATCTGGTGGCAACGACACGGAACGATCCGCTTGTCGGTGAAGAAGCGACTGCCCAACTGGTGCATTATGCCAGTACGACACGCGAAGAAACCGAACAGATGGGGCGCATCACCACACTGATCGAAAACGGCAAGCTGTTCGATGATCTCGATGTTCCGCCTTTGAACCCGGCAACAGACCGCGTGATGATCTGTGGATCAATGGCGATGCTCAAGGACGTCAAGGCGATCTGCGAGGCGGCGGGTTTGACAGAAGGGTCAAACAGCAAGCCGGGAGAGTTCGTCGTGGAACGCGCCTTCGTGGATTGAATTAGACAGCCTTTTGCCATGTGTGTTCTTGACAATGGGGGAAACCATCCGCTTTATCCCGCAGTGCAGTAAGGGCTCTCCGCTTGGCCCAGTAAGGATGGTCCATGGCAAAGTCCGATACGGGTGATGATTCGGAAAGCTTCGGCGAACTCATAAGGACCGTGATCTATGCGCTCCTGATAGCTCTCGTTTTCCGCATTTTCTTTTTTCAGCCGTTCAGTATCCCCTCCAGCTCGATGAAATCGACGCTGTTGATCGGGGATTACCTGTTCGTATCAAAATATGCCTATGGCTATTCACATCATTCAATTCCCTTTAGCCCGCCACTGTTTGAGGGCCGTATCTGGTCAGCAGAACCTGCACGTGGGGATGTGATTGTCTTCAAGAACCGGCATGATGGCAACAAGGATTACATCAAGCGGCTGATGGGTCTGCCCGGTGATACAATTCAGGTTATTAATGGCGTCGTGAACATCAATGGCACGCCAGTAACCCTGAAAAGAATCGAAGATTTCATAGAACCAATGAGCACTGACCGGATCAGCAGTCAGCTTTGTTCGGAACGCAAGATGATCGATGGCGTTCGTGTTTGTATCAAGGAACAATATATCGAAACGCTGCCAAACGGTGACGAACATTTGATTTTAAACACCGACCGCAATCGCACGAATAACGACAATACCCGTGAATACGTGGTGCCAGAGGGGCATTACTTCTTCATGGGTGATAACCGTGACAATTCCAGCGACAGCCGCAAAATTGGTCCAGTCCCCTTCGAAGACCTGATTGGACGCGCTGAAATCATTTTCCTGTCTTCGGAAGGCAATCCCCTGACGTTCTGGAAATGGCGTTTCGACCGTTTCCTGCACTGGATCAACTGACGGATTATGCCCCGTCGGCACGCATCGCTCGACGCCATTGAGGCCACGCTGGGACAGCGTTTTACCAATCAGTCCTTGCTGCGCGAAGCCCTGACCCATGCCAGCCAGAAATCCACGACCTCAAATGAGCGACTTGAATTTCTGGGTGATCGGGTGCTCGGACTTACTATTGCGGAAACCCTGGTGGAAAAGCATCCCGAAGAGAGTGAAGGGCAGCTTGCACCGCGCCTCAACGCTCTCGTAAGCCGGGAAACCTGCGCCGCTATCGCAGAGAGGCTGGGTCTGGGCGAGCATATGGTTATGGCCAAGGCCGAAGCGCATAGCGGAGGGCGACGCAAACCCGCCCTTCTCGCCAATGCCATGGAAGCCGTAATCGCAGCGATTTATCTTGATGCAGGAATGGATGCCGCACGGAATTTCATCCTTCGGCACTGGGCGCATTTGTTCGACGCGCAGACTAATGCCCCGGTTGATCCAAAGACTGCATTGCAGGAGTGGGCGCAGGCACGGGGGCGCGCATTGCCACTCTATGAAACCATCGCACAGAGCGGGCCAGACCATGCGCCCCGTTTCACCGTGCGCGTCACGCTTGACGATGGACATACGGCGCAGGCCGTCGCCGCATCAAAACGGGCAGGCGAGCGGGAAAGCGCTAAGCAGCTTCTCGACAAGATTGAGGCTCAAACGTGAGGACATTACTCCTCGCCGGGCTGTTGATCTGGGCCGGGGATGCTAATGGGGCGACGCTGGAAGATCAGCCCTGCCCTTATTCTGATGAACTCAGCACCCATGCCGTAGCCTGTAGTCGTTTCACCAGAAAAGACGACGGCGTAACAATAGCATTCGACGTCGCAATTCTAACGCCGAAACAGCGCAAGAGCGTCGGAAATGTCGTGTATATTCCCGGCGGTCCCGGTGAGGCGCCGGTGGCAGAGGACGGATTATTCGATGCCTTGCTGACATCATTCCCAAATCGCACCATTATCCTCTTCAATCCGCGCGGTACGCAGGGGACAAAACCGCGTCTGCAATGTGATTTTGGTACTCTGATCTGGAAAGATGATTTTGGGGGCGAAAAATCCCAGGAGGTGCTCAGGAAATGCATTAACCGCTTCAAAAGTGATGGCCCGGACCCAATGCGGTTTACCTCACTGGAGGTTGCAAAGGATGTCGATGCCTTGCTTCCGGCGTTGGGTATCGTTCGGGCGGGCTTGTATGGAATTTCATACGGGACAGAGGCGTCTCTACATTTGCTGGCGCAAGCGCCCCCCTGGCTCGATTTCGTGATCCTTGATTCAGTTTCGGTACCGGGCCTTTCGGGTATCGAAGATGAGATCATGGCGCGGGACCGTTTTCTCGAAGCACTCGATACCCGCTGTTTCAAGCAACGACATTGTTTGGACATCGTACGGGGAGATGCGGAAACGCTTTCCGATTGGGCAGCCCGTTTTGACAAAGAGCCAATCGCGCTGTTTATGCGAAACGGTGAGGAATGGACGCTGACGGGTGCAGATACACTGGATTATCTGGCGCAACTTGGATCGTATCCTGATGGGTTGAACCTCGCGCAAACGACCGTGCAGACGCTGGAGACGAGCCGCTTGCGCGCCATGGGATGGATGAGCTCGGATTTATCGGCAAATATGGAATTTGCGGAAGAAAATCTGCCACTCATGTTGCAAGCCTATGCCGATACCTTCGATCCGCGTGATTTCGAGACCGTCACAATGCCCACGCGATACCCACGAAACGGCGATAATGCGAAAAAAGAGCTTGAGTTTCACCGGCTGTGGCGAGCGGATCGCCCGCGCGAAGATGTCTTTCTGGACGGGGATGCAACCAAGGCTCCAGTGCCGACTCTGATCCTGTCCGGCGGACTGGACCCGTTTACGCCAGTGGAGTGGGCAGAAGCCCTTGATACGCGATTTTCGGGGCTAAAACGTTATGTGTTCCCTCTATTGGGTCACGCTGTCAGTACCGGGTCCGTTACACTAACGGATAATGATGAAATAGCAGTACAACTACGCTGCGCCAGAAAAGTGGTTCATGCATTTCTCGATCCCATGCTTACAAAGGATCAAGACTGCACAGGATACAAGACAGGAAAAATGGAATGAGCGGAACACGCGCGGGCTTCGTCGCCCTGATAGGGGAGCCGAACGCAGGCAAATCGACGATGCTGAACGCGCTGGTTGGGGCGAAGCTTTCCATCGTGACGCATAAGGTTCAGACGACGCGGGGGCGTATCAGGGGAGTGCTGAACGTCGAAGCGGATCAGGTAATCTTTGTCGATACACCTGGCCTGTTTGCACCGAAACGACGGTTGGATCGTGCGATGGTTTCCGCCGCATGGGCAGGGGCCGGAGAAGCGGATGCAGTAGTCCTGCTCATTGATGCGCAAAAAGGGCTAAACGGCGGCGTGAAGCGGATCGTTGAGCAATACAAGCATCAGGTCTCCCCTGACAAGCCCATCGCCATTGCGGTCAACAAGATCGACAAGGTACGCCATGACAGCCTGTTGACCCTGACTACTGAAATCACGGAACTCCATGATTTTGATCGCATTTTTTATGTCTCTGCTACGCGCAATGACGGGCTGGGCGATATGGTCGAGTGGCTGCGCGGATTGATGCCAGAGGGGCCATGGCTTTACCCGGAAGATCAGCTTGGGGACGCATCAATGCGCTCTATCGCCGCCGAGATAACGCGTGAGAAGCTGATGCTCCGGCTGCACCAGGAATTGCCCTATCAGCTGACGGTCGGCACGGATAACTGGGAAGATCGCAAGGATGGCTCGGTGAAGATCGAGCAGACTGTCTATATCGCAAAAGAAGGGCATCGCCCCATCGTACTGGGCAAGGGCGGGCAAACGTTGAAATCGGTAGGGCAGGATTCGCGCAAGGAACTGGCAGAGATGCTTGAGCATCCCGTGCATTTGTTCCTGCATGTCAAGGTCGATCCCCGCTGGCTGGATGATGGTGAGCGATATGCAGAGATGGGGCTGGAATTACCGGAAGGTTAGACCGCTTCGCGACGCATGAGCCACACGATAACGGGCGACATGGCGAGGCAATAAATGCCCATCCAGATGCACTGGACATCGAACGGATACCCAAAATCAATCAGGATGCCGGTCAACCCCGGCCCAAGTGCGCTGGAAAACACCATCGCTGCGACTGACAATGCGCGGATCGAGCCAAGATGTTTTGTCCCGTATAGTTCCGCCCACATCGCGCCAACTGTCGCCATGCCTGCCCCCGCCGTCATCCCGATCGAGCCAAGGATGACAAACGCAACCCATGGGCCGTCATACAGGCCAAGAACGATAAGTCCACACGCCATCGGGACGAGGTAAAACGGCAGAACACGGCATGCCGTGAAACGGTCTACCAAAATCCCGAACACGAGCGAATTGCCGATGGACAAGAGGGCATAGGCCGTGAAACCGGCGGTATATTCAGTCAGCGTCCAGCCTTTGATCTCGGCAATATGGGCCTGATGGAACAGCACCGCTGTGCCGATCAACGGCGATCCCATCAAGACAGGGATCAACCACCAAAACAGTGGGTGACGTAACACTTCAGGCCGGGTCCAGTGTTTTCCACGCAAGCCGGTCAAAAGCTCACGCGATGTCTCGGTTCCCTGCGGTTCGCGCTCCCCCCGCAAAGTCATCAGGTAGACCGGCACGAGAACGACCAGCAGGACCACAGCCATCGCCAGCCATACGCTGCGCCATGCCATCATGGTCAGCATAAAAGCGACCGTGGCGGGCAATACACCCTCACCGAGCGGATGCCCCCATGAGGCGATAGCCAGCGCCCTGCCCCGCGTTGCGGCGAACCAGCGGGCAATGGCGGTAACTTCGAGATGGGAGAGCATCCCCTGCCCCAGAAAACGCAGTAAGTAGATCGCAATGAACAACATGATGGCATTGGATACCTGCGACATGAACAGGCAGGCCCCGGCCAACCCGACCATGACAAACGCCCCCAGCTTGCGGGCGGTCATCCGGTCGGCAATGCCACCAGCATAGATCAGGGTAATCGCCGACAAGAGTGTTGCGGCCATATACAGCCCCCCAAACTCTCCATGGCTGAGGCCAAGTTCCGTTCGGTAATGCCCCCCCATCAGCGAAATAAAGAAGGTCTGCCCAAAGCTGGAAGCAAGGGTCAGCAACAGCCCGGCGCCGAGCCATGGCAAATTTGCGCGAAGGAAATGGAAGTTGGACATGGAGCCGTGTCTATGCGCGCAGTTCGTTGGGCGCAATCCCGCTTGATCGAACATGATAGGGGTGGACAATGTGATGCTGCACCCCCATTGCAGAACTCAAACAAACTGGGTTTCAGCAACGGGAGACTGGCTATGCTCGACAAACGTGAATTCTATATCGATGGTGCGTGGAGCGCGCCAAAAGCGGGAACGGATTTTGAGGTAATCGATCCATCAATTGAAGAAGCCTGCGCGGTGATTTCGCTGGGTGGTGAAGCGGATACAAACGCCGCCGTGGCCGCCGCCAAAGCCGCCTTCCCCGGTTGGGCGATGACGCCGGTTGCAGAGCGTATTGCACTCGCCGAAAAGATCAGCGCGGCCTATGAAAGCCGCAAGGAAGACATGGCGAAAGCCATCTCGCTGGAAATGGGCGCGCCAATCGACATGGCGCATGTACAACAGGCTCCCACAGGAACCGGGCATATTCAGGCGTTTATCCGTGCGGCGAAGGAATTCAATTTCGACCATGCGCTGCGCGACGACGCGCCGGATACGCGTATCCTGTATGAACCTATCGGCGTCTGTGGCCTCATCACGCCATGGAACTGGCCGATGAACCAGGTAGTTTTGAAAGTGCTGCCCGCATTGCTCAGCGGTTGCACGATGGTCCTCAAACCCTCCGAAGTCGCGCCACTCTCCTCGCATCTGTTCGCTGAAATCATGCATGAGGCGGGGACGCCAAAGGGTGTTTTCAATCTGGTCAATGGCGATGGGCCGGGGGTCGGGACCACGCTATCGACGCACCCCGATGTGGACATGATTTCCTTCACCGGCTCAGCCCGTGCAGGCGTTATTATCTCGAAGAACGCTGCCGATACCCTCAAGCGCGTATCACTTGAACTGGGCGGCAAGGGCGCGAATCTGGTGTTTGCGGATGCCCATGAAAAGGCCGTTGCGCAGGGCGTCATGCGCTGCATGAACAATACTGGCCAGTCCTGTAACGCACCGACGCGTATGCTGGTGGAACGCTCACGCTATGACCAGGCTGTGGAGGAAGCGACCGAGTTTGCCAACGGTCTGAGTGTCAACTCCTCGCATGAGAGCGGCAAACATATCGGGCCGGTCGTCTCGGAAGCACAGTTCAACAAGATTCAGGGGTTGATTCAGGTCGGCATTGACGAAGGCGCGCGGCTGGTTGCCGGGGGTCTAGGTCGTCCGGATGGTCTTAATCGCGGGTATTTCGTGCGCCCAACGGTCTTTGCGGATGTAAAGAACGACATGCAGATCGCGCAGGAAGAAATCTTCGGGCCTGTTCTGTCGATGATGCCCTTTGATACTGAAGAAGAGGCCATCGCGATTGCCAATGACACGCCTTATGGTCTGACCAACTACGTTCAGACGCAGGACATTGAAAAAGCGCGCCGGGTTGCGCGACGCCTGCGCACGGGAATGGTCGATATGAACGGCAAGGCCCGCGCCAGTGGCTCGCCATTCGGTGGAATGAAAGCCTCTGGCAATGGCCGCGAAGGCGGCAAATGGGGCTTGGAAGACTTCATGGAAGTAAAAGCGGTTGGCGGCTGGGAGTGACATTGACAGCTTGAGTTGAGCGGCCCCGAATTTGCTGTGGGGCCGCAGACTTCAGCAGAAACTACGACAAGGCTTGCGCTTTATCTCGCGGGTTGATGGGCAAATGCGTCAACGCAAATGTATCCTCAAGAATTCCTGCCGCTGCGAGCAATGCGGCCTCGCCGCGTGGTTTGCCGACCATCTGCAAGCCTACTGGCAGACCATTCGCGGTGAATCCGCATGGTAATGATAATGCGGGCAATGAGATATTCGTGATGGCATAGGCGATGCCGAGCCAGTCGATATAGGTCTCAAATTCATGCCCTGCGCATTCGGTAACGTACCGTTGCTCCACCGGATAGGGCGGAACGATGGTTGCCGGGGTAAGCAGCAAATCATACCCCTCAAAGAACGCCGCAGCACGCTGAACCATGACGCCACGCGCCTTTTCGGCACGCCCCAGGTCGGCAGAAGTCAACGCCATTCCCTTTTCGATATTCCACACCACCTCTGGCTTTAGCAAATCGCGGTGCTCGTGGAACAAGTCACTTAGGGACACAGCAAAATTATGGGCGCGCAAAGTCTGAAAGACATCATGGGCTTCGCTTAGATCGGGATGTGCGCTCTCCACCGGGATACCCAGCGCTTCAAATTGCAGTGCCGCCCGCTGGCAAATTTCCGCGATTTCGGCATCGACGGGCGTAATGCCAAGATCGGCGCTGAAAGCAATACGGAGGGGCTTTTCCCGTCGTGCTGCAGTCTGTGCAAACGACATCGACGGTGCTTCCAACGATAGTGGTTCCCGCGCATCGAACCCGCAGAGGGCATCAAGAAACAGCGCGAGATCGTCCACATTACGCGCCATCGGCCCCTCGACCCCAAGCGTAGCATAGGGATTAGCGGATGGCCCCGCTGGTACACGACCGGGTGAGGGACGTAAGCCAACTATGCCGTTGAAACTTGCCGGGTTCCGAAGGCTGCCGCCCATATCCGACCCATGCGCCATCCACGCCATCCCGGTGGCCAACGCCACAGCCGATCCACCAGATGATCCCGCCGCCGACAGGCGCGTGTCCCATGGGTTCAGGGTCGCACCAAAGACCTCGTTGAACGTATTCGCCCCTGCCCCGAATTCAGGTGTGTTGGATTTGGCATAGATGATCCCACCCGACGCCTCGACCCGCTCAACCACATGCGCTGATTTCTCCGGTACGGCCTTCGCAAAAACCGGCGACCCGTGGGTAGAACGAACCCCCGCCACATCGGACAGATCCTTGATCGCCACAGGCAGACCACACAGGACACCCCGTTCCGCCACAGGTTTCGCCTCCAGCGCCCGTGCGTGATCCCGTGCCCTCTCAAAGCAGAGCGTTGGCAGGGCATTAACAACCCCATCCACCATCGCAACCCGTGCCTCAACCGCGTCGAGTAGATCAAGGCTCGACAGATCACCGCCCCGTAATCGAGCCACAAGGGAGCACGCTGGTTCTGCGATTAAGTCCATATCCCACTCCGCTCGATCACTGTCTTGCCACTCCAATCTCGCCTGTCAAACGCGATAACCCGGCTCTCAACCATTGCTGAAACCTTCCAGCACGTTGACCGTGTTCACCCCGATTTCCGCCACTGCGTATCCCCCCTCCATGACGAATAGTGTCGGTAGGCCCAGCCGCGCAATTCGTGCGCCGTAATCTATGAAATCATCGCTTGCCAGCTTGAAAAAGCTGATTGGATCACGCTCGAAAGTATCGACTCCAAGTGAGATCACAAAAGCATCTGGAGCATATGCTGAGACTTTACCCAGTGCATCGTCCAACGCCTCCGCCCATTGGAAATAGGGGCAACCCGGCGGTAATGCGTAATTGACGTTATAACCCTCGCCCGCCCCTTCGCCCGTTTCGTCTGCACCGCCAAGAAAGTAAGGAAACGCATCCATCGGATCGCCGTGCAGCGACAGGAACAGCACATCGTCGCGATCATAAAAGATCGCTTGTGTTCCGTTGCCATGGTGGAAATCTACATCGAGCACTGCAACCCGTTTTGCCCCCCCATCGCGCATCGCTTGCGCGGCAATGGCAGCATTGTTCAGAAAGCAGTATCCACCAAACATATCCTGCGCAGCATGATGCCCCGGCGGCCGACACAGCGAAAAGGCCGAGCGTGCGCCATCCTGAATCAGCTTCGCCCCGGTCAACGCCACCTGCGCGCCGGCCTCCGCCGCCTCCCACGTTCCTTCGCTGATCGACGTTTCCGATGCGAGGCAATAGTAGCCTATCTTTCCGTCTATATTTTTAGGTGGCACATCCCGCGTCATCCGCCGCGATGGCCAGGTCGTCGCCACAGCCTCACCCTCAAAGCCTTCAGCTTGCCATTCGGTCCAACAGGTTTGCAGAAACTCCACGAATTTCGCATCGTGGACACGAAAGATCGGATCAATTCCGAAATCCTCCGGTTCGCTCACGTCATTATGTCCGCGCCGCGCAAGTTCAGCCAGGATATGCTCCACACGTTCCGGGCACTCAAAGGGCGGAACGAATTGCCCGCCATGAAGCTCGGTCTTAGAAGCGCGCAGGCGATGGCGTTCAGTATGGATGACCTTCATGCCCTATTCCTGTTTTTGATGCGGATCTTTTGAGAATTCAGATAGCAACTGCGCCAACAGATCGCGATCACCCGAAACACTGGATCAGAATACAGGAGTAGAGGCCACGGTCATGGATTACGAACATCGCCCTTCCACCCCGCTTGATTCAGGCGACGCCCTCGAAGGTGCGCTCCAGAATGCCCGACAATTTGTCAGCATCCTCCTGATTGAATGCTGCAGGTTGATTGCTGTCGATGTCAAGCACTCCGAGCAACCGACCCTGCGCAGCGTATACCGGCAGGACGATTTCCGATCTCGTTGATGATGCGCAAGCGATGTGGCCCGGAAACGCCTCTACATCGTCCACCAGCTGGACTTCGCCTGTTCTGGCAGCTGCCCCACAGACCCCTCTTTTGAAAGGGATTTGCAAACATCCATGACCGCCCTGATACGGGCCTATTTTCAGCAGGTCAGGCTCCGTCACGCGGTAAAATCCAGTCCAGTCGAAGCGGTCATCTGAATGATGCAATTCGCAAACCACGGTTGCCATCAATGCGACTTCGTCGGTCTCACCGGCGGTCAGGCTCGCAATCGTCTTGGCAAGTGTATCATAATCCGCTCTCATATGTTCTCCCCCTGGAAAGGCAAATCTTTCGACCTGCACTGTGAAACCTTTTCGCCAGATTCGCCACCAAAGCGAAACCGTATTGTTTGCGTGTCCGAATGCCCTGTCTAACTTGATAGTTCGCTGTACTTTGGCAGACTGTTCAAATGATGGTCGTGCATCTCGCGTGATATCCGATGGAATATTTCGTCGATCCAGGCGCCATCAGGAAAAGCATCGGAGAATCCCGGCAAAACCGGATCAATCGCCAGTTCCGCCACGCGCTGCATATGGGCGACAAACATGCGGGGATCTTCCAGGCCCACAGCAATGCGTGTTGTCGTACGCGCGATCCCGGCGTCTCC
>CALFFK010000045.1 GCA_937957975.1 uncultured Neomegalonema sp.
GCGTTTCCAGCGCCGTTCGCTCTTGCGGTGGCTGGAGTGCCGTTTGCTGTGCTGCCTTGCTGCGCGGCTCCTGCGGTTGCGGGTCGTGTGGACGCGGTTTGACCGTTTGCCCTTGCGGCCCCGGCTTCCTGCCCGCCAGGGGCGTTTCCAGACCCGTTTGTTCTGGCGGTGGATAGTGTGCCGGTTGCTGTGCCGGTTGCTGTGCCGCCTTGTTGCGCTGTCCCTGCGGTGGCGAGGCGTGAGGTTGCGGTTTGGCCGTTCGCTCTTGAGTTTCCGGCTTCCTGCCCTGCCGCAGCGTTTCCAGCGCCGTTCGCTCTTGCAGTGGCTGGAGTGCCGTTTGCTGTGCTGCCTTGCTGTGCTGTCCCTGCGGTTGCGGGTCGTGAAGATGCGGCTTGGCCGTTTGCCCTTGCGGCCCCGGCTTCCTGCCCGCCAGGGGCGTTTCCAGACCCGTTTGTTCTGGCGGTGGATAGTGTGCCGGTTGCTGTGCCGCCTTGTTGCGCTGTCCCTGCGGTGGCGAGGCGTGAGGTTGCGGTTTGACCGTTCGCTCTTGCAGTGGATGCTGCGCTGGTCGCTGGGCCGCTCTGCTGTGCGGTTGCTGCGTTAGTGGGGCGTGTGGACTCGGTTTGGCCGGGTGTTCTTGAGTTTCCGGCTTCCTGCCCCGCTGCGGCGGCTCCAGACCTATTCGCTCTGGCGGCAGATGGGCTGCTGGGTGAGCTGGTTGACTGCGATGTTGTGCCGGTCTCTGTACTATCTCTGGACGTTTCTGACCGTGTTACCATCGTATCGACAGTTCCGCCGAGGGTTGCAATGGCGACCCTAACGGATGAGGCTGATGACTGTGTACCAGATGCAACCTGTTCAAAGCGCGACCCGGATTGCTGTCCGGCACTTTCCTGAATGCCGCCATCAATGCGCATCACGATTCCCCTCAGTCTTTAGACTGTAGTAAATCGTTTTGTACCATAATGGGACTATTTTCCGCAATACTACACTGTATTGTTATAATAGTGCGATTTGCAGTGCCGTAGATTGGACGATGCGGAAGCGACGATAAATCTGGCAACATCCGCCATCCGCAAATTCGATTTGAATACCTTCGCGATTTTATTTTTGGGTGCAGACAACCAATTTTCGATCAGGAATGTGCTATGGCCCCGCTTGATGACACGCAAGGCGTCTGGAAATCCGGTCGCGGCAAAGGCCGCAAGACACCGAAAGGACGGCAGGTCGAAGCACAGGCGCTACGTGACATCCACGCTCTGTTGGGGGTGGGGCCGCAGGCTGAACCCCTGCGCCGTGACCTGCTGATCGAATATCTGCATCGTATTCAGGATACGTATGGTCATCTCTCCGCTGCGCATCTTGCTGCGTTGGCTGATACAATGAAATTGGCTCAGGCCGAGATTTATGAGGTTGCTACCTTCTACGCACATTTCGATGTGGTGAAAGAGGGGGAGGCAGCGCCGCCCGACCTGACCATCCGTGTTTGTGATTCACTGTCCTGCGAGTTGGCGGGGGCACAGCAATTGAAGGCTGCGCTGGAAAGCGGGCTCGATCCCACCAAAGTCCGCGTGTTGCGCGCGCCTTGTATGGGCCGTTGTGATACCGCGCCGGTTCTGGAAATCGGGCATAATCATATTGACTTTGCCACTCCTGAAAAGGTCGATGCAGCCATCGCGGCGGATGACACCCATGCGCATATCCCTGATTACAAGGCGTTTGATGCCTATGTTGCCGGGGGCGGATACGAGACGCTGAAATCCCTGCGTGATGGCGCGAAGACCCCTGATCAGATGCAGGACGAGCTTTTGGCCTCTGGCCTGCGTGGCATGGGAGGGGCGGGCTTTCCATCAGGCAAGAAATGGTCTTTTGTGCGCGCTGAAGCGGGGCCGCGCTACATGGCCGTCAATGGTGATGAAGGCGAGCCAGGGACGTTCAAGGATCGGTATTTTCTGGAGCGTGAGCCACATACCTTCCTCGAAGGGATGTTGATTGCGGCATGGGCCGTCGAAGCAGAGACCGTTTTTCTCTATATGCGCGATGAATATCCCGCTGTGCTGCATATCCTTGCGAAAGAGATTGCCGCGCTCGAATCCGCCGGGATTGTGGAGCCGGGGTATATTGACCTGCGCCGGGGTGCGGGGGCGTATATTTGCGGCGAAGAATCCGCAATGATCGAGAGTATTGAAGGCAAACGCGGGCTGCCCCGGCATCGCCCGCCTTATGTCGCGCAGGTTGGCGTGTTTGACCGGCCTACGCTGGTGCATAATATCGAGACGCTGCATTGGGTTTGCCGAATCGCCCGCGAGGGGCCGGATTGCTTTGGCGCGTATGGCACGAACGAGCGCAAGGGGCTGCGATCCTATTCGGTATCGGGCCGGGTAAAGGAGCCGGGCGTGAAGATTCTGCCCGCCGGGTCCACGATCATGGATTTGATCGCGGCGTCGGGTGGCATGGTGGATGGCGTGGAGTTCTACGCCTATCAGCCGGGTGGCCCTTCGTCGGGTCTGCTACCTGCGAGCATGAACGATATTCCGCTCGATTTCGATACGCTGCAACCTCATGGCTCGTTTATTGGCTCGGCGGCGGTAGTGGTTCTCGGACATGAAGACAAGGCGCGGGATGCGGCGCTGAACATGCTGCGGTTCTTTGAAGATGAAAGCTGCGGGCAATGTACCCCTTGTCGCGTCGGCTGTGAAAAGGCCGTCAAGCTGATGGAGCGGGAGACATGGGACACCGACTTGCTGACTGACCTGTGCGAAACAATGGTCGATGCCTCGATTTGTGGTCTGGGACAGGCCGCGCCGAACCCGATCCTGCTGACGATCAAGCATTTCGGGGATGAGATTTGACCTCAGCCCTCCCAATCCTCGACACGCAAACCCTCGATCCGCGCAAACTCGCGCGTGTTGCGGGTTACGAGCGTCAGGCCACGGGCGAGCGCCTGCCCGGCGATCAGTGTGTTGTGGGGACCGATGGGGGTGCCGAGGCGGTGCAGATCGAAACGGATTTTCCCGGCAATGCGCGAAGCGTCCCTGTCGAAATCTATCACGGGAAACCTGAGCTTTGCGATCTCATTGAGGTTTCTGTCGATACGTCCACTCTTGAATGCGCCGAAGTAAAGTTCGTGCAGCACAATCGCGGGAACGACGATATTGCCGCCCCTGGTTGCCCGAACCCTTGCGAGAACATTCGGGTTTCCCTTCTGGATAGCGATGATGACATTCGTGTCGAGCATGAAGGTCATTCCGGGAATTTGATATCCGCGTCCCGTCGTCCGGGGCCGAAATCCTGTGGGCGATCCAGTGCCGCCTTGACCATATCGTCATCGAAGGGTTCGAGCGTATCGAGCCACGCCCATTCGTCCGCTTCCTGCTTTACAGGTTCCAGAACAACCGTTCCGCCTTCTCGCCGGATCGTCACTTCATCTGTATCGAAGCGATATTCCTTGGGCAGGCGAACCGCTTGTGAGCGCCCGGACCAGAAGACCTTTGCCGTATCCGTTTTTACGTCACTCATTCGCGCCTCCTGCGTGAGATATGACAATGATATATCTCATTTGGCAGTTTGCTGCAACACCACCCTTACGACTGGAGCCTGACCCATGGCCGACGGAAGCACACTACCCACGATCACCTTCACCCTTGATGGCGAGGAGGTGAAAGCTGCGACCGGAGAGAGCATCTGGGAGGTGGCCAAACGTGTCGGGACGCGCATCCCGCATTTGTGCCATGCGGATGAGCCGGGGTATCGCTCGGACGGAAAC
>CALFFK010000046.1 GCA_937957975.1 uncultured Neomegalonema sp.
CGCCCATGCCCATGGAAGCCGCCGCTATCGAATCGCTGATCCGCGAATCATTCCCCGATGCGACCATCGAGATTCGCGATCTGGCGGGGGACGGGAATCACTATGCTGCCACCGTTCTTGATGCTTCTTTTGAAGGCAAGAACCGGGTGCAGCAGCATCAGGCCGTCTATGCCGCGCTAAAAGGCAAGATGGATGGGGCGGCGGGGGAACTTCACGCGCTGGCGCTGCAAACGGGTGTGCCGGAGGCATGATGTCCGCGCTGTACGCGATTGCCCTGTTTGGCCTCGGCTTTCTTGCATTGTTCGGGGTAATCCGGGCGATCAGCCCAACGGCCCTGCGCCGCCTGCCCCCGCAAAACGGGGCGCATGTCGAAACCGGGCGCGGGGGCTATATTACCCTCCAGGCGACCCGCCATCCGAACGACCGCTCATAAGGAACCAACCCATGGACACTACCGCCGCACAGGCCGAAATCAAGCAAACCGTCGAATCAAACGATGTCGTCCTGTTTATGAAGGGCAACAAGACTTTCCCCCAATGCGGGTTTTCCAGCCGCGTCGCCTCGATCCTCGATTACATGGATGTTGAGTTTCAGGACGTGAATATCCTCGAATCAGATGAGATGCGTCAGGGAATCAAGGATTTCACCAACTGGCCGACAACGCCACAGCTCTATGTGAAGGGCGAATTTGTTGGTGGGTGCGACATCGTGACAGAAATGACCATGTCTGGCGAACTCGACACGATGCTGGCTGAAAAGGGCGTCTCCTATAACGAAGAGGCCGCCAAAAAGATTCGCGAATCGAACGGGTAAGCTGTGAAAGCCCCCAAAACCCCGCGTCCCTGAAGAAGCAACACTCTTCAGGGACGCGGGCATACGCGGGCATGTGCAAGGCTACTGTTAGAATCGGAAAACCCGTGCTGGGGGGGAGCACGGGCTTTCCTTCAAGTGCCGCGAGGTGGGGTGGGCTTTGGGACAGATAAAGCACCCTCGCGGACCGCGATCAGTAGTGATTGGGGGACCACTTATCGCTGGAGAACAATCTGGCGCTTCAGGGTTAACAAAGCCTTACTGCATACGATGAATGCCCATGTTTTTTTGGTAAACCAAAAAACACTCCGTCGAACGCCCGGCGCACCGCCGAAACGCATTGATTCCCAATGATACTGGAGATTGGCTGGGGCGGCAGGATTCGAACCTGCGCTCTTCGGTACCAAAAACCGCTGCTTTACCAGCTAAGCTACGCCCCAATGCGCTGGTGGTGATAGCGGCAGGCGAACGGAATGGCAAGCCATCGTGAGAGCCAAATGTCGCGCTGGTTTCGCTGGACGATGCGCGTCTGCATGAATAAGTAAGGCACAATTGCGTCATACTGCGGTGTGAACGCTTCTCGACGGATTTCGATGGAGAACGATCTTGGCCCATGGGGATGACAAAGAAGGCAACGGCCACGGCCATGTCGCGGATGAGGATCGCCGCGACATCCTCTTTCTGGCGACAGGGGCAACCGCCGCTGTCGGCGTCGCTTCCGCGGTCTGGCCATTGGTGGACCAGATGAATGCGAGCGCGTCGGTGCTTGCCCTGTCCTCGATAGAGGTTGATGTGAGCGCGCTGGAGCCGGGTCAGGAGATGAAGGTCTCGTTCCTGAAAGCCCCCGTCTTCATTCGCCGCATGACCGAAGAGGACATCGCAGAGGCGCAGAAGGAAGACATCAACAGCCTGCCTGATCCAGACGCCCGCAACCCGAATGCCCCTGACGCGCAGGCGACGGTTGATGCGCGTCTGCTTGGGGAGAACAAGGATCTTATCGTCCTTTCCGGCGTATGTACCCATCTTGGTTGTGTGCCACTGGGCGACGGGGCAGGGGACTACCACGGCTGGTTCTGCCCCTGTCATGGATCGCATTACGATAATCTTGGACGCATCCGTCAGGGACCGGCCCCTGAAAACCTGCCCATTCCCGTCGCATCGCTTAACGGCGACATTCTCAAGCTCGGATAGGAGATCATACCATGGGAACGATCCCTCAGGAGCATTACGAACCGAAAGAAGGCACTACATCCAAGTGGATAAATGATCGCCTTCCGATCATGGGGATGATTGACCATCTCCAGAAATTTCCGACGCCAAAGAACCTGAACTACGCTTATGTCTTTGGCGGCATCCTCGTGCTGTTCCTCGTGATTCAGATCGTCACGGGAATCACGCTGGCAATGCACTACCAGACCGGAGAAGCAAGCGCGTTCAACTCCGTCGAGCACATCATGCGCGATGTGAACTATGGCTGGTTGTTGCGCTACGCCCATGCCAACGGCGCGTCGTTCTTCTTCATCGCCGTGTATGCGCATATTTTCCGGGGTCTCTATTATGGCTCCTATAAAGCCCCGCGTGAGATTCTCTGGATTATCGGCGTCCTTATCTTCGTCGTGATGATGGCGACGGCGTTCATGGGCTATGTGCTTCCATGGGGGCAGATGAGCTTTTGGGGTGCAAAGGTTATCACCTCGCTGTTCGGGGCGATCCCACTGGTTGGCGAATCGCTCAAGGAATGGCTTTGGGGTGGCCCGTATGTCGGTGATGCCACGCTGAACCGCATGTTCTCGCTGCATTACCTGCTGCCTTTCGTAATCGCGGGCCTTACCGTGCTGCACATCTGGGCGCTGCACCATGTTGGCAATACAAACCCAACCGGCGTTGAAGTACGCAAGGAATCGCTTGAGACCGTGAAGAAGGACACCGTTCCCTTCACGCCGTTCTATATTACGAAAGACCTGTTCGCGATTCTCGTGTTTCTGATCGCTTTCGCGTTCTTCGTCTATTTTGCGCCAAATTATCTGGGCCACCCGGATAACTACATCGAAGCCAATCCGCTGGCGACGCCTGCGCATATCGTTCCCGAATGGTACTTTCTGCCGTTTTATGCGATTTTGCGCGCAATCACTTTCGACTTCCTGTGGATCATCCCGGCCAAGCTGGGCGGCGTGTTGGCGATGTTTGGGGCGATTGCTGTTCTGGCGTTCATCCCATGGCTCGATACATCCAACGTGCGTTCGACGACCTATCGTCCGATTTATCGTTGGTGGTTCCTCGTGCTGGTCATTGATTTCTTTGTCCTGATGTGGGCGGGGGGACAACCAGCCGAAGGTATCGTGCCGCTCGTTTCATTACTTGCAACGATCTACTGGTTCGCGCACTTCCTGATCGTTCTGCCGGTGGTGGGCCTGATCGAGAAGCCGCTTCCGCGACCTGAGACCATTGAACAGGCGTTCAAAGACAAGCATGACCATTCCGATGACGCGAGTTCAGGCCCGACGGCTGACGCATCCGTCCAGCCCGCTGAATAAGGGGATCGATATGAGACTTTCCATTGCATCGGTCCTGACCGTTGGCCTCATTGCTTTCTCGTCCGCATCTTTCGCGGCGGGGGGAGCGGGGCAAAAGATCACGGATTATGATTTCAGTTTCGATGGTATGCTGGGCGCTTACGACCAGGCCCAGTTGCAACGCGGTTTTCAGGTTTACGAAGCCGTATGTTCAGGCTGTCATGGCATGAAGCATGTCGCGTTCCGTACTCTTGCAGATGAGAACGGGCCTGGCTTCAGCGATGCTGCCGTGAAGGCCATTGCTGCCAATTACGAGGTTGCGGATGATGAGGGTAATCCGGGAGATACCCGCCCAGGCAAACCCTTCGATTATTTTCCGACGCCTGACGTTGGCGGAAACCCGCCTGATATGTCTTTGCTCGCAAAGGCCCGCAACGGGGGGGCAGATTACATCTACAGCCTTCTGCTCGGCTATACGGGCGAGGAGAAGGAACTTGGGGATGTGACCCTCTACGAGAACAGTGCTTATGGCGGGTATCTCAATATGGCCCCGCCTCTCTATGGCGATGATGTTGAATATGCGGATGGTACGGATACGTCACTCGAACAGGTTTCCGCCGATATTTCGGCGTTTCTGATGTGGGCGGCGGAACCGAAACTGGTTGAGCGCAAGCAGGCCGGGGTCTGGTCCATGACATTCCTCATATTTTTCGCAACGCTCGTCTGGTTCACAAACCGCAAGGTCTGGGCGAAAATAAAACACCCGGAAAACCATTCCTGAGAACCGGCTAGACGATTAATTGGGATGTTGCTTGATTTGCAGCATCCCTTCGTCGTATAGACGCTCTCCCCTCTAAGATTGCGGAGTGATCCATGGCGCGCGTGACAGTCGAAGACTGCGTCGATAAGATTCCGAACCGTTTCGAGGTCGTGATACTGGCCAGCCATCGCGCTCGCGCGATCACGACGGGCGGCTCAATGCTTGTCGAACGCAATGATGATAAATTTCCAGTCGTCGCCCTGCGCGAGATCGCTGAAACCGCGATCACCGCTGACGATTTGCGGGAGGAGACTATTGCCCACTTGCAAAAGCATGTTGAGGTGGATGAACCGGTCGAAGACAATATGGCCGCACTGATGGGCGAGCAGGACGCGCCGGAGGACGATATGTCTGAAGCCGACCTTATCCGTGCCCTTCAGGCGGAGAGCACGTCGGGCTGATGACCGTCTCGGCGGGTGAGACTCATCCGCTTATGAGCGACGCGGTACTTCCCGCGTCGCGTGCGCTGTCGGGTGAATACGAGATCCTCAAAACCCGTATTCTGGCCTATAATCCCGATAGCGATATTGATCTGATCTGTCGGGCCTTTGAGTTCGGGGCCAGGGCTCATGCAACCCAGGACCGGGCGTCGGGTGAGCCGTATTTCACGCATCCTGTCGCGGTGGCCAATCTGCTTGCTGATCTGCGTCTGGATGACGCCAGCATTATCACCGCCCTGTTGCATGATGTGGTCGAGGATACGGGCTGTACCAGCCGCGAAATTTCCAATCTTTTCGGTGAAGAAATCGCGGCCCTCGTTACGGGCGTGACAAAGCTTAGTGAGATTGAGGAGCGGGATGCGGTCGTTAATACGCGTGAAGAAGCGCAGGCCGAAAATTTTCGAAAACTGATTCTCGCCGTTGCGCAGGATGCCCGCGTCCTCTTGGTCAAACTGGCTGACCGCCTGCACAATATGCGCACGATTAATGGCCTGAAACCCGAAAAGCAGGATCGCATCGCGACAGAGACGATGGAGGTCTATGCCCCCCTTGCCGGTCGCATGGGGATGCAGGACATGCGCGAGGAACTGGAAGACCTGTCGATCCGGGTTCTCAATCCGGGCGCGCGAACGTCTGTTCTCCGGCGCTTCGTAAAGCTTCGCAAGAAGCATGGCACGATGGTTGTTACTGAAGTAGAACGCGAAATCGAAACCACGCTTGCCACCATGGGTATCGTTGCGAGGGTTTCCAGCCGCCAGAAACGCCCGTATTCTATCTGGCGAAAGTTACAGGAGGATCGGGTTGGCTTCGAAAGCCTGTCTGACATCGTCGCCTTCCGTATTGTCGTTAATTCAGCGGATGATTGCTATCGTGCCCTGGGGGGCGTGCATCGCAAGTGGCCCGTCGTGCCGGGGCGGTTCAAGGATTACATCTCAAATCCCAAGACGAACGGGTATCGCTCGATCCATACGACTGTGATCGGCCAGAGCGGTTGGCGTGTGGAAGTTCAGGTGCGCACGGTAGCCATGCATGAACATGCCGAACGTGGCGTGGCGGCGCATTGGAGTTATCGTGATGGCGTTCGTGCCGAGAACCCCTATGCTGTCGGGCCGACACTGTGGCTGAAGGACGTATTGGAACGCTTGGAACAGGGCGCGCGGCCTGACGAGTTTCTCGAACACGTCAAACTGGAAATGTACCACGATCAGGTGTTCTGCTTTACGCCGACCGGCGATGTGCGCCGCCTGCCACGTGGGGCGACCGCCCTTGATTTCGCTTATGCGATCCACACGAATGTCGGCAATTCCTGTGTGGGGGCGCGGGTCGATGGTCATCAGGCACCGTTCTGGAAGCAGCTTCGGAATGGCCAGAGTGTCGAAATCCTGCGGTCGGATGGACAGCAGCCGAGTGCCGATTGGGAAGATATGGTCGTCACGGGGCGCGCGAAGTCCGCGATCCGCCGTGCGCTGCGTGAGATCGAACGGACGGAACTGGCCCGATTCGGACAGCAATTACTCGACCGGGCGTTTACCCGCGCAGGCTATGAACTTGATGAAGATGATATTGGGCGCGCAATCGTGGTGCTGGATTTGCCGAATGTGAATGCGCTGTTTGTTGCCGTTGGGGCATCCGAGGTGCATCCCGATGAAGTCTTCAAGGCCGCCAACCCTGATCGTGATGCCAGTGCAGAAATTGCGGCGCGGGAGGAACCGGCGGTCTTTTTGCGGGGGGCGCAACGCAGCCCGGTCCATCGTTTCTGCCCGACCTGTATGCCGATTCCCTTCGAGCGAATTGTTGGCGTTGTGGATCACAATGAAGGGGGCGTGGTTGTTCATCGCATCGATTGCAATGTCCTGATTGAGGATGAGAATGACGATTATGCTGCCGAATGGCTCGATATGTTCTGGGGCGAGGGGGCGGATTCCGTTCCCCGCTATCTGACGCGCGCCGAATTGACTCTCGCGAACGAACCCGGTGCACTCGGTGCAGTTTGTACAGGAGTCGGGGCGCTGGGGGCGAATATCGATAATCTGAGGATCATCGAGCGTAAACCGAGTTACTATAAGGTTGTGATCGATCTGGAGGTGCGCGATGCGCGTCACCTGCATATGATTCTGCGCGCGCTTGATGCCCAACAACGTGTTGATCGTGTTGATCGCATCGCAGGCGTTGACGCGAGGGCACGTTAGGCCCATTTGTTCAGCGCAACGCGAGGAAAAATCTGTGACCGATGACTGCGTCTTGGCCGAATTTCGGGCCGCCGAAGCCTTGCTCGAAGGGCATTTCGTTCTTTCCTCTGGCAAGCACAGTTCCGCGTATCTGCAATGTGCGCGCGTAATGATGGACCCAGGACGTGCCGCGCGGCTGTGCTGTGCGCTGGCCGACAAGGTTCGCATGACTCATGGTGAGAACGCTTTCGATCTTTGTGTTTCTCCGGCAATGGGGGGATTGATCGTTGGATATGAATTGGCGCGGCAACTTTCGCTACCCTCGATCTTCGCGGAGCGTGTCGAAGGAAATTTCATCTTTCGACGGGGGTTCGATATTCCGCCGGGCGCGCGGTGTTTGATGGTCGAGGATGTGGTGACGACCGGGTTGTCTTCGCGCGAATGCATAGCGGCGATACAAGGGGCGGGTGGCGAGGTTATCGGCGGTGCGGCCCTGGTAGACCGCAGTGGTGGAGAGGCCGATATTGGCGTGCCCCTGACGGCTCTCGTATCATTAACTATTCCAGTCTATGAAGAGGGTGAATTGCCTGAAAGCCTTGCTGCAATCCCTGCTGTAAAACCGGGAAGCCGGGGTCTTCGGGCGTGACAGACGACCCGGTGCCGCTGCACCGCAAGCGGAGAACCGCATGATCCTCAAGCGCGGGAAGCAACAATCGTTCCTGCGACGTGCACAAGCCTTTCTCTGGCCGGAGAAAGGCTTTGCGCGGGGGTGGCGGTATATGCGGCATCGGGTCGAGCGGCTTAACGACACGCCGACGAATATTGCCTTTGGCTTCGCCATTGGTGCGTTGGTGTCGTTCTCTCCGCTTTTTGGCCTGCATTTCGTCGTTGCGGCCCTTTTTGCCAAGATTTGTCGGGTGAACATCATCAGTTCGCTCTTCGGCACGGCGGTCGGGAATCCGATCTCTTTTCCGTTCATAGCGGCGGGGTCAATGTCGGTTGGCACGCTGCTGTTGGGGCGGGCGCAGCCTGCGGATCACACGGATGGTGAAGGCGTGATCGAAGCCTTTATCGACATCGGGCGCTTACTCTATGATGGTGCTCGCAGCACTCTGGGGATTGCGGAACCGGGGACAGTGACCTGGGCTGAGTCTTTCGCGCGGTTGGGTGAATTTGGCGATCAGGTGATGCTGCCCTATGGTATCGGGGGGCTTATCTGCGGTATTCCGGTTGCTATTGCGAGTTTTTACATCGTCCGGCCAATGATCGCGGCCTATCAGAAGCGGCGCATGGAAAAACTTGATAAGAAGCGGCTGGAACTGGCTGCGCGATCCCCTGACGTTACGAATAAGAGCGGCTGATTTGCCACTGACCTGAGAGGGTTTGCGCCCTATACTCCTCCTTACTGCACGAGTGAGGGAATTGCCATGACCGGCCCACGTTTCGGTGTGAATATCGACCATGTCGCCACTATTCGGAACGCCCGTGGCGGGGCCGCGCCTGATCCTGTGCGGGCAGCGTTGCTGGCCGAGAGGGCAGGCGCGGACGGAATCACGGCGCATCTGCGCGAGGATCGTCGCCATATCGGGGATGCCGATATAGAGGCATTGATGAATGCGCTGACTGTGCCGTTGAATTTTGAGATGGCGGCGACGCAGGAAATGCAGGCCATTGCCCTGCGTCACCGGCCTCATGCCGTTTGCATCGTCCCTGAAAAACGCGAGGAACGCACCACCGAGGGCGGCCTTGGCGTCGTGCAGGACGAAGCCCGGCTCGCCGAATTCATCACGCCGTTACGCGAGGCCGGTTGCCGGGTGTCGATGTTCATCGAAGCCGACCCGGAACAGATCGCCGCGAGTAAAAGGATCGGTGCGCCGGTTATTGAATTGCATACCGGCACTTTTGCCGAAGCGCATCTTTCGGGGGATAATGACAAGCGTGCGCGCGAATTGGCGCGGTTGGCCGATGGCGTGCGGATCGGGACGGAAGCGGGGCTGGAGGTTCACCTGGGTCATGGTCTTGACTTTGAAACGGCACGGATGGTTTCGGCGATACCGGATGTTGCCGAACTGAATATCGGTCATTTCCTGATTGGCGAGGCTGTCTTCATCGGGTTGGAGGAAGCAATGCATCGGATGCGGCTGGCGATGAACGAGGGGTATGCGCGGGGGAGGGCGAAGACGTGATTATCGGGATCGGATCGGATCTTGCCGATATTCGCCGGATTGCCGGAACCCTGGACCGCCATGGCGAGCGGTTCACGCATCGGGTTTTCACGGATGTTGAGCGCGAACGCTCGGATAGAAAGCCTCACCGCGCGGCCAGCTATGCGAAACGCTGGGCGGCGAAGGAAGCGTGTTCCAAGGCGCTGGGCAGCGGTGTGCGCATGGGCGTTGCATGGCGGGAAATGGGGGTCGTGAACCTGCCAGGCGGCCAGCCGACCCTGCATTTGAAAGGTGGTGCTCTGGAACGCCTTTACCGGTTGACCCCAAAGGGATGGACGGCGCATATCCATCTGACAATGACCGATGATGACCCCTATGCACAGGCTTTCGTCGTGATCGAAGCCCGCCCGCCGGAAACTGTCGCTTGATCCTGGCCCTCGCAAGGGCCATATTTAGAACAATTCTAAAAACATGAGCGATCCCGCTCGCAGTAGGAAGCCGCACGATGTTTATTCAAACGGAAGCGACCCCGAACCCGGCGACCCTGAAATTCCTGCCTGGCCGCTCGGTCATGGCCAGTGGCACCGCCGATTTCACCAATGTAGAAGATGCCGCCCCCTCGCCGCTTGCAATCCGAATCTTTGCAGTCGAAGGCGTTGAGAGTGTGTTTCTTGGTCCTGATTTTATCTCTGTAGCCAAGAACGATGCGGTTGATTGGCCTCATATCAAACCGGCTATTCTTGGTGCGGTGATGGAGCATTTCACCTCTGGTCAGCCGGTGATGGCCGATAGCGCGCAGACCGATAGTGGCCATGCTGACCATGATGGCCCGCACGGGGCGATCGTGACGCAGATCAAGGATTTGCTCGATACCCGTGTGCGACCTGCCGTTGCGCAGGATGGTGGTGACATAACCTTCCATGGCTTTGAGGAAGGGATTGTGTATCTGTCGATGCGCGGTGCCTGCGCGGGGTGTCCAAGCTCGACAATGACCCTGAAGATGGGGATCGAGAACCTGCTGCGTCACTATATTCCTGACGTATTGGAGGTTCGGCCCGTTCCGACCTGATGAATGTTCTTGGGATTGATGCCTGCCTTGGCCATTGTTCGGTTGCCTTGCTACAGGGCGATATTGTTTTGTCACATCGTAGCGAGGAAATGGCGCGGGGGCATGTTGAGCGCCTTGCGCCCATGGTGGCCGAAGCTCTTGGTGAGGCCGGGGTTGGCGCTGATGCCCTTGATTTAATTGGCGTGACTTGTGGCCCCGGTGGATTTACCGGCGCGCGACTGGGTGCTGCCTTCGCGCGGGGGCTTGCGCTTGCCAGTGGATGCCGCGCGGTTGGCGTGACCACGCTTGAGGCGCTGGCTTTTGCCCATGATGCGCAGCGGCTCGTCGTTGCCCTTGATGGTCGCCGGGGCGATTTGTTCGTGCAGTTTTTCGATGAGGCACAGGCGGGGGAGGGACCGTTGGCCCTGCCTGCGGCGGACTTCCCGGATTTTCTGAGCCGTCACGACGCCACGCATGTGATCGGGCCGGATGATATGCCGGTTATTGATCCCGCTGATGTTGCAAGGCTCGCGATACGATGTGAGAGCGATGTGCCGCCATGCCCGCTCTATTTGCGTGCGCCGGATGCAAAGGCAGCGGCCCGACCTGTTCTGCGATGATTACGCGCTTTTCTGCGCCTCCTCCCATGCTTTTCATCGACGCGCTTGCGGCCCTTCAGGCGCGTGCTTATGCCCAGACCGGGATGCGCGGATGGTCGTCGGCGGAAATTGTCTCGTTGGTCGCGGTTCCGGCGAACAGATTGCTGGTAGCGCAAGACGATAGTGGTTGTCCGTTAGGATTTGTACTTGCAAGTGTCTTGGAAACCGAGATCGAAATACTCGTTATTGCAGTCGATCCGGCCCATCACCGGCGTGGAATTGCTTCTGAACTGCTGGCATCACTCGAACAGGATGACGCAAGGGTAGGCATTGAGCGTATTATACTGGAGGTTGCAGAAAATAATCACCACGCAATATTTCTTTATAATTCGTTAAGATTTTATGATGTCGGTGTGCGGCGCAATTATTATGATATAGGCGGCGTTCGGATTGATGCGCGAGTAATGGAGAAGCGTTTCTTTTCGGGTTAAACACCATGATGACTTTAACACGATCCTGAAAAAGCAAAATTATTTTACTTTTTCTCTTGCAGTATCACCCAAGATGAATAAATAAGCCCCTATAGCTCGCCAGTTTATCAAGCGCGGGATTAAACCTGATCTTATACACTTCTTATGGAGTACCCCATGAGTGACGCCGTGATCGAACGATCCGAAATCCTGCAACTGACATCGGACATCGTTTCGTCGCATGTCTCGAATAACCCGGTTCCGCCCGCTGATCTTCCTGCATTCATTGAGTCGATTTACAAGACTCTGGGTGTGCTGGCGAATGATCCAGAAGAAGAGCCGGTAGAGGAACTGAAACCCGCCGTGTCGATCAAGAAATCGATTACGCCGGATCACCTGATCTGCCTTGAAGACGGTAAAAAGTTGAAGATGCTCAAGCGGCATCTCAAAACATCCTATAACATGACGCCCGAAGACTATCGCGCGCGTTGGGGATTGCCTTCTGATTATCCAATGGTTGCTCCAAATTACGCTGCGAAGCGTCAGGAACTCGCGAAAAAAATCGGCCTGGGCCGTAATCGTAGTGCCGCCAAGGCCTGATTGCGTTTCCGAATAACGCTGACGATGGTGTTATTGGGCGCGTCCGCATTGCGGGCGCGCCTTTTTTGTGCTTTGGGAAGTCGATGAACGCGATACCACCCAAGAAGCTTTTCATCCGCACCTACGGGTGCCAGATGAATGTCTACGATTCCGAACGCATGTCCGAAGCCTTGACAGGCGCGGGCTATGAAGCTGTGGACGCCCCGGAAGACGCCGATCTGGTGCTTTTGAATACTTGCCACATTCGTGAGAAGGCCGCCGAGAAGGTTTATTCGGAGTTGGGCCGTATCCGTAAACTGGCCGATGAAAAGGCCGAACGGGGCGGTACGATGCGGGTTGGTGTCACCGGCTGTGTCGCGCAGGCCGAAGGCGAGGAAATCGTGCGTCGTCAGCCACTCGTCGATCTTGTCGTCGGGCCACAGGCCTATCATCGTCTGCCCGCCATGCTGGATGCGCTGGATGCGGGCAAGGGCGCACAGGTCGTCACGGATTTCCCGACCGAAGACAAGTTCGAGGCTTTGCCACAGCGGGCGCGGCGGGCATCGCCCAGTGCATTCCTTAGCGTTCAGGAGGGGTGCGACAAATTCTGTGCCTTCTGCGTCGTCCCTTATACACGCGGTGCGGAGTTTTCGCGGCCCGTGGCACAGATTATGGCTGAAGCACAGCGACTTGCCTCATCCGGTGTTCGCGAACTCACGCTGCTGGGCCAGAACGTCAACGCCTATCACGGTGAGGGGGATGGCGGGGTCTGGTCCCTGGCCCGTTTGATCCGCGAAGTTGCCAGGGTCGAAGGCATCGACCGTATTCGCTACACCACCAGCCATCCGAACGACATGGATGATGATCTGATCGCCGCCCATGCGGAGGTGTCGGAATTGATGCCTTATCTTCACTTGCCAGTGCAATCAGGGTCAGATCGTGTCCTTAGGGCAATGAACCGCAAACATACCGCCAGGAGTTATTTGGATCTGATCGACCGTATCCGTGCAACACGACCCGATATCGCGATGTCCGGCGATTTCATTGTCGGCTTTCCCGGTGAGACGGATGCAGATTTCGAAGAGACATTGGCTCTGGTCGATGCCGTTGGCTACGCGCAGGCGTTTTCCTTCAAATACAGCCCCCGTCCGGGTACGCCCGCTTCTGGTGCAGAGCAGGTTCCTGAAGCCGTGAAAGAAGACCGTCTTGCGCGGCTCAATGATCTGCTGAAATTTCACCAGACGCGCTTTCAGGAAAGCTGCATTGGGCGGGTTATGCCAATCCTTTTCGAAAAACCGGGCCGTGAACCGGGTCAGCTTGTGGGCCGCAGCCCGTATCTGCAACCTGTTCATGCTTTCGTTCCTGCCAACGCTTTGCGTCAGATTGTGCCTGTTCGTATCGACGCCGGATTTCCGAACAGCCTGTCGGGAACGCCGGTTGACGCTATACCTTTGGCAGATGTCTGACATGGGGGCGCGATCTTGACCGCCAATACAATCGAGTTTGAGGATAACCGCGCGCTGGCTGAAATCGTTGGCCCGCACAGCCGCAACCTCGCTGTGATTGAGCGGGCCTTCGGGATAGAAATCCATCATCGCGGTAATATCCTGACATTGCAGGGCGAGGATGATGCAGTGGGGCGGGGAATGGAAACGCTGACCACCCTGCGCGAGCGCGAGGCCAAGGGACGCCCCATCGAACAGGGCGATGTGGAAGGCGCAATCCGTTTTGCGAACGAGCCGAAGCGCGACGTCTCTGCTCCGGCGGCCCCACCCAATCCAACCGGCGTCGAAATCCATACACGCAAACGCATCATCGAGCCGCGTTCGCCCCGGCAAGCCGCTTATATCGACGCGCTGTTGAACGATACGCTTACGTTCGGCATTGGCCCTGCGGGGACCGGAAAATCCTATCTGGCTGTTGCCGCAGGGGTTGCCGCCTTTCTCGAAAAACGCGTGGATCGCATTATCCTGTCGCGTCCGGCGGTGGAGGCGGGGGAGCGTCTTGGCTTCTTGCCCGGCGACCTCAAGGAAAAAGTCGATCCTTATCTGCGGCCGCTATACGATGCTTTGCATGATACGCTGGGCGGAGAGCAGACAGCGAAGTTTCTCGAAAGCGGCGTGTTCGAGGTTGCCCCGCTTGCTTTCATGCGCGGGCGCACGCTGGCCAATGCTTTCGTAGTGCTGGACGAGGCGCAGAACTGCACCCGGATGCAAATGAAGATGTTCCTCACCCGCCTTGGTGAGAATTCGCAGATGGCGGTGACAGGCGATCCTACGCAAGTGGATCTGCCACGCGGGGAGACATCCGGTTTGCAGGAAGCGGTCGATATTATCGAGGGCATCGCTGATACATCAGTGATCCGCTTTACCGATACGGATGTGGTGCGGCACCCGATGGTATCCCGCATTGTGAAAGCCTATGACAAGCTGGATGCGCAGCGTGGTGAACGGCATGATCGACGTTGACATTCGCGTCGGGGATGAGCGTTGGTCGCGGGGTTGCGATCTTGATAAGTTGGTCGATGAGTGTATCGCCGCCACCACCGTCGGGATTGATACCGTTCCGAAAAACGCGGAATTCTCGGTTCTTTTCACCGATGATGCTGAACAACGAACGCTGAACCAGCAGCATCGTGGCAAGGATTCCTCGACCAATGTGCTGTCTTTTCCGGTGGGTGATACGCCTCTGCCGCCGGGTATGCCGCAACCATTGGGTGACATTTCCCTGGCCTTCGAGACTGTGGAGTATGAAGCGCAGACAGGTGGAATCACGTTTGATGCGCATCTGCGGCACTTGATTATCCACGGTTTCTTACATTTATTAGGGTACGACCATGACACCGATGCCGAGGCATTGGTCATGGAGAGTACGGAAACAAGGGCGCTTGCGCGGCTCGGCATTGCTGATCCGTATCGCCCGGATCAGGTGTGAGGCTTGTGACAGAGAACGAACCGGGGGGACTGCCCCGCGCCGATAGCGGATCGGCGGAACAGGACGAAAGTGGCGAGGAGGGCCAGAGTACAGGCTCTCTTGGGGGACGCCCGCTGACAGAACGCCTGTTCGGGGGGTTTGGTCGGGGCGTCAGTTCCATGCTCGCGGGGCGTGAAGCACCGCCTCCTATGCCTGAAGAGGTGCAGCAACAACATACCGACCGCCAAAAGCTGTTGCTCGCGAATGTCGAGCGCATGGGCGAAATGCGGGTATCGGATGCCATGGTGCCGCGCGCGGACATCGTCGGGATCGAGATGGCTGCGGATTATGACGAGGTGGTTGCCGCTTTTCGAAGTGTCGGGCATTCCCGTCTGCCAGTCTATAATGATACGCTTGATGACGCAGAGGGCTTCATCCACGTCAAGGATGTCTTCATGCTGACCGGGCAGGAGCATGAGTCGCCAACTCCTGGCACTTTCAACGTTCGTGGGTTTATGCGCCGGTTGCTAACTGTGCCGCCCTCTATGCGGTGCGGCATTCTGCTCCAGAAGATGCAGGCGGATCGGGTTCATATGGCATTGGTAATCGATGAATATGGCGGTGTGGATGGCCTCGTCACCATTGAGGATCTGTTGGAACTGATCGTCGGCGAGATTGAAGACGAGCACGACGCGACGGTTGAGGCTTTTTGGAAAAAGCAGGGCGACGGAGTGTATCGGGTCGATGCCCGCGCATGGCTTGATGAATTTGAAGCTGAAGCCGGGATTCAATTGCTGGAGCCGGGCAAAAATGACGATGTTGATACCCTTGGCGGTCTGGTCTTTATGATTTGCAACCGTATTCCGGCACGGGGCGAGGTGATCCGGCATGAGGCCGGGCATGAATTCGAGATTCTCGATGCTGACCCGCGCCGGATAAAGCGGATGCGGGTATCGCTGGTCTTGCCCGAAAATGCGGATAATACCGACGGGGCCGCACTTCAGGCGGCCCAGTAAGCGCGTGGAAACGCTCCGTCTTCGGTGGGTCGCGGCGCTTTTGGTTGGGTTGCTGATGGCGGTGAGTCAGCCGCCATTGACATTGTGGTGGCTGCTGCCGGTTGGAATTGCGGCGCTTTATGTATTGTGGCGCAAAGCTGAGACCGGGCGCAGGGCGTTTTGGACCGGGTGGATCGCGGGAACCGCGTATTTCGCGGGTACCCTGTTTTGGATCGTTGAGCCATTTCTCGTTGAACCGGAGAAATTCGCGTGGATGATTCCCGTCGCACTGCCTGCGATGGCGGGGGGTCTGGCGTTGTTCTGGGGGCTGGCATTCGTCCTCGCATGGCGGATCGCGCGTAATGCGTGGTCGCAACCATTGGCTTTTGCGGCTTGCTGGATGCTTGCCGAGGCGTTGCGTGGTGTGGTTCTGACCGGCTTTCCATGGGCGCAACCGGGGTATTCTCTGGTGAATATCCCGCCCATCCAGGTGGCGGCGTTTGTCGGAATCAACGGCGTTACCTTCCTCGTACTGCTCTGTGGGGCGTGCATTGGGGCGGTGTTGACGCAGGGTAGCAAGGGTGGGCGGGCCGTGTATGCGGCGATTGCATTGGGCATTGGTGTGGGATCGTGGGGTCTTGGCGCTGCGCGATTGGCCCAGCCTATCCCGCCACGCGCGCAGCCGTTGATGGTCGGCCTGGTACAGCCAAATGTGCCGCAGGCCGAAAAATGGCATCCTGATTTACGTGATGCGCAGTTGGCGGATTTACTGGAGAAGACACGGGAACTTACGGAAAAAGGGGCGGATGTCATCATCTGGCCGGAGGCGGCAACACCTTTTCCTATTGCTGAAATGCCTGATTTGCGCGCGGCCATCGCGCAACGGCTAAGTCCCAATGGTGTCTTGCTCGCTGGCGGATTACGGGTTGCGGGCCGGGGAACCGATGCGCAGAGATTTCATAACAGCCTGCTTGCTGTTGGTGGGGATGGCACGCTCCTGAAATCTTATGACAAGCAGCATTTGGTGCCGTTTGGTGAATATCTGCCCTTCGATGACATACTGACGGGCATGGGGTTGCGCGCCGTGATTTCCTTGCCTGGTGGGTTCTCCGCCGGAGCCGATCAGGATCGGGTGCTAAAAATCGCCGGGTTGCCACCCTTTGGAGTGATGATTTGTTACGAGGCGATCTTTCCGCATGAAGTGATCGACCGGAATGCCGGGATTGACTGGCTTGTGCATGTAACGAACGATGCCTGGTTCGGAAAAGTGGCGGGGCCACAGCAACATCTCGCTCAGACGCGTGTACGCGCTATTGAACGGGGAGTGCCGGTTGCCCGTGCTGCGAACACAGGCATTTCTGCGATGATTGATGCGCGAGGGCGGATTTTACGGGCGCTACCGCTGAATGCTCCCGGCACATTGCTTGAGCCTCTACCGTCACAGGCAGGTAAAACGATGTACGGAAAACATGAAGAGGCCGGTTTGGTCTTGATGTTTATGATTGTATCTGCTTTTTTTACTATTATAAATAGGCATTCATTCTGCTTTTTTTACTATTTTAAATAGGCAATCATGGTGATTGTGTCGCCATTATGGTTTTAATCGGGCGATCAAGTAATATTATCCATAGTAAGTAAAATATTCGTGAGCATATGATCGGCAGTAATCAAAGCAGTGTTATGGAACGTTCTTGGAACTTTTTATTTTGTTCATAATGTGACACAATAAATCTATTTGCGCGTGTGTGTGTTTTCGGATACGGACCGCCGGAGTGTTTTTTTTAAGCAAGGATAAGTTGTGACTAAATTGCCAAATCCCGTGGATGTCCACGTAGGCAGTCGCATCCGGTTACGCCGGATGATGATCGGAATGAGCCAGGAACGCCTAGGGGAGCGCCTTGGACTAACTTTTCAACAAGTTCAAAAATACGAAAAGGGCGCCAATCGCGTTGGTGCGAGTCGTTTGTTTGCAATTTCCCGTATTCTTGAAGTTCCAGTCGAATTCTTTTTTGCTGATATGCCCGATAGCATCGCCCAAGGTGACGGTAATACTGTAAAAAAAGGTATGTCAGAGCCAGATGAAACCTCTTTTGTGATGGATTTCGTGAGTAGCTCCGAAGGATTGCAACTTAATACGGCGTTCAAAAAGATTGGAAATCAGGAAACCCGGCGCAAGATTGTTGATTTAGTCAAAACCCTTGCGGCAGAGTAATTAAACTTACTCAAGGTATTTAAAAAACCCCTACCATAATTTATTGTGGTAGGGGTTTTTTGCTTTTGGTTGTAGGGCTTTTCTATTTTGGGCGCTTTGATTGCTTCGGATATGCTCCGAGCATTGCGGCACGGCTTTCGGAGAGAAACTCCCGTCGATGAATCATCAGCGCTACCGCAGTGGAGCTGACGATCAATGCAATGGGTCCGATAAGGAAAGCCAGAGAGCCAAGCGTGAAATAAAGGCCGCGCAACCCTCGTGCAAAGCTGCGCGCGGCAAGCCAGTTGAGCTGTCCGGCATCCCGCGCTGCCGCCAAAGCCTCCGCTTCATTCCCCTGCCTGATTTCGGGCGTTGCGCCAATCATCACGGCGCAATAGCCGAACAGCCTTTGCGCCCAAGCAAACTTGAAGAACGAAAAAACGATCATCGCAACCGGGGCAACCAGTCTAACCCGAAAGGCATCCGGCCCGGATGGGTGCGCGAAAGGCATGGAATCGGCAACTTCGGCCAGCCGGTCGGCCTGACCCATCATGGCCAACAGGCCGCCGAGGCAAATCAGGGCTGTTGAAGCAAAGAAACTCGATCCATGTTGCAAGCCTGACAGCAGATTGCCGTCAATGATGCGAACCTCGCGCTGGGCCATTTCCTCCATCCAAACCATGCGCTTGGCACGCATCAGGGCGCTGGCACTTTGTGCTGAACGTGGCCCTGTATCGACATACCAGCTCATACCCGCCACCAAAAAGACAAGCCAGACGACCGCAATCAGGTCTAGAACTGTCATTTCGGGCATGCCGCGCAAGGGCATCCAGAAAATAGAGGGGAAGGATAAATCAGCCATATGCAGCGGTTAGGACGAACTGCCTCCCTGCGCAATACGTTGCGACCGTTTTTGGACTGTCACCTACTCATGTTACGCCTATATCGTCCTTGAATGGATTGATCGCCGGGGAGAATGTTGATGATCGAGATGCCTGTGCCGAACCAGCAGATCATTGCAAAGCGTGACAGCATTGCCGAGCGCCTTCGCAGGATCGTTCCCACCGAGCAGGTCATCCATGCGGCGGAGGAATTGAAAGCGTACGAATGCGACGGCCTGAATGCCTATCGCCAACCGCCAATGCTTGTCGTGTTGCCGGATACGACTGCCCAGGTGGCTGACATCATAATGCTTTGCCGGGATGAGGGCGTGCCTGTTGTTGCGCGCGGGTCTGGCACTTCGCTGGCGGGTGGCTCGTTGCCGACGGCGGATGCCGTCGTGCTTGGGCTTTCGCGCATGAAAGACGTGCTGGAGATTGATTACCTGAACCGAACGATCCGTGTGCAGACCGGCATCACGAATCTTGCTGTGACCGGCGCAGTTCAACCTGATGGATTTTTCTACGCTCCCGATCCGTCGTCACAGCTTGCCTGCGCGATCGGGGGCAATATCGCGATGAATTCAGGGGGCGCGCATTGCCTGAAATATGGGGTCACGACCAATAACCTGCTTGGCGTCACGATGGTGATGGCGGATGGTGAGGTGGTGGAGTTTGGCGGCGCGCACCTGGATGCGGGGGGGTATGATTTCCTGTCACTCATTTGCGGATCGGAAGGGCAACTTGGCATCTGTACCGAAGCGACGCTGAAAATCCTTCCTGCTGCGGAGGGTGCGCGTCCGATGCTGTTCGGCTTTGATACCAATGAGGTTGCGGGTGAAGCCGTGGCGGCGATTATCCGGGCGGGCCTGTCTCCGGTGGCTCTCGAATTTATGGACAAGCCTGCAATCACCGTCAGCGAGAACTTTGCCAAGGCAGGCTACCCCCTTGATGTTGAGGCTCTGCTGATCGTGGAAGTTGAAGGGTCGGATGCGGAGATCGACGAGCAATTGACGCGTATTGAAGCCGTGGTCGCCCCCTTCGGGCCATCCACCGTCAAGCGCAGCAGCAACGACATCGAAAGCGCGAAAATCTGGGCGGGGCGCAAGGCTGCCTTCGGAGCCATTGGGCAATTGGCGGATTATATCTGCCTTGATGGATGTGTACCGCTTGCCCAATTACCGGACGTGTTGAAGCAGACGGCTGAACTTGCCGCTAAATATGACCTTAAGGTTGCGAATGTCTTCCATGCGGGGGATGGCAATCTGCACCCGCTCATCATGTATGAGGCGAACGACCCGGATAGTTCCCGCAAGGCCGAAGAGCTTGGGGCCGATCTGTTGCGTCTTTGTGTTGAAAAGGATGGCTGCCTGACTGGCGAGCATGGCGTCGGGATCGAGAAGCGCGAATTGATGCTGACCCAGTTCAACGAGCGTGAGTTGCGTCAGCAAATGGCGATCAAGGATGTGTTCGATCCGGCATGGATGCTGAACCCGGCGAAGGTATTCCCCTTATCCCTCAGCGAGACACGTGATGCAGCGTGATGGATTGGACGGGTTTGCCCTGCGATGTAGTAAGACTGATTGGGTTTCCTGCCATTGCGCTCTTTTTCGCTCTCATGTTCGCGTTGGAGGCGAATGACCGATGCTGACCACCGAAGCCGACATTGCCGGGGCCGTTCTTGACGCCCATGCCGACAGTATTCCGCTTGAACTGAGCGGTGGCGGCACCCGTTGCGGCTTGGGTCGGCCCGTGCAGGCCGCACAAACCCTGTCGCTTGCGGCTCTCGACGGAGTGACCCTTTACGAGCCGGGGGAACTCACCCTGGTCGCGCAAGCGGGGATGACGCTGAAAGCATTGGATGATTTGCTGGATGGCGAAAACCAGCAACTTACCTTCGAGCCACCCGACCACCGGGCTTTGCTTGGTACAAGCGGCGAGCCAACGCTTGGTGGAGCGATTTCGGTTGCGGCTTCTGGTCCCCGCCGGTTGCGTATGGGGGCGGCGCGCGATGCGATCCTTGGGGTGCGCTATGTGAATGGCAAGGGCGAAACCCTGCGCGCGGGCGGGCGTGTAATGAAGAATGTCACCGGCTATGACGTGCCAAAGCTGTTATGTGGAGCCTATGGGACGCTGGGGGTGATTACGGAAATCGGCCTGAAAGTCATGCCGAAATCCGAAGTGGTGAAGACGGTTGCGATTGCTGGCCTGCCGGATGGCAAGGCGATTTCGGCCCTTTCTGCGGCCCTTGCAATGCCTTGCGATGTGAGCGCGGCGGCGCATCTGCCTGATACAATCGCACGGGAACTGGGGTTTTCCGATGCGGTTACTTTGCTGCGGGTCGAGGGCTTTGCAACACAGGCTGCCTATCGTATCGAGCGCCTGACCGAGGCGCTTGCGCCCTTTGGTCCTGTTGCAGGGATCGATAGCGATCCATGGGTAGCGATCCGTGATGCGATGATGTTTGCGGCGGATGACCGGGCGGTCTGGCGCATCTCGATGAAGGCGACTGATGCACCGCTTTTGGTTGCTGCGCTGCGCGAGCGTTTTGAAGTGGAAGCATTCTATGACTGGGGCGGCGGTTTGGTCTGGATCGCCTGCGAGGAAGGTCGCGATGCTTCCGGGGGCGCGATCCGTCAGTCTCTCGCAGGGTTCGGCGGCCATGCAACCCTGATACGCGCCAGCGATGCCGTGCGGGCGGCTGTGCCGGTCTTCGAGCCGGAACCGACCCCCATCGCGCGTCTGTCCACCGATCTGAAGCGGGCTTTCGACCCGGCGGGTATTCTGAATCCGGGCAGGATGCGGGCATGACCTCGCATGATTTTCAACGTGATGCGTGCTGCGTGCGCATCGCCAAATGGGCGTGACGGATGCAAACGAACTTTACCGAGCAACAATTGGCCGATCCCGATACGGCGCGATCAAATGACATCCTGCGCACCTGTGTCCATTGCGGGTTCTGCACGGCGACCTGTCCGACCTATACCTTGCTGGGCGATGAACTCGACAGCCCCAGAGGGCGTATCTACCTTATCAAGCAGATGTTGGAAGAGGATCGCCCGGCTGACAAGAATACGGTCAAGCATGTGGATCGCTGTCTATCGTGTCTGGCTTGCATGACGACCTGTCCATCGGGGGTGCATTACATGCATCTCGTCGATCACGCCCGTGCGCATATCGAGAAGACCTATAAGCGGCCCCTGCATGATCGCGCGCTCAGAAACCTGCTTGCGAAACTGCTGCCCAATGACAATCTTTTCCGGCTTTCCCTGCTTGGTGCGAAGATGGCGAAACCATTCGCGCGCATCCTGCCCGGTAAATTGAAGGCCATGGTCGCGCTGACGCCCAAGACGATCCATCCGCCGAGCGCCCATGACGAACCACAGGTTTTTCCGGCGCAAGGCGAGCGGAAAATGCGTGTGGCATTGATGACGGGGTGTGCGCAAAAGGTTCTCGACCCGTCGATCAATGCAGCAACGATCCGCTTGCTGACCCGTCACGGCGCAGAGGTCGTGATCGCGCAAGGCGCGGGATGCTGCGGAGCATTGACGCATCACATGGGCAAGGTTGATGCCTCCCATGCTTCGGCGGCGGCGAATATCCGGGCATGGATGCGCGAAAAAGCGGGCGATGGGCTGGATGCCATTGTCATCAATGCCTCTGGTTGCGGGACGACCGTGAAGGATTACGGACATATGTTCCGCACTGATGATGCGCTGTCCGGGGATGCCGCCATCGTTTCGGGCCTGACCCGTGATATTTCGGAAGTTATGGGAGAGCTTGGGCTGAACGAGCCGATCCATGCCGAAGGGTTACGGGTCGCGTATCATGCGGCATGTTCGCTCCAGCACGGCCAGAAGGTTACGGTGGAGCCAAAAGCCTTGCTCAAGATGGCCGGATTTACCGTTCTGGAGCCGCGCGAGGGGCATCTGTGCTGTGGGTCGGCGGGAACCTATAATCTGCTCCAGCCAGTAATCGCCGGGCAACTCAAGGAGCGCAAGGTCGCCAATATCGAGGCGACCCGCCCTGATGTGATCTCCACCGGCAATATCGGCTGTATGACCCAGATTGCCAGCGGTACGGGTATCCCCGTCGTCCATACCGTGCATCTGCTCGACTGGGCGACAGGGGGGCCGAGGCCGGAGGCGTTGCCCGCCGTACCGGCCATCGCGGCAGAATAGTTTGCAGGCGCGTAGCAATGTGGAGTCAAAAGGGGAGATCGCGCCGATCTTGGGCATGAGCGAAAAAAAACCAGAGTCAACGTTAACGCCTGTCTTTTCAATCAACGATGATTGTAACGCGCGTCAAAGGTAATTGCTCAGGTGGTTGGCAATTTTGGTATTGCGCGGCGCGTCTGGATGTGAGTCAAACTCTGGATGCGATACCAGTTGACCAATGCCGAGAAAGACGCGTTGCTGCGTGATCAGGCCGCTCTGATCGAGGCGCA
>CALFFK010000047.1 GCA_937957975.1 uncultured Neomegalonema sp.
CCTGCGCACTCTCGCCCAGGACGTTAAATCCATCCTGCCACTGGCAAGGATCAGCTACGCTGCCGACTGGTCCGAATACGCCAACCATCGCCTTCCCGACGGTACGGTCAGTTTCCACCTCGATCCCCTCTGGGCCGACCCCGCCATCGACTTTATCGGCATCGACAATTACCTGCCCCTGTCCGACTGGCGACCGGGCCGCGATCATCTCGACGTGGCGGATGCCGACAGCGAATACGATCTCGATTATCTCGATGCGAATGTGGAGGGCGGCGAATGGGCCGACTGGTTCTATGCCAGCGAGGCCGACCGCACCGCCCAGCGCCGCACCCCGATCACTGATACCGCCCACGCCGAACACTGGATATTCGCCGTCAAGTCCCTGCGCGACTGGTGGCAAAACCCCCACCATGATCGCCCGAACGGCATCCGTAATCCGGCCCCCACCGCATGGCTCCCCGGTTCCAAGCCCATCCGCTTCACCGAAACCGGCTGCCCCGCCGTGGACCTCGGCGCAAACCAGCCCAACGTCTTCCTCGATCCCAAATCCAGCGAATCCGCACTCCCCCACCATTCTCGCGGTATCCGTGACGACGCCATGCAGCGCCGCTATCTGCAAGCCATGCTCGCCCACTGGCAGGGCGACCCCATCGTCGAACGAACCTATGTCTGGACATGGGACACCCGCCCCTATCCAGACTTCCCCTTGCGACAAAGCGTCTGGACCGACGGCCCGGCCTACGAGCGCGGCCACTGGATCACAGGTCGCCTCGACGCCGCGCCTCTGGCCGAGTTAGTCGCGGAAATCTGCGCCCAGGCCGGAGAAACCCGCATCGACGTGTCCCGCCTTCACGCGCTGGTGGATGGCTATACCATCGACCGCACCCTCAGCGCCCGTGACGCCCTGACCCCCCTTATGCTGGTCTTCGGCTTTGACGCTGTGGAGTCTGACGGCCTCATCCGCTTCGTTCCGCGCGGCGATGCCCCTATAGCCACGCTTTCAGAGGCTGACCTCGTGGCAGGGGAGGGCGAAGACCCCTTTAGCCTCACCCGCGCACAGGAATCCGACCTGCCCACCACTATCCGCCTCGGCTATATCCGCGCTGATGCCGAATATCGGCGTGGAACGGCCGAAGTCACCCACCACGCCTTTCCCGCCAATCGCGTGGAAGAAACCGACCACGCCATTGCCCTTTCCAGTGGCAAGGCCCGCGCCGCCGCCCGTCGCTGGCTTTCCGAGTCCCGCATTGCCCGCGACACTGCCAACCTCGCCCTACCTCCGTCCCGCCTCGCACTGGAACCGGGCGACACAATCGCCCTCACCGTTGAGGGCCGCGCGCTCCCCCACCGGATTGCGCGGCTGGAAGAAACCGAAGCCCGCCGTATCGAGGCCACCCGCGTCCTCCCCAACCTCTACGCCCCGGCTGATGACAGCGATCCGACCGAAGAACCGCCAACGCTGCCCCTTGCCACCCCTGCTATCGTTGAGATTCTCGACATCCCCCTTTTGCGGGGGACCGAAGACCCATCATCTCTGCCGGTTGCCGCTTTCGCGAACCCATGGGCGCCGACCGCCCTCTATATCTCGTCTACTGAATCCGGCTTTGCGCCCGCCCTTACGCTGACTGCCCCCGCAACCCTTGGCCGCCTCACGACTGCGCTCCCCCCCAGCGATCCTTTCCGCTGGAGCAACACCACCACGGAGATCACCCTATCGGGCGGCGCACTCCTCTCCGCTGATCCCCTCGCCGTTCTTGCAGGGGCCAATATCGCGGCCTTGCGCCATCCCTCTGGCGCGTGGGAGGTCATCCAGTTTCGCGAGGCAGCACTGATTGCCCCCCGTACCTATCGCCTCACTGGCATCCTGCGCGGTCAGGCCGGAACCGAGCCTTTGATCGAAACCCTGCCCCCTGAAACCCGTTTCATTCTCATCAACAGCGCGCTGAAACGTCTGCCCCTTACTCCCGACGACATCACCCGCGAATTCCATCTCCGCCACGGCCCCGCCCGTCTTCCTTTCGATGCAGAACCCTACCGCGCCAGCACATTCACCCCGCAGGGAACCGCTCATCGCCCTTATGCTCCCGCCCATCTCCGCGCGCGGAAAGAGGGCGCAACCCTGCATATCTCATGGACCCGCCGCACCCGAACCGGCGGCGATAACTGGCAGACCGAGCCGCCTTTGGGTGAGGAAGGCGAGCGTTACGAAATCAGGATCGAGGCATCAGGTGAGATTATCCACGAGGCTCAAACCTCCACCCCCGCCCACACATGGCTCCACACCACGACCGCCCCCCTGACGATCACCGTCGCCCAGGTTTCAGCCGTCACCGGCCCCGGCGACACGACGACCACCACCATTTCATAGTGATGATCGCCTCAGGCTTTCTGCTTCACCTTCACGATTTCTTCTTCCTTCCCACGCAGCAGGCTCGGCACCAACCGTTCCGAAAACCCGGCCAGAAAGCTCCAGAAGAACAACAGCGCCATATCCTGGTTCGGCACTCTCGCTGCGCTGTTGTTGGCCCCTCCAACGCCTTCGTACTTGATCTCGTTGAGGTCAGGGGCCAGTTGCCCGCCCAGAAGGTCCGTCTCGAAGAAAAAGTAGAGCGCCGCCGCTGCCGCCGCACCAAAGGTCAGCCGTATGAACAATAACGGCCAGTCGAGTGACCGCCGGATTTCCGAATAAGTCGAACCGCTGAGCGCGTTCTGGGACCGGGCAAGCATGAAGAAACTGGCCCCGAAGGCTCCCGAAATCACCGCAAAATCGAGTCCACTGAACTTCCCGGCATCAACAAAAGGCGGATCAATATAGAGGAATGATCCTGCGAGCACTCCGCAGACCACCATAAGAAACCCGGTGCGGGATACAAAAGCGACCGCTACCTTACGCTTTGCATAGGCTTCGGCCCGCGCCCATTGCATATCTGCGACCATCTTCGATAGTGCCAGCTTTCGATCCAGCGGCGGCGTGTCCGCAGGAAGTGTCTCATAGGCACTGAATTCCGGGATTTCCATCGTCCGCGCCTGCTCCAGATTCCGAAGCCAGTCGTACTCGATCTCCTTGGCATCTTCGGCAGTAAACCGCTCGATTAAAGCCCGTTCCAGCGCATAGGCGCTATCCCAGTCTGCATTATAAACTGGTGCTTCGGATGCTGTTCGCAAATTGGTCAGCACCGCTTCCTCTTCCCCGAAATCCTCCGGGTGGCGCAGTTTCAACCGGTCCAACCGCCATTTCTGATCCTGAAGAAACTGCTGGAACCGCGCGATCTTGCCTTTCCTGATTTCGTCTGCCGAGCCGCTCCACGCCTTGTAGCATAGATACAAGACCACCCCCAGTAGCAACGCGCCGACCACGAGAGTTGAGTCCGCTATCCCTTCAGTCAGGTCGTTCCAGAACCGCGTTAGGGCGTTCCCGCCCTCTGCAGATGGCGCTTCTCCAGCCGCCGCTGTGTCGTTTGCCATTGTCCCTGTCCCCCCGGATACGAAACGCGACTAGCGTACTACAAATTCACCTAATACGCGAATTGAATCTTGAAACCCGTTGTTTGAAAGTCGCTTTGCATGACTGCCCCCGCTATTCTCCGCGCCAATAATCCTTGCGCCCTGCGTCCCCTGTCGCGGGGTACATGGAAGGGCCAGCGCGGCACGATCCGCACCCCCGGCGGCCTCTATTGCGCGTTCACTGATCCCGTCTGGGGCGTGCGCGCGGGCCTGCGAAATCTCGACACCTACCGCCGCCGCCATCGCCTCGACACCCCGGCGAAGATCATCGCGCGCTGGGCACCCGCCGCTGACCGCAACCCCGAAACCGCTTATGCCCGCTTCCTTGCGCGCCGCATCGGTATTGGTCCCCATGACCCGATCCCCCGCGATTACGAACATACCCGCCGTCTGATCGCCGCCATTATCCGTTTTGAAACCGGCACTGATGCCGTCGGCCCTGAGACCATCGCCCAGGCCATGGCGATCATGGCAACCGAGGAGCAGATAGCGGGCCGCGATCCAACCCCCTACCTTGCTGATGCGGCCCCCCTCAAACCCCTCACCCGGTCGAAGGAAATTGCGCTTGGCGGTGGTGCAGCCACCATCGGGATGGGCGGAACCCTTGCAACAGCACCAGAGATCATCGCCGCCGCTAGGGATGCTGCCGATAGTGCCAGCGGCCTGCCCGATCTGGCCAGCCTTGCAGACCATGCCTGCATCGCCAGTTTTTTTCTGCTGGCGCTTTTCGGCCTCGCCATCATCGCCAACCGCCTCATCGCCCGCTTCCGTGCGAGGCGATAGAAAACCCAGCCCCCGCCCTGAGCTGCAGCTTCCTTCCGCCAAGGACCGACCCTATGCCCCCCACCTCCATTCTCCGCACCCCCATCACTTCCACGCTCACCCTGTCGCGCACTATCGCTGCTACCGCTGTCATCATCGAAATCCACGACGACACAGGCAAACCTCTCTACGCCGAGGAAATTGCGATCCGCGCCGCCATGGCCGAACCTTCCGATCCCGAACAGGCGGAGCCAATCCTGTGATCCCCCGTCTACTCGCCTTTGCCGCCACGGCCCCCCGCTGGCTTCTGATCACAGGCGGCATTGCCATATCCCTCGCCAGTCACGGCTCCGCTTACCGCCTCGGAGCCGCCCATGAATTCCGCGCGGGCTTTGCGGCGGGGCAGGATGCGGCCACCGCCCGGCATCGTGCTGCCACCAGTGAACGCACTGCGCGCCAGATCGAAGACCGCCTCAATGCTGAAAGCTCTCCCCCTTCCCATAGTTCTCGTGATGACCGTAACGGCCTGCGCTGCGGTCCCTCCACCCGTGACTGCACAGAGTGACTGCATCGCCTGTGTTGCCCTTCCCGTTCCGTCTTCCTCTGTTGAGGACACCGCCGAAACCCGTGCGTTGATGGACGTGCTTTTCACTGTCTGGGCCTGTACCTGCGCGCCTGCGCTGGCCGTTGAAAAAGGACTCTCATGCGCTTCCTGATTCCTGCCACCCTGGCCTTTGCCACGGGCATTGCTGCTCTGGTTTTCTGGCCAACCGGCATCACTGTTCCCGCTCCCCTTGCCCCCTGCACAGATCGTGTCTTTCTCGAAGGCGATGGCGCGTTTTCGTGGGGCAGCGTCACCCGCTGGCGTAAAGGTCATCTCACTGCTTTCCATGTCATCGCGACCGGCAAGGTCAGCTCCGGCCCTGCCGTCACCAGCATCGGCTCGCTGGAGGCAACCGATTTTGCTTTCCTTACCGGCTCTGACCCAAAGGCCGACCCTGCCAGCGTCCCGCCCCTTGCCGGGCGCGTCACGCTCGAAGGCTTTCCCGCCCGCGCCACGTTCCGCGAGAGCGTGTCAGGCGATGTCTACGCTCCCGACACTGTTCCCCCCGGCGTCTGGATCGTACTCGACCATCCCGAACCCCTTGTCGGAGGTTTCTCCGGCGGATGCGTTCGTGACGGGCAGGGCAGGGTAGTGGCCATTATCATGGGCGCATCGACCATGAATCTTGACGGTCAACCCCGCCACTTCGCCCGCGTCATTCCTATCCGTGCCGCCCTGCGCGAGATTCAGGGCGAGGAACCGACTGCCCCCGCTGCCTTTGCCGGAAAGCCCTTGCCTCCTGCCCCCCGTTGGCCCGATACCCGGAATGACCCATGACCGCCCCCGAAAATGACATCATCGCCGAAATGCGCGTTGATCTTGCCACGCTCTCGCACGATATGGCCCATGTGCAGCGAGAATTGTCCGAGATCCGCGCCGTCTTTTCCCGTCTCGTCTGGTTTCTCGTGATCGGCCTGATGGGCATGGTCCTGCGCGCCACGCTCGATGGAGGGTTCGGTGTCTAAGCCCTAGCATATCCCCGCGTCACCCGTCCGCACTCTCCACATCATCATCCGCCACCGTTGCGCCTCCTTCGTCGTGGTGACGTCACTGGCCAGTCTGAACAGAGAGGAGTTTACACAGCCAACTTCGCAATAGTAGTGATTGTCTTCTCCAAAAATTTCGCGAACTTGCCAAGCGCCTCCAGACGTTTCGCCGTTTCCTTGACGGCTTTCAGATGTCCTTTGGCCTCGTTCGCCGCATCCTTCAAGGCTTGAACCACTGTGTCGGCAATCTCGTCACGCAGGAAAAGGGCGTTCAGTTGCTGATGCGCCTTTTGCCATTGCGCCGTGGTGTCCAGCAGCTTTGCGGACAAAGCCTTGCCTTCCTTGGCCAATTGGTCTGCTGTGGCCGTGTCCCCTGCTTTGCGCGCGGCGACGGCAAGGCGGAACTTGCGCCGGAAATCCTTCGTCACGATCCGTGTCGCTTCATGGTATTTGTGATCGATAGCGTTGGCTTCGTTTACCAGATCCATATGTGTACTCATGATCCCGCCTCCCCTGCTTTTTCGACGGTCTTGACCAGCCCGTCCGTTTCCTCGACCAGTTCGATGATGGTGTCTTGCGCCGCGAGAACATCATCAATATCGGCACCGTCTTGCAAAGCTGTCAGGATTGCCGAATGTGTTCTTGCAATGCCCAGAACCTTCAGCGCGATCCGCTTTCCATCGGCTTCATCGACTTTCAGCTTGGCTGCTTCCACGGTCTCGATCCGCTTCAGCAAGGCAGCGCCATCCTCACCATCGGCATAGGCTGCTTCCAACGCCAAAGCCTCTTTCTGTAATTTCAGATAGGCCGTGTCGCTATCACCGCGTTCGAACCGGTCAATCGACGCCGCTACCTGACGTGAGGCAAGCTGTACGGTCTCGTCCGAATTGACGACGAGTGTTCGTATTGCGTTGTATCGCGCGATTTCCAACGCTTCGGCGAGGTACTTCTGTGCCAATCCGCTGGCGGTTCCTGCAACCGCAAAAATTCCGGTATCAACAGGTTCGCCCCGCGCTTTCGCGGTCGCTATCGCTGCGGATTCTATTGCATCAGCGGCAGTCTTGAAATTCTCAGCAAGCTGCTGCTGATCCGTTGAGGTCGCGAGCGTCTGCAAGGACGTTGCGTAAGTTTCCAGACCCCTTGCAATCCGCGCCCCGTTTCGAAGCGCGTCGTCGTCTTCACGGGCATCTTGCAAGATTGCAAGTGCTCCTTTCTCCAACACGCCGCCGTAATCGGTCATATCAAGCGGCACGACTTCATCGTCCGCAGTAGAGACCATTGGCGTCAATGAGCACCGCTCGGAGAAACGCAGTTTCTCGGTTTCAACTTTCAGCGACGCATTGCTTACGTTTGCAGGGGCGCATTCGGTGAAATCATAAAAACCGCCCCGTATGATGATCGCCTCGCGACGACGTTTCAGTATTGCAGCTTCCGCACTTTGATTTTCCAGGTAGGTGCGCGACGCCTTTGCCTGTTCAGCCGCTGCCATCCCGAAAGCTTCAACTTTTGGAACAAGTTTGGCCGATGTGCACCCTGCCAAACCAAACACGATACCGGCTGCCAGAAATATATTCGGATAGCTCATATTCTTTGTCCCCCAATGTTTATTGAGTATCCCCCTTCGCTATTGAAGTATTTTAGTTCGACTTAACGACGTGTCGTCAACTCAATATTCTCTCTATGGTTGTTTTAATATGAACCATGATGCACCTGTCATGGGCCAAAAACGATCTATTGAGGGAGTCTCAGTAGAAAATTAAAATTCAGGCATGTGGGATCAACCCAAAACGAAGAAGGCCGTTGCCAAACGGCACGCCAGACCTACGCTTTTCTGCCGCCCTCGAATCAGACCGTCCGTAAGCAGAACGGCCATCCCGACCAAAAACAATCGTAATCCCATGCCAGCACAGATAGAGTGTCATGCGCGGCAATGTCTCCAGATCACTCGCAGCAACGGCCCGACGATCATACGATCACATGCGCGAGCGTCATTCCCGCCGCGAGAGACAGCGCATCTGCATCCTCACCGCGCACACCCCGCACACAGCGCCGCCATCGGGTCCAGATCGAGCCGCGCCGACACGATCTCCTCTCCACATTTCGCGCAATACCCGTATTCATCGTCTTCAATCCGTGCCAACGCCGCTTCGATCCGTTTTAATTCCAGTGCCCGCCGTCGCATCGTTTCCTGCGCCATCGCTTGCCCTTGCAGCGCATCCATCCGGCTCAACCGCCCTACGCTTTGCTGGTCCAGTTCCACGATCTTCCGGTCCTGCGCGTTCGTTGCGGCCAGTCCTTCCAGCTCCTCCCGCAACGCCAGTAACGCGGCGCGCCGATCGTCAAATTTTCCTGAATTCATTGACCCTGCCCCCTTCAAGCCGCATGTAACCCTCAAATAGCAAAAGGGAGGCGGCACCATGATTCAACCAATCAAACACCCCCAGCCGAAAGTCTCCACCTGTGATCCGGTGTGGAACGCTGTTCAGCGCGATGCAGAAGCCATGCGCCTCGAAGAACCGGCTCTCTCATCGTTGTTGCAGGAAAATGTCCTTGGTCGCCCGACCTTCGAGGCCGCCCTTTCCGCGCGTATCGCCGCAAAGCTGCATGTCAATGAGATGAAGGAGGCGTCCTTGCGCGAATCCTTCTCGCAAATTCTTCACGAAGCCCCGGAAATTGGTGAGAAAGCCCGTGCTGACATCGTTGCGGTCTATGAGCGCGACCCCGCCTGCACGACCTATATACAGCCACTTTTGTTCTTCAAGGCGTTCATGGCCCTACAGGCATCGCGCATCGCCCATTCTCTCTGGACGAATGGGCGCAAGCCCTTCGCCCAGTTCCTCCAGATGCGTATTGCCGAGGTTTTCGCGCTCGACATCCACCCCGGTGCGCGGATCGGCAAAGGCATTATGATCGACCACGGCACTGGCGTCGTCATTGGTGAAACCGCTGTGGTGGGCGATGACGTGTCGATCCTTCATAGCGTCACCCTTGGCGGCACAGGCAAGGAGGAGGGTGATCGCCACCCCAAAATCGGCAATGGCGTTCTTATTGGCGCAGGGGCGAGTATTCTCGGCAATATCCGCATTGGTCACTGCTCCCGCGTTGGCGCAGGATCGGTTGTTCTATCCCATGTCCCGGATTGCAAGACCGTCGCAGGCGTTCCCGCCCGCATCGTTGGTGATGCCGGTTGCGCCCATCCCTCGCAATCCATGGATCACACGCTCGCTTTCGACAGCGGCGCATGGTTCGATGCTGGCAGCGGTATTTGAACGATAATGCCTGCCCCCTTCAGAGGGCAGGATATGGTTCTACGCTATTCTGCCTGCGTTCCTACAACACCGTCCCCCGGCGCGGGAACGCAACCTTCCCATGCACTTGCGCACTCAGCAACAATCCGAACCCGAACAGCAGCACCAGCATTGATGTTCCGCCATAACTGACCAGCGGCAGGGGAACCCCCACGACCGGGGCCATTCCCATGACCATCGCCATATTAATCGCGAAATATGCGAAGAAAGTCATGCAAACGCCTGCTGCCACCAGCCGCCCGAACAGATGCCGAATGCGCATGGCCGTCATTAACCCGAACAACAACACGACCATATAAAGGCCCAGCAGCACCAATCCCCCGACCATACCGAATTCCTCACCCAGCACGGTGAAGATAAAATCCGTGTGTTTCTCTGGCAGGAAGTCGAGCCGCGATAGCGGGCCTTGCAAATACCCCTCACCCGTCGTTCCGCCTGATCCAAACGCGATTTTCGATTGCGTGATATGATATCCCGCCCCGCGCGGGTCTAGTTCGGGGTTCAGGAACACAGCAATCCGGTCGTATTGATACGGCTTCAGCAGCGCCCAATCCTGTCCTTTAGAGATAAAGACCGCGTAGACGGCCCCTCCGGTCCCGGCAACCAACAGCGCAAAGAACCACAGGCTGACCCCGGCAAGGAACATAATAACAATTCCTCCGGTGGAGAGCAGTACAGCCGTTCCCAAATCAGGTTGCTTGACGACAAGCGCCGCTGGAATCAGGATCATCAACAACGGCACGATCAATGTAAGGATATGCCTGATCCGGCGGGGGGGGAGATCATGGAAATACCGTGCCAGCGCTACCACCAGCGCGATCTTCATCAGCTCCGAGGGCTGCAACCGGATTGGTCCAATATCAATCCACCGCTGCGCGCCCATCCCTACGCTTCCGGCGACTTCAACACCGACGAGTAGCAAAAGCGAAAACCCGTAGAAGAGATAGGCTGTCCCGCGCCAGAACCTTATATCGACCATGGCGACGACCAGCATTCCCACGAAACTGACCGCAAAGCGGATCATCTGCTTGCGCGCATAGGGATCGACATTGCCATCGGCCACGGAATACTGCATCGCAAAGCCTATCCCGGCGACCAGTATAATCAACACCACCAGAGGCCAGTTCAGTCGCAGCAGTTTCTGCGGCAAGGTTGGCCCCGCTGTTCCGTGATTTTCCACACTTGTCATCAGGCGTCCTCGCTCTCATCCTCATCGTCAGTCTCGGCGGTAAAGACAGGGTCGGCTCCTGCTGGAATCGCTCCTTCTGGAATTTCCGTCGGGAATTTCAGTTTCAACAGCACGTCGCGGGCGATGGGCGCGGCCACCTTTGATCCGCCCCCGCCATGCTCTACGATAACTGAAATCGCGTAACGCGGGTCGTCGGCGGGTGTAAAGGCCACGAACAGCGCATGGTCGCGTTCCTTCCATGGCAGTTCGGAGTTTTTGAGAACCCCTGTTGCCCGTTCGGCGGTTGTGATCCGCCGCACCTGCGCGGTCCCCGTCTTGCCGCACATTTCATGTCCTGCCAGCGCGATCCGCGACCGATAGGCCGTCCCCCCCGGTTCGTTCACGACGCCGTACATTCCGCGTTGCACCGCTTCGACATGGGCCTTGTCGATGCCGGTACCACGCAGCGAGCGAGAGCGGACCCGTTCGCCATTGCGCGACCGTACCAGACGCGGATGCACCTCGTATCCACCATTCGCGATCCGCGCCGCCATCACGGCCAGTTGCAGCGGCGATCCAAGCAGGTATCCTTGCCCAATCCCCGCATGAAGGGTCTCGCCAGGATACCATGGTTCTTTGAGTTTTGCGCGTTTCCAGGTCTTGTCCGGCATCAACCCCGCCTTGGCGTCAACCAACCCGATCTCTGGCAGCACACCGATCCCGAATTTGCGTGCTGTTTCCGCCAGTTTGTCGATCCCGATGCGCTTTGCCAGATCATAGAAATACACATCGCAAGACTGCTTCAGCCCCTGATGCAGGTTCATTGTCCCGTGGCCACCCCGTTTCCAGCAATGGAAACGATGGCTGCCAAGTTCGATATGTCCGCCGCAATAGACCGAATGCCCCGGCCCGACCAATCCTGCCTCCATCGCGGCCATCGCGACAACCATCTTGAAGGTCGATCCCGGCGGATAAAGACCCGAAACCGCTTTGTTGCTCAGGGGTTTTTTCTCGTTGTCCCGCAGCGAAAGCCAATCTTTCTGCGATAGCCCCAGCACGAATCCGTTTGGGTCAAAGCCCGGCGTCGAGGCCATTGCGAGAACATCGCCGTCATAAATATCCATGACCACGACTGCGCCGCTTTCCTCGCCCATGCGCTGCATCGCGTATTTTTGCAGGGCCATATTGACGGTCAGGGTCAGGTCTTCCCCCGGTGTCCCCTCCCGGCGTTCCAACTCCCGTATGGGGCGCCCATGGGCATCCTTTTCAACGCGGCTCAGGCCCGCCTTGCCGCGCAGGGCAATTTCCTCCACCCGCTCGACCCCTGATTTCCCGATTCGCATTCCCGGCAGCTTGATGAGTGCGCCATCCTTCCCTGCCCGCTCTACATCGCGTTCAGAAGCGGCGGCAACATAGCCGACCAGATGCCCTGTAAAATCCGCTTCCGGGTAATGCCGTGTCAGCCCCAGCTCTGGCGAGATCCCGGCAAGGGCAGGCGCATTCGCATTAACCTCTGCAAATTCTTCCCATTTCAGGTTTTCGGCAATGACAACGGGCAGGAAAGCCCGTGTGCGCCGGATTTCTTCTGTCAGCGCCTTGCGCCGCAAAGGGGGCAGCGGAATCAGATCGGATAGCCGATCCAGCGTTTCCTCGACTTCCTCCACGTCTTCCCGGTAGAGGACGATCCGGTAATTGTGTCGATTGACGGCCAGCGGCTTGCCATCGCGCGAGACAATCTGTCCGCGCACCGGGGCCAGCAGGGAAGGGCGGATGCGCGCCCGGTCGGCGCGGGCCGCATATTTCTCGCCCTCGACAATCTGCAACTGATACATCCGCGCGCCCAGTGCTGTCGCCAGTGCCCCTTGCGCTCCGAACAGCACGAGTGCACGGCGTGAGAACACACTGCGATCATGTTCGTTGCTGCGGTATCGACGCATTGCCATGAGGGCAAACCTCCTTTTCAGAGCGCGCGGCGCTGCGTCCTGCCGATCCGCAGGAACTGTCGCAGCGCAACAGAAATAACCGGATAGACCAGAAAAGTCATGCCGCCTTGAACGAATACCAGATCAAGGGGTTGCATCGACAATCGGGCCGCCGAAGTCAAAACCCATTCCAGTCCGAAGGTTAGCCCGACGAATGCGGCAAATCCAAGCCACCGCCAGACCAGCGGCATTGTTCTCAGCGGCGGCAGCATCCGGTCGAGCAGGATTGTCGCGATCATCAATGACAGCATCCCGGCACCCGGTATGTTGCCCAATATCAAATCCTGCGCCAATCCGACGAGAAAGATCATGGGGGCTTTCATTATATCGGGTCGGTGCAGCATCCAGAAAAATACGATGATGATGCCGAATTTTGGCCAAGGGGTCGAAACCGGCCCGACTTCCAGCGCGACATGCGACACGATGATGGCCAGAAAACTGGTGGCCAATACCAATACAAGCGCCCAGGTGAAGGCCCAAAGCGCCTTCACTCCCTGCTCTCCGGCGCATCATCTTCTTCTGTGTTATCCGGCTTTTCCTGTTCCACGCCGCCATCGGAGCGCACGATCAGGATCGCATCGGAATCGATGGTCAGGTCTACCCGTTCGATCACCAGCCGCACAAATTCGAGTTGTCTGAAATCTGCACTTGGGGCCACCCGCACGACATTATCGACCAGCGCATCCACCGTCCCAAGTGGCAAGCCTTTGGGGAAAACCCCGCCATGATTCGATGTCAGTACCCGCTGTCCCTTCGTCACCTTTCCCGGATTCGACAGAAATTGCAGTTTTGGCCGTGCAGTGCTGTCCCCGATCAAGAGCGCGCGTATATCACCGGGTTGCAGCAACACGGGAATACGGCTTGATGCATCTGTCACCAGAACCACCTGCGCCGCGTTCTGGCCCAGCGTTACGACTCGTCCGATGGCTGCTGTCCCGTCCATGACAACAGTGCCGGGCCGTACGCCTTGCGCACGCCCTGCATTGATCGTGATGGACTGGGTGAAGGCTCCGCCTGAATTGCCGACGACCTGTGCGGTAATATAGTCAAAGCGCGGCGCAAGCGTCACCTTGTTGAGCGCCCTCAACTGCGCGTTCTCGGCTTCCAGCCGCAGCGCCACCTCCCGCCACCGGCTCAACCTGACAATATCTTCGCGTAGCTGCTTGTTGTTGGAGGCCAGATCAAGAAACTCGCTCACATCGTTCGCTGCCCGCCGCATGAACCGCATCGGCGCCCCGACGAACTCTGTGACAGGGGCCGATATATCGAGCGCCAATTCCCGCAAGGACTGCAATCGGGGATCGCTTGTCGCTCCGAGAATATAGATCGCCACCGATGCGAGTAAGGCGATCACACCGAGCCCGCGCCCAACTATGCGCCAGAATCCGTTTCCGTTTCCGAGGATGCGGTAGGTCATTGCGTTGGGTTCTTATCCGCCGGTGAGCGTTGTGATTTGTACGCTATTCCGCGAACCTTAACGTTGCATTTACCAAAACGCTAATCGATCAACACATGATGCAGCGCGTTCATGTGCTCCAGCGCCCGTCCAGTGCCCAGCGCCACGCAATTCAGCGGATCGTTCGCGATCATTACCGGCAGTCCGGTATCGTCTCGCAGCACTGCATCAAGTTGGCTGAGCAGCGCCCCGCCCCCCGTCAGCATGATGCCCTTATCCACAATATCCGAGGCCAATTCCGGCGGCGTTGCCTCCAGCGCAACCTTCACCGCCTCTACAATCTGGCTGACCGGCTCCGCGAGGGCTTCGGCGATCTGCGCCTGATTGATCGTGATTTCCTTTGGCACGCCGTTCACAAGATCGCGCCCGCGCACGTTCATGTACTGTCCCTGCCCATCAGCGGGGGAGCAGGCGATGCCGATATGCATCTTGATCTTTTCGGCCGAAGTCTCGCCGACCAACAGGTTATGATTGCGGCGCAGATAGCTGATGATGGCTTCATCCATCTTGTCGCCGCCTACCCGTACCGAGCGCGCATAGACAATGTCACGTAGCGCAATGACGGCAACTTCCGTCGTGCCGCCCCCAATATCCACGACCATCGACCCTTCCGGCTCGACCACGGGAATCCCTGCGCCAATGGCCGCTGCGATGGGTTCGGGAATCAGCTTGACGGCCCGCGCCCCGGCTTCCATCGCCGCTTCCTTGATCGCGCGCTGTTCGACTGCCGTGGCTCCCGACGGCACACAGATCAGAATAAAGGGCCGCGACAACAGCGAGCGTTTCTGCACCCGCTGAATGAAATCCTTGATCATTGCCTTGGCCACATCGAAATCCGCGATCACCCCGTCGCGCATGGGCCTGATGGCTTCAATCCGCCCCGGTGTGCGCCCCAGCATCGCTTTGGCTTCTGCCCCGACCGCCAGCACATCCTTGTGCTCACCCCGCACCTGTAAGGCGACCACCGACGGCTCGTTCAACACGATTCCCCGGCCCTTTACATAGACCAGCGTATTCGCTGTCCCCAGATCAATCGCCATATCGGAGGAAAAGACGCTAAAAAGGCCGAACATACAGATAAATCCTCCGCCCAAAGGGCCGAACTAATATTTATTGCGCTTATAGGGCGGCGGGTGCGCTGCGGTAAAGGATTTCATGGACGGAAGCAAAAATTGCACTGGCACCGTCACCCGGCCTTCTGGCGCTCGGATGGCATGGAGGTAGTCTCTTTTCGTGCGTGTTGCTGATCTGACCGGGCAATGATGCTCTTTTTTGGAAAGTGCAAGGTCGCAACGGTTCCACTTCCTTGCGTACTCTCGATTGTCAGCGACCCGTCTATCGCCTCCATAATGTTCCTCACAATCGTCAGACCAATCCCCAGACCGCCATAGCCGCTCTTCTGGGTATCCGCCTGTTGCTGGACGAATGGATCGGTGATGCTGTCGAGCACTTCCTCTGAGATTCCACATCCCCGGTCGCTTATCGAAATGCGTGCTCCCGTGTCTCCGGCCTGGTGGAGCGTGATGACAACCGTTTGGCCTGGCTCCGAAAACTTGATCGCATTTGTGATCAGATTGATGATGGCCTGTTCCAGTCGCTGACGGTCCGCCGAGATAATGTCGTCGTTTTCCGCTCCTTCGAGGGTTAAATCGACCCCGCTTTCTTCGGCTCGAAAAGTGCACAATGTCACCGCATTAGAGATAGCATTCGCGAGCCGGAACTGCGTTTTCTGGAAACCCATCTTCCCCATCGACGAACTGGATAGATCAAGCAGATCGTCGATATTACGCCTCAGGATCAGACCGCTGGAATGGATATGCTCCACATAATCACGATAGGTCTTGGGTTCGATCGTGCCGAAGATCTCCATCCGCATCGTGTCTGAGAAACCGATGATCGCGTTCATAGGCGTGCGCAATTCGTGCGAGACCCCGGCTAGTAGTTTGTCCTTCGCCTGGTCTGCCTCCAGCGCTTTTGCAAGGGCTCTTTCCGCCTCCTGCCTGGCTTGGATCAGCGTCTGTTCGTTCTCATATTGCTGACGCTCCAGATTATGACGATAGATGTTGGAGATTGCGATTGTTGCAACGGAAGTTACCATCAGCATCCCGTCGATTATTTGGATGGAGATGTGGAGTCCAGAAAGGCTGAGGGTCAGGATATAGCTTGGGGTAATGGCAATACAGATCAGGACGATCAGCGCAGGTCTGAGGTAGAAGGTCACGCCACCGTACAACACCGACACCGCCGCCCCGAAGTGGAAGTAGATCGCCGCATCTATGGTAATAAGAGATAGAATGAACATTCCGGCTGTGGCGAAAGCACAATAGAAAAGGATAGCCAACTCTCGCTGTGTCCGTGTCGATGCGCGGATGAACCACAGAAAACCAACCGCCATGGCCAAAACCGCGCTGCCCCGAAGTATCAGAAACTTTGCGGTGTGCTCCGGGAAAGCGATAACATCGAAGATGCAATACGGTAAGTAGAGCGCGATCCCAAGCATCAAGGCCTTGGCACGCAATCCACGTCGTAATCGATCATCGCGATTGAAGTAGATACGATCCGCATCTGACAACCGGAATGCAGTTTTCGGATTGAACATCACGTTACATTCCCTCAGATCATGGTTGTATTTTATACATAACCTCAGGGAGGGTTTTAATTAAAGCAAATTGCGCAAAAATTGAATAGAGGAGCAGGTCTTCACGTTCGGGCCGTAACGCAAGAGACGGCGAAACCTGTCTCAATATTTGCGCAATTTGCTATGGTGTGAATTGCGATCAGGTTCGGCAATAGAGCGTCAGCAAACATGCTTCTCCTGGCGCGTTTGCTGACACCAATTGATCGTGTGTCACACAATCTATTCCGCTGCCTGCACTGGTGGTGCCGACTTCTCCCGCCGTACCATCAGCTTGTTCAGCGCGTTGATATAGGCCCGCCCTGACGCCACAAGCGTATCGGCATTTGCGGCATGGCCCGTGACGATTTTGCCGTCCTCTTCCAGCCTCACGGACACTTCCGCCTGCGCATCTGTCCCGTCGGTTACAGCATGAACCTGATACAATTTCAGCCGCGCGGTGTGTGGCACAAGCGCCTTGACCGCATTGAAGGTCGCGTCCACCGGCCCGTTCCCGGTTGTTTCGTGATGATGCGTCTTGCCGTCGATTTCCATCGTCAGGGTCGCTGTCGCCGGTCCTTCGGTCCCGCAGACCATGCCGAGCGACACCATCTGCATCCGGTTGTGGTTCGCGCTCGTTTGCTGATCTTCTATCAGCGCGATGATGTCATCATCATAGACTTCCTTCTTGGAGTCAGCGAGCGCCTTGAACCGCACGAACGCTTCCTGAAAGGCGTTGTCTCCGAGATCAAAGCCCATCTGTGCCAGCTTGTCCTTGAACGCGGCGCGCCCGGAATGCTTGCCCATGACCAGATTGCTTTCGGTCAGGCCCACATCTTCTGGCCGCATGATCTCGAATGTCTCTGCGTTTTTCAGCATCCCGTCCTGATGAATACCGGATTCGTGCGCGAAGGCGTTCTTGCCAACAATGGCCTTGTTATACTGCACCGCAAAGCCCGACACCGTAGATACGAGGCGGCTTGCCTTCATAATCTGCGTCGTGTCGATCCCGGTATGGAAGGGCATGATGTCCTTGCGAACCTTCATCGCCATGACGACTTCTTCGAGGGCAGTATTGCCCGCCCGTTCCCCCAGACCGTTGATCGTGCATTCAATCTGGCGCGCCCCTGCTTCGACTGCGGCCAGCGCATTCGCTGTGGCCATGCCCAGATCGTTATGACAATGCGTTGCGACCACACAATCCTTTAGCCCCGGTACCCGCTGATGCAGCATTGTAATCAGTCCCGCACTCTCGCGCGGCGCGGTATAGCCTACCGTGTCGGGGATATTGATCGTTGTTGCCCCGCACTCGACTGCCATGGCGACTGTCTCGACGAGGTAATCCTCCTCCGTCCGGGTCGCATCCATTGGCGACCATTGTACATTGTCACACAGCGAGCGGGCGAAGGTCACGGTTTCGCGGATTTTGTCGAGCACCTGCTCTTTTGTCATCGAAAGCTGATGTTCCCGATGCAGTGGTGATGTGCCGATAAAGGTATGGATGCGCGGCTTTTTCGCATGTTGCAACGCCTGCCATGCCCGCTCAATATCCCCTTTCGACGCCCGCGCCAGCCCGCAGGTCACGGCATTCTGCAACAGTTTCGCAATTTCGCTTACCGCTTCAAAATCCCCGTCCGAGGCGATGGGGAATCCGGCTTCGATAATATCAACGCCCATTTCATCGAGCAGCGCCGCGATCTGGAGTTTTTCCTCCAGCGTCATGGTTGCCCCCGGCGACTGCTCTCCGTCGCGCATGGTGGTATCGAAAATCAGAACCCTGTCTTTGTCCTGAGCGGAATCGGTCTGCGAAGTCATGGTGCTGCCTGTAATGTAAGATGCAAAATCGGGTTCCGGTGCGCACAAGCTCCTCTGAGCGCCGCACCGTGATGACGGCGCGCTCAGAGGCGAATAAGTAGCAGAAGGCGCGCATCGTTTTGCATGGTCGCGATAGATGCAGAGCCACGCGCCTGTGTCAACCCGCCACTTTACTTTGTCCATCCGCGCCCAACCTTACCCACTATGAAAGACAGTTACGATTGCAAGGAATGAACACTATGCTTCTCAAGGCAACACTGACTGTTCTGGCTGTCTTTTCGATGGTTGGCGTCGCCCATGCGGCGGATAATATCGAAGGGCCGCAATACGAAGTTCTGGCCAGTGAGAATGGCGTCGAGCTTCGCGAATATGCGCCTTATCTCGTGGCTGAGGTGACTGTCGAGGCTCCCTCTCGCAGTGCTGCATCCAGTCTGGGGTTCCGCCCCCTTGCCGGATATATCTTCGGCGGCAATACGTCCCGTGATGAGATCGCCATGACCGCCCCGGTGACGACCCAATCCAGCGGCACCGAAATCGCCATGACCGCTCCCGTCACAACCGCTGATACTGGCGCGGGTCTCTACACGGTCCATTTCACCATGCCCCGAAAATGGACGATGGATACGCTGCCCGTCCCGAACGACCCCCGCGTTACATTGAAGGAAGTCCCCGCTGAAAAGCGGCTTGCCTATCGCTTTGTTGGTGTCAAGGCGCAGGACAGCATCGACAGGGCCGACGCTGCCATTCTGGCTTATGCTACCCGCAACGATGTGGCCGTTTCTGTCACATCCATGATTGCCGGGTATGACGGCCCGCGCACTCCTTCCGGCAAGCGCCGCTGGGAAGTCATGCGTGTCGTGGAATAAAGGCGCTGCCCGGTCAATAAGCCACAGCCATTGTGTTTCAGCGTAGCCCGTCTTCGCCTTTCACGTCCGCTGCCTCCAGCCCACCCATCCGCGAATGGATGCGCGGCCCGCAGGTCATGGCCAGCGCGAACAGCAGCTCGTCTGCTTTTGGCCCATCCGGCAACCCCACTTCCATCGCATCGAAATGACTGCGCACATAGGCCGCGTTCGCATGGCCGAGCGGTACATCAATCCGCGTGCCCATCCCGCCCTGCTTCATTGCCGAGGGCACGATGGCCTTGGAATCGCTCAATAACTGCCGCATCGCATATCCGCCCGGCACATGCCAAAGCGCCGTATGCTCCAGTTCCCCGGCCTCCCCGACCATCGCCGCCTTGCCATAGCCGTCGATCCCTTTCGGTCCACCAAGAGCCTCAACAAGCCGTTCGCTCATCATTGCGCCCAGCGGTTTCAGGTCATCCATATGGCTTTGCAAATCCGCCTCATATTGGCCCGCAAACGGGTTCTTCACGATGGCCAGCATCGCCGCCCGTCTGCGCGGCGCATTGGCGACCGGCCCCCCGTCATGGTGAATTTCCTCGACGATCAACATCGTCTTGCGGATCGGAAAATCAGCCATTGCACGTCTCCAAATTCAGCATCGAAACCCCGCCGACCACAGCATGACGTTCGCCAAGATACAATACCGCCGCATGGATCAAACCTTGTCGCCGCATTGTTTCGGCCTTGCGAACCCCGCGAGTCAGCGCCTCCGCTACTTCGGTCGATGACAAAGGCTCCACGCGCTGTGTGACGATTTTTTCGCCCAAATCACTGTCCGGGTCGATTTCACATGCTGCCACCCGCGTCACTTTACCCGACTCCGGCAAATCCACTGCATTCGCGATCAGTGTCGCCGCCACATCCGCCGCCGCCGCATTCCTGGCCAATACCGTTACGGCATCTGCAATCCCCAATGAATGTGACCGTCCCCGCCACCCGGAGGTCGCAACCCCCCGCACCGGATCATCCGCGCGTATGATGGCCTGATCCCTTGTTTCGCCAATTGCCACCCGCATGGCCTCACCGGGGGCCAGCCATAACGCCGCATCCCCACCATTATTCGCATAGGCCCGCAAGAGGCCCGGTCCCGCCGCTGCCCCAAGAACCGCATCCGCCACCGCTCCGGCCACTGCCGCCATCGGCGTTACAAATACGCGGGCATGAGGCGAAACCGCCTCCACCATCGCCCGCGCAATCTTTCCATCAGGGGCCGCAGCCCCGGACCCTTCCTCCACTTTTCGCCGGAGCAAGGGCAACTCCTCCACCATCTCTTCCAGCACCCCCCGAAACCGCTCAACCGCCCGCATCTCCGCTGCCGCAACTGCTGCGCTTTCCCCGAACGCCTGAAACACAATATCAATTGGCCCATGATTCAGATGCAGCCGCCCCCCCGACAACCGCGACACCTGTGCCCCGCTCATGCCCTGTCTTGCGGTCGCTTTGCGCGCGACTGTTGCCAATCGTGATAGGTCTGTTTCGATCCTTTGACCTTCCATTCGATCCGGCCATTACTGTTTCGGTCCAGAATTACGGCAGAAGCAGCCGAGGGGCTGGAGAAAGGGTAAGGCTTCACGAAACGCATTCGGCCTTCTTCGTGAGCGATAAGAATGCCTTCATTGACAAGCTTTTCTTTCAGGCCGCCGTAGCTCTGCTGCACGAAATTGGTGTTCGTGAGCGCTTCCGAGTTTTCCAATACGATGAACTCGCCATCTTCTTCGACGGCTTCGGCCTTCACTCCGGTTTTATGTCTGATCTCAAACCGGACATCGCCTGAAGTTCGTTGATCGACAGGCTCGATTGTCTGGCTTACCGCACGGGGTTGGGGCTTAAGCATGTCCAGTCCGATGACTGGCAGTATAATACGCAGATTGGCGAGAAACTGTTCCATGTTAGCTTTATCTGCTTCGGGCAGACGGCGGCGTCCGGTCTCAGGGTTCGTGCCGTTATCCAATGTTACGCGACCGGCTTTGGCCGTGAATTCGATGACTCGTGCTTCGAGATATTCAGCATGGCCTTTCGAAAGGTCGTCGTCGCTGGTTGTGATTGTGATCGCTGTTTCCCAGAAATCGCGTTTGACTGCACTTTGTTTGATCCGCTCACTGACCGAGTTGCCAGAACCGATATATACCTTGGTCATACCGGAGCGATCCGCGTCAGGTCCGGCCAGTATGTAGATGCCGGTGCGATCCACTTCGTCACGTGTTGTCAGATCTCCGAAAGCAGAAGCGCCACTGACGAACACCAGTCCAGTCCATCCGTGAATGGTCGCCTTACGCAGACCGCTCGGTTTTCCATCGACCAGAAACAATTGTATCGTTCGACCAAAAATATCTTTGTCAGTCATTCAGTCGCCTTCCACAACGGCCACGGATTACCTGCCACTGCCATCTCCTCGCAGTTCTCTGTTGCATATTCCCCGCCTGAAGCCCGTATATCATCCAGCGCCCGCACGGCCCCTGTATGCCCCCCCAATCCCGCATATTCCTCCGCCCGCAATGTGAATTCCAGCGGGGCCACCAGCGCAGGTGTCGGCACATAGCCGAACGATCCCTCCGGCATTGTCGTCACATCAACCATCAGCGTGATCCCGCCTCCCGGCCATACATAGACCGGCGCACCACCACAGGTCAGATAGGCCCGCCGATCCTGAACCGACCGGGTCAGCGCAATCGGGTTCTCCGTCACCCCCGCCCGCAGCGATCCCCCGGCTCCGCCCATGAAAAGCACAGTGCACAGCGCCGGTTCGCAATTCTCCGCGATCCGCTCGACCGACCCGCGTAAAGCCTCCGGCATCTCTGCCTTGACCGGCTGCAAGTCATCATCCAGCACATAATATCCGAAATGCTCTCCCGTCGTGGAGACCATCAGCATCGTCAACCCGGCCCGCGCCCCCTTTTTTGCCCGCCATTCGCCAAGAATATCCAGTGGGTCTGACAGATCGGTTCCCCCCCATCCCGTCCCTGGTTCGGCCACCTTGAAATACCGCCCCGGCGTTGATTTCGCGCCCTTCACCCGGATACCCGTATCCGCCCAGTCGAGCACCTTCCCCGCCTGATGTTCCGACACGACGCCCGTGATATGGTCGTCCACGACCACCACCTCGTCCACCAGCCCCTGCCACTGGCTCGCGAACATGCCGATGGTTGCCGAGCCACACCCGACGCGCATCCGTGTCTCGCGTATCCCGTCAACGACCGGCGCTTCACCGGCCTGCACCACGACTGTCGAGCCACCATCAATGGTCAGCTCAACCGCTTCACCATTGCATAGCGCCAGCAACGCCTCGCAGGTCACGCGCCCTTCCGGTTTTGACCCACCTGTCAGGTGACGCACCCCGCCCAGTGACAGCATTTGCGAACCGTATTCGCCGGTCGTCACATGCCCCACCGCCTCGCCTTTCGCTCGTACGGTTGCGGTTTCCGGCCCCAGATGCCGGTCAGTGTCGATCTTCACTTTTACACCGCAATAGGAAAAGATCGCCTCTGTCACGACCGTCACCAGATCGGCCCCTTCCACCTCGCTCGATACGATGAACGGCGCAGGCTTGTAGTCAGGATAGGTTGTCCCCGCCCCGATCCCCGTGACGAAATGTTCAGCGGGTCGCACCGCGTTTCCATCCCAGCCATCTGCCCCGAACGGCACTGCCTCCACCGCTCTCTCCAGCAAAACCAGCGGGTCCGTCCGCACGATCCGCCCGTCTGCATTGGCATAGCGATCACATGCCCCCGTCTGCCCCGGCGCAATGAAACACATCACCGGACACGCATCGCATCGTAGTTTTTTGGGGGGGGAAGTCATTGACCCCGCACCGCCGCAATCGCCGCATGAACCCGATGGGGCAGGGCGGGTAATTTCCTGATCTCTGCGCCTGTCGCATGGCGGATTGCGTTCAGGATTGCGGGTGCGGTCGGGATCAACACATGCTCCCCCAGCCCTCTCGCGCCGAACGGTCCCTCCGGGTCCGGCTTCTCGATCAGGATGCTTTCGATGGGCGGCACATCACCGATTGAGGGGATCAGGTAATCATGCAGGTTCTCTGTCCGACCCGGCAGGTATTCCTCCATCAGCGCCAATCCGATGCCCTGTGCAATGCCGCCCTCGATTTGCCCTTCTGCAAGCATTGGATTGATCGCCCGCCCTACATCATGCGCGGCCACGATCCGGCGCAGATGCACGGTTCCCAGTGCCTCGTCCACATCCAGCACCACCATCTGCGCGCCCCAGCCATAAACAGCATAGGGTGTGCCCTGCCCATTCTCGTCCAGTGGCGTGACGGGCGGATTGTACGTTTCCTCACCCATAAAGACGTAGCCAAATGCGTTTGCGGGTAATCCATTCAGCGCAATCCGCCTCACATCTCCGCCATCTTCCACAATGACTGATCCGCCATCCAGGCGCAGCCGCGCCCCATTCCCGGCATTGGCATGGCGCAGCACTGCCGCCCGCAGCGCCCGCCCCGCCAACTCTGCCGCCTTGCCGGTCACATAGGTCTGCCGTGAGGCCGAGGTCTTCCCGGCATCGGGTGTGATTGCCGTATCCGGCCCGATCAGCTCGAACGCTTTCAGCGGTAATCCGGCGGCATCCGCGCATATCTGGGTGATAACGGTGTTCGATCCCTGCCCAATATCGCTTGCGCCCTGATGCAGCACGACCTGTCCATCGGGCCGTACTCCCACCCGGATCGTTGAGGGGTTGGGCAGCGAGGTATTTCCGCATCCGTACCAGCACGAGGCCACCCCGACGCCGCGCACCAATCCGTCCGGTGCACCCTCGTCCAATGCGGCTTCCCAATGCGGCTTCAACGCATCAAGGCATTCTACGATTCCAACCTTTTGGATCATCTGACCTGTGCAGGTGGTATCCCCGTCGCGATAGGCGTTCAGCCGCCGGAACGCCAGCCGATCCATCCCCGCCGCTTCGGCCAGCTTGTCATACAGCGTTTCCTGCATGATCGCCGCCTGTGGCACTCCGAACCCCCGAAAAGCCCCCGAAACCGGCCCGTTCGTATGGATCGCCCGTCCAAGCGCCCGATAATGCGGCGTCCGGTAAGGCCCGGAAGCATGGACCGGAACCCGGTTCGCCACCGTCGGCCCCCAGCTTGCGTATGCGCCCGTATTGAAATCTCCGGTGAAATCCATTCCAATGATCCGCCCCTCGGCATCCGTTCCTATGGTTGCCGTCATTGTTGCCGGATGCCGTTTGGTCGTCGATTGCATGGATTCCGTGCGCGTATAGACCATCCGCGCTGCCCGCCCGGTTTTCAGCGCCACCAGCCCGATCAGCGGATGCAGCGATACATCCAGCTTTGACCCGAAACCGCCCCCTGTCGCTGTGGGGATGATCCGTACTTTTTCTGGGGCCAGACCGAGCAGCGCAGCTGTATCATCCCGATCCATTACCGGAGCCTGCGTACAGGTCTGAACGACGAGCATATCCCCATCCATCCACGCAACCCCGGCCTCCGGCTCGATATAAGCGTGCTCAACATAGGAAGTCTGAATCGTCGCTTTGGCGGTGTGGGTTGCCCCGGCCAGGGCTGTTTCCACATCCCCTTGCTGTACAAAGCCCTGCGTCAGGATATTTCCGGCTCGCCCGTTATGCAGATCAGCGGCGCCAATTCCTGCTGCTTCGTCCAGCACATCGGGCAGGGGGTCCCAGATTATTGGAAAATCTGAAAGATCGCTCTCCTCACATCCGTCATCGAAGGCGACCAGCGCCACCGCCTCCCCCCGGAATCGTGCGACCTCCTCAGCCAGCATCGGCTGATCCGCAAAGGGTGGAATAACTCCGAAACGATTGACACCCGGTACATCGGCGGCAGTCCAAACCCCGGCGCAGCCTTCCGGCCTCCATTCTTCCAGATTGCCGAAGCTGAACCGTGCATGGTGATGCGGCGACCGGATCGCGCGCACCACCAGCGCCCCATCGGGCCATTCATCTGCCCCGAATACATCCGTCCCGTCCACCTTGCGCTGTCCGTCCAGCCGCTCGACCCGCGCCCCGACCGCATGACCGGCCTCCGGCATTACAACGGGCGCAACCGGGCGCCCCGCATCACAGACCGCCGCGATAATCTTTCGATAGCCGGTACAGCGGCACAACACTCCCGCCAACGCGCTTTCAACCTCCGCTTCCGAAGGCGCTGCAACCCGCTGCAATAACGCAACCGCGCTTATCAGCATTCCCGGCGTGCAAATCCCGCATTGTGCTGCCCCATGGTGCAGGAATGCGGCTTTCAGCCGTTCTCCGATGCTGTTATCCAGCCCTTCGACGGTCGTGATTTCTGCGCCCACCGCCCGCGCTACCGGCATCAGACAGGAGCACATCGCCTCTCCATCCACCAGCACGGTGCAGGCTCCGCAATCCCCTGCATCACAGCCGACTTTGGTGCCGCGCAGCCCACATTCCTCACGCAACACATCCGATAGCCGCCGCAGCGGCGCATCCCCGATATTTATCGCCTGACCGTTCACGCTCAGGAACGGCGCATTCGTATCCAGACTCATTGATACGCCTTCGCCATCATCCGTGCCACCAGCGCTACGGCGGCATCAGCCCGATATGCCGCGCTTCCTCGCACATCGTCGATTGGATCAAGCGTTTTGGCCACGCAATCTGCAACAAGGGCAGTGGAGGGCGGTCCTGCCGTTGTAACCAGCGTTTCTTCCAGCTTCACCAGCCTGCGCGCCGTTGCACTGCACGACCCCACCGCGATTCGGGCGGTTGTGAGGCGATCGCCTTCCATGACGAACCGCCCCGCAACCATGACGATGGAAATGACGAGATGCCTGCGCGCACCCAGCTTGCTGAAATTTGAATACCCTGCGCCGCTTGTCGCCGGAACGAGGATTGCTGAAACCAGTTCACCGGCTCCCAGCGCCGTGTGTCGTGGTCCAATCAGAAATTCGGATAGCGGTAACACCCGAATCCCCTGCGCCGAGATCAACTCTACCGAAGCATCCAGCGTCAGCAGCGGTGGTACTCCATCCGCCGCCGGTGACGCATTGCACAGGTTCCCGGCCACCGTCCCGGCATTTTGTATCTGAACCGCCCCAACCTCGCGTGCCGCCTGTTTCAGCCCATCGAAAGCGGTGGGCAAATCCGCGCGCAGTACATCGGTCCAGGTTGTCCCGGCCCCGATCCGCCAGCCACCGGCTTTCCGGTCAATCCCGCGCAATTCCCTGATCCCTGCAAGATCGAGAACCGACCCCGTCAAGGATTGCGCTTTTGTTGCCGGATAGAGGTCTGTTCCCCCCGCGAGGATGGTGCAAGGTCTCCCGGCCAGCAGAGTGACGGCATGGTCGAGGTCGGCAGGGCAAAAATACTCGGCGATCATCGATTAATCTTCATGCCCGACCTGCGCCCTTGTCAAACGCTCAGTTGGAATGCGTCGCTATCGGGTGAGCGCGATTCCCCTGCGTCCAGCCAGATCCTGCACGAATTGCCATGCCACACGCCCGGAAATCGCCCCGCGTGTCTGTCGCCATTCAATGGCTTCGGCGTATAGTTCATCGTCAGAAACATCGACCCCGTAAGCGTCGCAATATCCCCGGATCATCCCAAGAAATTCCTTTTGATCACATGGGTGAAAACCCAGCCACAGCCCGAAGCGATCCGACAGTGACACCTTCTCTTCCGTTGCTTCGCCCGGATTGATGCCCACCCGCTGTTCGTTCTCGATCATGTCGCGGGGCATCAGATGTCGCCGGTTTGAGGTCGCATAGAATACCGCATTCTCCGGTCGCCCCTCCACCCCGCCATCAAGTGCGGCTTTGAGCGATTTGTAATGCGTATCGTCCCGGTCGAAGCTCAGATCATCACAGAACATCAGGAACCGCTTGCCTTGCGTTTCCCGCACTATGGAGAGCAATCGATGCAGCGTAGGAATATCATCGCGCAACACTTCGACCAGCAGCAGCCCATGCCCTTCCGAATTGACCTGCGCATGTGCGGCTTTGACCAGCGACGACTTCCCCATCCCCCGCGCGCCCCACAGCAACGCATTATTCGCGGGCAATCCTTGCGCAAACCGGCGGGTGTTTTCCAGCAGCGTCTCCCGCGCCCGGTCGATCCCTTGTAACAGGTCCAGATCGACCCGATTCACCTTGGTTACTGGATCGAGTCGATCATGGGCAGGCTGTTCCCCTGCGTGCCAGACGAAAGCGTCGGCCATATCAAAATTTGGTGGCGGGGCAGGGGGCGGGCTGATCCGCTCCAGCGCCTCGGCGATGCGGAGCAGGGCGTTTTCATCGAGGCTCACAGGTCGTCCCCATCATCCTCATCGTCGTCATCAAGGCCAAGGTCTTTGCGCCGTTTCTTCTCTTTCTTCTCAATCATCGCGACCAGATGGATCGAGATTTCGTAGAGCAGATAAGTCGGCACTCCGAGCGCCAATTGGCTGATGGGGTCAGGCGGTGTCAGGATCATCGCCATGAAGGCGATCCCGACGATGGCATATTTTCGCCATTCCTTCAGGCCGTCTGACGTTACGATACCGGCCTTGCCGAGCAGCGTCAGCAATACGGGAAGCTGAAAGCTGACCCCGAAAGCGAACAGCAGCGTCTTGATAAAATCAATGAACTGCCGAACCGAATAGGTAGTCTCGACCGAGATATTCTTCTCGGCTTCCGCGAAATTGATGAGCCAGTCGAGGGCCAGCGGGATGACGATAAAATAGGCAAGGCTCGCGCCGAGAAAGAACAGAAACGGTGTTGCCATCAGAAACGGCAGAAACGCCCCTTGTTCGTTCTTATACAGGCCTGGCGCAACAAAGCCCCATATCTGCGCGGCAATGAACGGAAAGGCGAGGAAGAACGCCCCCCACAGCGAGATATTGATGACCGTGAAGAACAGTTCCTGTGGCGACAGAACCATCAATTCGGCATCGGGCCTTATCCGCAACAGTGGATATGACAGAAAATCCACAATTTCATTGCGGAAGATGATGCAGACGACGAACGCAATTCCCAGCGCCGCCATAGCCTTGATGAGCCGGTCGCGCAGTTCCGCCAGATGTTCGATGAGGGGGGCCTTGGAGGCGTCAATATCGTCCTGCGTCATGCTCCGGCCCTGTTTAACCGGATTTCGCGTCGGCGTTCCGGGAAGTGTCTTCAGTGGCGGCGAGGGGTTCCATCACCGGCTCTGGTTCGGGGCTGTCTTGCGACGCTCCAAAACCTGATTCCTCGGCCCGCTGTCTCATCTCATCCGGTGAAAGAACGGGGTTCTTCTTCGGTTCAGCGGGTTTGTCGTCATCGTCGTCGAGATTCATTTTCTCGTTTAGCATGTCCGTCACCCCGGACTTGCCTTGCAGCAGTTTCCTGGCATCCCGGAATTCTTCAAGATCAGCCTCGCGCGCGGCATCGTTCATCGAATCCTGAAACTGCCGCGCCAGCCCTTTCGCTTGCCCGACGAATTTGCCCACCGACCGCATCATGCGCGGTAAATCCTTCGGCCCGATCACGATCAGGGCGAGAGCACCGACGACCAGAAGCTCCGGGAGACTGAAATTACCGAACATGCGCGTCCTTCAGGGCGACGCGCCTCAGGCGCTGTCGCGTTCCTTTTGCGGCGTGACGTCGATAGGCTCTGCGGGACCATCAACTACGACGTTATCGGATGCAACACGCTCGGTGCGCGCCGTATCAATCGCGTCGTCATCGTCGTCCTTCATGCCTTTCTTGAAGCTTTTGATTCCCTTCGCGACGTCGCCCATCAGTTCGGAAATCTTACCCCGACCAAACAGAAGCACCACGAGGATGCCGACAATGGCGAGTTGCCAGATGCTGATGCCACCCATCGATGACCTCCCAAGTCCATAAATGACGCTCGTAATCACAAGGGTCGCGAGCCGTCTTGCCCTCACACATAAGGGCTTGTCTTCCCGCATTAAAGGGAAAACACTGGCTTGCCCCGTAATCACCTCAAAGTCAGGTCGATGCGCTGTCTCCATGCACGTAGGGCGAGCGGACCTTGCTCTGCGCCGCACAGGGAAAAAGGTGGCATGATTCACGTTTCAGCGACAGCCAGACCCGTTCGCCAGCCGCTGGCGTAAAGACCCCCGGTACTGTCGCGCGCAGCACCGATCCGTCATGGTCCATACTTACTTCGATCAGGCTTTCAGACCCCATAAACCGTGCGCGCTGCACGGTTCCCGGTGCGGCCACCCCTGTTCGCGCGCTCGACTCAGGCTTGCGTCCCTCATCCAGATCTATCCGCAGATGCTGCGGGCGCACGATAATCTCCACATCCGCATCATCCACCAGCCCCGGTGTCAGGAATAATCCGAAGGGCGTATCCGTTTGCCGCGAACGTACCGATCCATGAATGACGTTCAGATCGGAAAAGAACGCTGCTGCTGCCCGGTCCTTGGGGTTATTGTAGATGTGATAGGGGGCACCAACCTGTTCAATCTTTCCATCCCGCATCAGCGCGATTCGGTCGGCCATCCGCAATGCCTCTTCGGGATCGTGCGTCACCAGCAAAACAGCCGCTTCTTCCTGTTTCAACACCGAAAGGGCCGCATCGCGCACCTCGTCCCTTAATCGGTTATCGAGGCCAGAGAACGGTTCATCCATCAGCATGACGCGCGGTTTCGGCGCCAGCGCCCGCGCCAGCGCAATCCGCTGTTGCTCGCCCCCCGACAATTCATGCGGATACTTGTCGGCATGTGCGGCCATCTCGACCCGGTCCAGATATTCGCGCGCGATCCGCTTGCGTTCGCTCCGGCTATGTCCGTTCAGCCCGAAAGCAACATTGTCGAGTACGCGCAAATGCGGGAACAGGGCGAAATCCTGAAACATCAATCCGATTGATCGTTTTTCAGGCGGTTCGTGCCGCTCGGCATCCGAAACCACCTCTCCATCAATCAGGACGCTCCCCCCCGATTGCCGTTCGACCCCCGCTGCAATCCGCAGCGTCGTCGATTTCCCACAGCCGGAAGGCCCAAGCAGACACACGACCTCCCCCGGCGCGATGTCCAGCGACACATCACGCACGGCAACCGTGTCGCCGTAATCCTTAACCAATCCTTTGAGCGCAAGACGTGTCATGAAGCCACTTTTCGCGTTTAGCCGAGTGTTTCCCTCGGAATTATCTAGGTCAGTATGTATGGCCTTGCAAGAAAGTTACCGCCCCCGCGCGCTTTCGCCCCGGAATCCTTGTGCAACAAGATAGATTTCTGCGCTGTCGCTTCGGCTCGCACCCGGCTTGAAATGCCGCACATTCGTGAAATCGCGCTTCAGTTGGGTCAGTAACTCTGCATCCGCCCCCCCTCGCAGCACTTTTGCCACGAATACCCCGCCTTCATTGAGTGTGTCCTGTGCGAACAATGCGGCGGCCTCGCACAGGGCGATGATGCGAATGTGATCTGTCTGTCGGTGTCCGGTGGAGGAGGCGGCCATATCCGAAAGAATAACATCCGCTGGACCGTTCAGAACCTGCTTTACCTTGTCGTCGGCTCCCTCATCCATAAAGTCGAGATGCATAAGCGCGACGCCCGCAATTGGTTCGACCTCCTGAAGGTCCACGCCCAGAACAAAGCCCTGCGCCCTGCCGTTCTCGCCGGTCGAGTTTACCCTTTCGGCGGCAATCTGGCACCATCCGCCCGGCGCACAGCCCAGATCAACCACGCGCTTTCCCGGCGCCAGAAAGCGAAACTTGTCATCAATTTCCATCAGCTTGTAGATGGCGCGGGATCGCCGGTTCTCTGCCGTTGCGCGCTTGACGTAAGGGTCGTTCAACTGCCGTTCCAGCCATAACTTCGAGGATAGCTTACGCCCCTTCGCCGTCTTGACCTTTTCGTGCAAATGGCGCTGGCCACGCCCGGAATCGCCCTTCATCGGCTTTTTCATGGTTCTACCGATGCCCTTTGCAACGCATCCTCCCTGTTCATCAGGCCATAGAGCAATCCTTCACGCAGCCCCCGGTCCGCTACACGCAGCTTTTCCGTTGGCCAGTAATGCAGGATCGCGCTCAGGATCGACGCCCCCGAAATCACGAGTTCCGAGCGGTCGTCTCCGATACAGGGGATTGTTGATCGTTGTCTTTGATTCATTGTCAGAAGATTGTCGATCAGGGCTGAAAGATCGAGCCGCCGCATCCACAATCCATCGACCATTGAGCGGTTATAACGTGGCAGATCGAGGTGAACCCCGGCCAGCGTCGTCACGGTTCCCGACGTCCCAAGCAATTGCATCCGCAGCAATCTATCTTCCGTCGCCCCGGCCCCGGTCGCGGCAAAGGGGGCGATCAGTGATTTGGTGAAATCGCTCATCGCATCGAAGCGTTCGCGTTCGTTGGTCAGTGTTTTGAAGCGTTCTGCCAACGTGACAACACCAACTGGCAGTGAGGTCCAATGCGCGTTCTGGGAAAGGGTTTTTATATCGAGTGCCAGCCGCGCATCGTCTACACCTTCGGTCTGAACCCCCAGCAAAATGTCACGCCGCCGCGCTTTGGGCATCTCACTCAGGTCAATCCAGACAAGCTCTGTGCTGCCCCCCCCTATATCAAAGACGAGCAGACATTCGCGGCGGGTGTCGAACAGGGGCGCACATCCGGCCACCGCAAGCCGTGCTTCCTCTCCTGCCCCGATCACATCAAGGGTTAAACCTGTCTCACGCTGAACACGCGCCACGAATTCCAGGCCATTATCCGCCCTGCGACAGGCTTCGGTCGCAATCGCGCGCGCACGGGTGACGCCCCTGCGGCTCATCTTCTCGGCGCAGATGTGCAGTGCTTCGATGGCACGGTCCATCGCGGCTTCGTTCAGTCGATTGGTGTGATCCACGCCTTCGCCCAGCCTTACGACACGCGAAAAGGCATCAAGAACGCGAAAGCTGTCTCCATCCGGACGCGCGATCAGCAGGCGACAGTTATTCGTGCCAAGATCAAGTGCAGCGTAGATATGATCGAACCGTCCGCCCCGTCGCTGGGGCGGTCGTCGTTCTCTCTTTTTCTGCCCCGGTCCGTTGGTGTCCAACGGCCTGTCCAAGCCCGGCGCGTGCCCGTGTGCGGGCGACGACAAACCGGGCGATCCGTCGCGCGGTGGCGCCACAGTTCATCCCCTTGACATGCGATAACGCGCGCCAGTCACAACGGACTTCGCGCAGCCATCACAATTCCATTCAAACAGGCGCTGTAAATGCGCAGCACCCTATCTCGTTGGAATTAGCCTATCAGGACTTTACCAAGCGTCAAAGCATCATGCGCTGATTGATTCATGGATTTCTTCCTCGCCTCGGTCGATCCCGCCACCATCGACCGGATTCGACGGATCAAGGCCGAGCGCTTGACAAGTGCCGAGCGTCAGGGTCGCATCGTTAAGGGTATAGAAATGGAAGGCCCGAACGCCCTCATCCCGCAGTTCGTCGCATTGGCCTGCGCAGACCGCCAGGGCCAGCTCTCTGGTCGCGCCTCGTTTCTTTGCCTTCGCAAAACGATCCGCCAGCCGATCCGGGATTGATGCGCCGCACCGTTTTGCGAAATTGGCAATTTTCCCGAAATCGCGGATTGGCATAATGCCCGGCACGACCGGAACATCAATCCCGGCTTTTCTGACCGCTTCAACGTATCTCAGGAAAATTTCGTTATCGAAGAAGAACTGGGTAATGATCGCATCCGCCCCTGCATCCACCTTACGTTTCAGGTGCTCCATATCCGCCGCCTGCCCATGCGAATCAGGATGCGGTTCAGGATAGCCCGCTACCGCGATCCGCATCCGGGTTTGCTGGCGTAGAGCGGCCACCAGATCGGCAGTTGAAGCAAAACCGCAATCATGCGGCAAAAATGCTCCTCCGGCCCCGTTTTCGCCATCCCCGCGCAGGGCGACAGTCCATTTTGCCCCCGCCGCTTCACAAGTCTGCGCGACGTTCATCACATCCGCTTGCGAGGCTCCCGCACAGGTCAGATGCCCGGCTACGGGTACGCCGATTCGGTCGCTGCGCAAGGTTTGAATGGTGTCGATCGTGCGTGCCTGATCCGATCCGTTCGCGCCATAGGTGACGGAAAAGAAGCGTGGCTTGAGCGGCGTGAGTGCGCGCACGCACCGGCGCAGTCCTGCATCGGTCAATTCGTCTTTCGCCGGAAACAATTCGAAGGACAGTGCAATGTGATCTGATGAGGTGAGGGTCATGGCAACAGTCTCCGTTAGAGTTAAAAAGAACAATATCAAGATTTCTTTATGTGTAAATACATATTTTATGCTAAGGGTTCTTTCACTGTCGTAATTCACATGCACGAAGTCGTAGGTGATGCATCTGTTGCGATGTGTCGGCGGTATGCGGGTTAAAGGATCGGGAGAATAAGAGATGCCGCAGGTTACAGTCGTCTACTGGCGCGATATGCCCGCCCAGGTCATTGTGAAAGCCGGTCGAAAGACCGCCAAGCGTCAACTGCCCGAACGCTTCGAGCAGGCTATCGACCGCGCCGCAATGAAGACCGGAGCGGCAAGCACGGATGATTACCTCGCTGAATGGCGGCGCGGTGAACCCTACGCCATTGAAGGCGACGATCTGGAGGCGTTGGTGGAAGCCGAAGCGATACGTCTGGATACCGAATACGATCGGGATACCTTGAAAGCCTTGATTGAGTCGGGCGGCAACGCCCCAACCTGATGCGAACCCCTTTTTCGGGAGCGACCATAATGGCCCTTCTTTCCGCACTTTTTGGCTCTCAGGACAAGAACGTCACACGCAACGATGCCGAGCGTCGTGCCGTGGCCGCCTTTCTGGAGGGTTGCTCTATCGAAGTGATGCCCCGCACGGCTGCGAAGGTCGAGGATTTCAAGGCGATCCTTGCGCCTGGCACCCGCGTCTATATCGCCCATATCGAAGGCACGCCCATCGAAGAGATGGTTGCGACGGCAAAACGGCTGTCGGCAGATGGCTTTGAAGTCATGCCCCACTTTCCCGCTCGTATCATCGCTGATGCCGCGATGCTCGAAGACTGGATTGACCGCTATCAGGGTGAGGCAGGCGTTGAGCAGGCGCTTTTGCTTGCGGGTGGCGTTGACAATCCACATGGCACATTAGCATCGTCAATGGATATGCTGGAGACCGGTCTCTTTGGCGCGAAGGGCTTCAAGCGTTTGCATGTCGCCGGGCACCCGGAAGGCAATAAAGACATCGACCCGGACGGCTCCGATACGAATGTCATGGACGCCCTGCGTTGGAAGCAGAAATTCTCTGGTTCAAGCGATGCGGAGATGGCGCTTGCTACCCAGTTTTGTTTCGAGGCAGGCCCGGTAATCGAATGGGCAGACCGCCTGCGCGCTGAAGGCATTGATATTCCCATTCATATCGGCGTCGCTGGACCGGCAAAACTTCAAACGATGATAAAGTTCGCCATTGCCTGTGGCGTTGGCCCCTCCCTGCGTGTCCTGCAACGGCGCGCGGCGGATGCGACCAAGCTGCTGCTGCCTTTCAAGCCGGACGAGTTTGTTACCGAGCTTGCCCTGCACAAGGCTAAAACCCCTGATTTCAATATCACCCACGTCCACTTCTTCCCGCTCGGCGGGATTGGAAAGACCGCTGAATGGATTGGTGAAAATGGCGACCGCGAGTAATCGCCGTATCCGCCATGATTGGCATATCGCGACCTTCGACCTCCCTCTAATTTGACCGAAAGTTCCCGCCCATGACCCGTACTGTCATCGAGTCGAAGACCAAGACTGTTGTGATCGGTTTCGACGAACCGTTCTGCGTCATTGGCGAGCGGATCAACCCCACGGGCCGCAAGAAACTGGCCGCTGAACTGGAGCAGGGCGATTTCTCGACTGTTGAGAAAGACGCGCTTGAACAGGTGGCGTGCGGGGCGACGGTTCTCGATGTGAATTCTGGCGCGGTGTTCTCCAACAAGATGGCCGAAGACCCCCGTTATGCAGACAACAACTTCGTTGAACCCCCTCTGATGCGCGAGCTGATTACGCGAATTCAGGCGCTTGTCGATGTACCGCTCTGCATTGATAGTTCCGTTCCCGGTGCTTTGCAGAACGGATTGGAGGCGGCAGAAGGCCGCCCCCTCCTCAATTCCGTGACGGGTGAAGAGGAACGGCTCGAACTCGTGTTGCCCCTCGTCAAAAAATATAATGTTCCGGTCGTTGCGATTTCCAACGATGACACGGGAATCTCCGAAGACCCGGAGGTGCGTTTCGCCGTGGCGAAAAAGATCGTCGAACGCGCCGCAGATCACGGTATCAAACCAGAGGATATCGTCGTCGATCCGCTGGTTATGCCTATCGGGGCCATGTCAACTGCGGGTCAACAGGTGTTCACCCTCGTGCGCCGTCTGCGCGATGAGTTGGGCGTCAACACCACTTGTGGTGCGTCGAACATTTCCTTCGGTCTGCCAAACCGGCACGGTATCAACGGCGCGTTCCTGCCGATGGCCATTGCTGCGGGCATGACATCCGCCATAATGAATCCGGTTCGCCCGCAGGAGATGGAGGCGATCCGCGCCGCCAATTTCCTGATGGGCAACGATCCCAACGGGTCGGCGTGGATCAAGCACTGCAAGATGATGGAAGCAGTTGAGAAAGGCGAGGCAACCTTTGCCGAGGCTGCTGGCGAAGCGTCGAAATCATCCACTGGCGGGCGCCGGGGTGGCGGGCGCAGCCGCCGCCGTACAGAGGCCTGATCCTTTTCTCTCTCCTGATCGTGTGAGAGCGTGCAATATGCACCGTTGTGGCGTGTAGCGCCTCTTGCTACGACTTCACCCAATATTGAATTGGTTATCAGGATTGAGAGTGATGGACGACAGCGGCGAGCGCGCGAAGAGCAGAAAAATATCGCTATTGCGTCGTCTGCTCCCGTTTTTTCGGCCTTACAAGGCGCATGTCGCTGCGGCGACATTGGCACTGTTGGCTGCGGCGGGCTTCATGCTCACAATGCCAATTGCCTTGCGTCGGGTTATTGACCTTGGGTTCGACCCGGAAAAAGCAGAATATATTGATAAGTATTTCATCGCCCTGATCGGTGTTGCGGCTGCGCTGGCCCTTGCTACGGCCCTGCGTTTCTACTTCGTTTCGCGCCTTGGTGAGCGGGTTGTTACTGACTTGCGGCGCGCGGTATACGATCATGCCATCGGCATGTCGCCGCGCTTCTTTGAGACAATTCGTACAGGTGAGACGCTTTCGCGGATCACGACCGACACGACCCTGATACAGAGTCTCGTTTCCTCTTCGGTTTCGATTGCGCTCAGGAACCTGCTATTGCTTGTCGGCGGAATCGTGATGCTATTTTTCACCAGCGTTAAGTTGACCGCGCTGGTTCTGCTGACTGTGCCGCTCATAATCATTCCCATCGTCATTGCCGGGCGAAAGGTGCGCGGCTTCTCGCGCGATGCACAGGATCGGCTGGCCGAAAGTTCAGCCATTGCAGGCGAGACCCTGTCGAGCATCCGCGATGTCCAGAGCTATACGCAGGAAGATGCGGTACGCCTGCGTTTTGCCGAGGCGACCGAAGGCTCTTTCGAAGCGGCGCGCAAGCGGATCTTGGCACGCTCGCTTTTGACGGCTGTGGTGATCTTTCTGATTTTTACCGGCATTGTTGGCGTCATGTGGATCGGCGCAAGGGATGTGATCTCTGGTGCGATGAGTGCGGGAGAGTTGGGCCAGTTTATCCTCTATGCTGTTCTCGTCGCGGGGGCGGTGGGCGCGTTGACTGAAATCTGGACACAGGCCCAACAAGCGGCAGGGGCGACCGAGCGGCTGGTCGAAATCCTCGACGCAGAAGCCGACATCTTCCCCCCCGTGAATCCTGTGTCCCTGCCTGTGCCTGCGCAGGGTGACATCGTTTTTGATAATGTTTCCTTCAGCTTCCCCAGCCGCCCAGGCGAGCAGGCGCTAGGCGGTATATCCTTACACATTGCGCCCGGTGAGACGGTTGCGGTTGTCGGCCCGTCCGGGGCGGGCAAGACGACCCTGTTTCATCTGCTTCAACGTTTCTACGATCCCGCTGAAGGGCGCATCCAGCTCGATGGTGTCTCTCTCGATACCGCTGATCCGAAGGCCGTGCGGTCCCGCTTTGCTGTAGTGCCGCAGGAACCGGCGATTTTTGCCGCCTCAGTGTTCGACAATATTCGCTTCAGCCGACCTGATGCGAGTGGCGAAGAAGTGCGCGAAGCTGCAAAAGCTGCCTCTGCCCATGATTTCGTTGAAGCCCTTCCTGAAGGGTATGAAACCCATGTCGGCGAGCGCGGTGTGATGCTTTCCGGTGGTCAGAAACAGCGTATCGCCATTGCCCGTGCGATCCTGCGCGATGCCCCCGTCCTGCTGTTGGACGAGGCGACCTCTGCTCTCGATGCCCAGAGCGAGCGCGACGTGCAGGATGCTTTTGAACGCCTGTCCACAGGTCGCACTACACTCGTCATTGCCCATCGCCTCGCCACCGTGAAAAGTGCTGACCGCATACTTGTCATGGACGGAGGCCGCATCGTTGCTGAGGGAACCCATGATGAGCTGGTGGCCGAGGGCGGCCTCTACGCCCGTCTTGCCCGTCTGCAATTCACTGACCTGCGCGCTGTCGAACCGGATGAGCCACTTGAGACCACGGTGGCAGAGCCACAGCCCGTATCTGCTTGATGACCGGGATGCGAAAGCATTCCCTCACCCTTGCGGGTCACAGAACCAGCGTTTCACTTGAACCGGCGTTTTGGCTGGCTTTTCAGGATTGCGCCGGGCGTGAAGGTATGTCCGTGAACGCCCTTGCCGAACGAATTGATGCCGCCCGTCTGCGGGGAGGGCAGGACGACCTTAATCTCTCTGCTGCCATCCGTTTGCATGTTCTTGAAGACCTGCAAGCGCGGTTGCGTATGGTTGAAGAATAATATAAGGATTTTCTTATATCCTAATTGTTTCGGAGAAACCCGTGACCGACCGTCTGACCCGCCTGCTCGAAACCCGCGATTGGTTGCTCCTTGACGGTGCGACTGGCACCAATCTTTTCGCCATGGGACTGGAGGCTGGTAATGCCCCGGAATTATGGAACTTTGAGTTCCCTGACCGCATCCGGGCATTGCACAAGGGTTTCATCGACAGTGGTTCGGATGTGATCCTGACCAACAGCTTTGGTGGCACGTCCTATCGCCTGAAACTGCACGACGCACAGGATCGGGTTCACGAGATCAACAAGCGCGCCGCTGAAATCGCACGCGAAGTTGCTGATGCGTCGGATCGCGAGATTATCGTCGCCGGTTCGATAGGCCCAACCGGCGAATTGATGCAGCCTGTTGGCCCACTCAGCCACGCCGATGCTGTTTCGGCATTTGAGGAACAGGGCAGGGCACTGATTGAAGGTGGTGCTGATGTTCTTTGGGCCGAAACGATTTCGTCCGAAGAGGAAATGGCCGCCATTGCTGAAGCCGCTTCCAACATTGGGGCGCCCTTGTGCGGGACGTTGAGTTTCGATTCTGCGGGGCGCACCATGATGGGCGTTACATCCTCTGCCTATGCCGGGATGCAGGAAAAATTCGCACAGAAGCCGCTGGCGTTCGGCGCGAATTGCGGCACCGGCGCGCCCGATCTGATGCGCACGGTATTGGGGCTGACCGAGGCCGCTCCCGACGCAATCGTTATTGCCAAGGCCAATGCGGGCATCCCGAAATACGTGGACGGGGCAATCGAATATGATGGCACACCCGAAACCATGGCCGCATATGCTTGTCTTGCCCGTGATGCAGGGGCGCGGCTGATCGGTGGGTGTTGTGGCACCCGTAATCCCCATCTCAAGGCAATGCGGGCTGCCTTGGAAGAACATATTCCCGGCGAGCGCCCGTCCCTCGACAAAATCCGCGAGATACTTGGGGATTTCTCATCGGCGGATGATGGAACGGGGGATGTTGCCGCTCCGACACGCGAGCGCCGCTCCCGCCGCAAACGGGCTTGCTGAGCCGTTATTCCTGAATGGGCGAATTACTTTGATTTGCCAGTATTTTTTGTCATTCCCATGCATGGGAATGACAAAACCCGATACTATCAACTCACATGCGGCGTCGCACCCTTATCGGTACGCAGCATCCATGCCGCCGCCACGCCCGCCAATGCGCCGAAAAGATGCGATTCCCATGAAATGCGCGGATCGTTTGGCAGGACACCCATAATCAATCCGCCATAAAGCATCGCTGCTGCCGCCGCCGCGAAAATCGCCCTGAAACTGCGCTCCACGAAGCCCAGCGCAACGATATAGCCGAAATACCCGAAAACCAGGCCACTTGCGCCCACATGCACCCGGTTTCCCCCGCGCGCGAGAAGCCAGACGAGCGCCCCGCCCACGATGACGATGATGAGCGACGCTTCGATAAACCGCTTTGGCGACGCCATCGCGGCCATTCCGCCCAGCATCAGCAGGGGAACGGTGTTCGCTGCTGCGTGCCTGAACCCGCCATGCAGTAGTGGAGAGGCCGGAATCCCGACCAACCCCCCGAAATCGCGTGGCTCCAGCCCAAACCAGACGTTCGGCATATATCCAAGCGCAAAATTGATAACCTGAATCACCCAGATTATAATGACAAAGGTGATGACCGGGCGCAGACGCTCCATCGTCAGACTGTCGCGATCGAGCGGCATCTTACCCTCTTTAAAGGTTGCGTGTTATGAACCGATACACGCCTCGTGCTGCCTAGCCAAGCATGTTGGCGTCTCCGGTCGATTTATCGCGACGAGGGGTCGCGCATGGCACAGTTTTGTGGTCTGACTGCCCTAGCGTTTTGATGTAGCAAGGCGCGCCGTGTGCCTGAAATTCGGATGGAGCGACCATGTCCGACGAGGAAGATGATATCGTTCTCAGTGAGCTGAGTAACGAGGAACTTGTGCAACAGATGCACGACGATCTCTATGACGGTCTCAAGGATGAGATCCTTGAAGGCGTGGATATTCTGCTTGGGCGTGGTTGGGAGCCTTACAAGGTACTCACGGAAGCGCTTGTCGAGGGAATGCGGATCGTCGGGATCGATTTTCGCGACGGTATCCTGTTTGTGCCGGAGGTTTTGCTCGCCGCCAATGCGATGAAGGGCGGTATGGGTATCCTAAAGCCCCTGCTGGCCGAGACCGGCGCACCGAAACAGGGCAAGATGGTCATCGGTACTGTGAAGGGTGACATCCATGACATCGGCAAAAACCTTGTCTCGATGATGATGGAAGGGGCCGGTTTCGAGGTTGTCGATCTGGGAATCAATAATCCCGTCGAGAATTATCTGGAGGCGCTCGACAAGGAAGATGCTGATATTCTTGGCATGTCTGCCCTGCTGACTACAACGATGCCTTACATGAAGGTCGTCATTGATGAGATGAAGGCCAAGGGTATCCGCGAAAACTATGTCGTTCTCGTTGGTGGCGCGCCGCTGAACGAGGAATTCGGCAAGGCTATTGGTGCCGACGCCTATTGCCGCGACGCGGCTGTCGCTGTGGAAACGGCGAAGGAATACATGGCGCAGCGGTTGCATAACCAATAGGCGCAGGATGAGGCGCGGCAAAACACGTCGGGACCGAACGGTGGAGAGTATTTCACTGCCGCCGGAAAGTTTGACAGACGAAGCGCTTTCCTTGCGCTCCGTTGTCATACCGACGTCCCCGAAATCATTGCCCCGTACGCTTTTGATAGCGTGTGGGGCACTTGCCCGTGAAATCCTCGCGATCATTGAGATCAACGATTTGACGGGGATGGCGCTCGAATGTTTGCCAGCGACATTGCATAATCACCCGGAGCGTATTCCCGAAGCCGTCAGGGCAAAGGTCCAGGCTGCCCGTTCGCGGGGTATTCAGGATGTTCACGTCGTCTACGCCGATTGCGGGACCGGCGGATTGCTTGACCAGGTTTGCGAGGAAGAGGGTGTGACGCGCATCGCCGGGCCGCATTGCTACGCATTCTTTGACGGTCTCGATGCCTTTGCCTCTCGCTCGGAAGAGGAGATTGGCGCACTTTTCCTGACGGATTTCTTCGCCCGCCAGTTCGATACGCTGCTCTGGAAGGGCTTGGGCCTCGATCGGCATCCTGAATTACTTGAGATGTATTTCGGGAATTATGATCGCGTTGTACATCTTGCGCAAACCGATGACCCGGTGCTCGATGCAAAGGCTCGCGCGGCGGCTGATCGCCTTGGCTTGCGTTATGTACGCCGGAAGACCGGCTACGGAGAACTCAACGATTTTGTTACCCGCGCCGCTTCTTCCTGATCGTGATCACCCGGCGTCGGATTTCACCAGTCGCAAATGTCCACGGTCACGCTCTTCTTCATTACGCGACAGGCGGCGGGGCGCGCCCCCGTCGATCGTTTTTAATTCAGGCGGCGTTCCGCGCTCTGGCCCTCCGGCCAGCGCAAGTGGCTCCAGCCGCACATCCCGCGATCCGTCGCTTGACCGACGGCCAAACATTGGCCCGGTTCCCACACCTTCAAAACTGTCGCCAGTCAGTTCGAACAAGCGCACCCGGTCAACCCAGTGATGAATCGGATCATAAAGCCGGGCAAAGGCTTTTTCTTCACCCATGTAATAGCCGCAGCCCAAAACTCGCGTCATCTCGCCCATATCCGAGCGGAGCGGTAGGTAGAGGAATTCGGCCTGATAATGGAATCCACCCCGGTTCTCGACCGTGCATGTAACATGACCGATACAGGGTTCGGCGACGACCCGATGCATCACGTCGCGCACCTTCGCGCGACATTCTCCATGCCAGAGTGCAAGGGCGCTCATTCCGCGAAGTTCCATCCCGAAATTCTCACACAAGCGTGTGCCTGCAAGACGGAAGCGCACAGAGTCACGGCTTTGCGCTTCGAGGATAAAGGTACTGTCGAGCAGCGCCGCGATCTCTCGTGGTTCTATCTCACTGCGAAACGGCGCAAGGCGACCATCGCGGATGGAGTTCCAGTAATCGTAAAGTGCGCGTGTTTTCGGATGTTTCATACTTGTTGGCCTCGTCGGGTCATCAGGGCAGGATTACACGCCTCACACTGACGACCTCATGTCGTCCGAGATCAGACCCCCCCGGTCCAACCATCGCCTGACATATCCCCATAATAGGACAAGTCGGGGTGAAACGAAACTTGAAAAACAGTTCGCAACCCCCGTGCCATTTCATTTTTATACATCCCGAGCCGGAAAAGGTTGCGTGAAGCCGCTTGTAAATTGACGAGGTGGTTCCGATGGACGTGGATGGGGTGTCGCGATAGGGTCCGCGCGATGAAAAGCATGACGGGATTCGCGGCCTTCGAAGGTCTGAATGCAGAGGTAAGCTGGCGCTGGGAACTGCGTAGTGTCAATGCGCGTGGTTTAGACCTGAAAATCAGGCTTCCTGCGGGTTTTGAAGCATTGGATGGTGTTCTTCGATCCCTTGCGCGTGCTGTTTTGGTGCGTGGGTCAGTTAATGCCTCATTATCAATATCCAGCGAGCGGGCTTCGGGGATAGGCAGGCCAGAACCCGAAGCAATCCGGTCCGTTATCGACGTTCTGCGCGAAACACGGGAAACCGCCGCTGACACTGGATTGTCACTTGCTCCGGTAACGGGGGAAGCATTGGTCCCACTCCTTCTTTCCTATGCAAACGGTGGTCGGGCGCAACAACCGGATATCGGCGCTTTGACTGATCCGGTGAAGGCCGGATTTGAAACTGCTCTTGCTATGCTCGTACAGGCCCGTGAAGACGAAGGCGCACGATTGAAGCGTATCATTGCCGGACATCTGATTCAGATTGAATCATTGGTGCAGGACGCTGAAGGTTGTTCTGGAGAGGCGGTACATGCTTTACGCGATCGGATTGCGAGACAGATACGCGATTTGATGCAGGATGAAGCAGGTCTTGATTCCGGTCGTTTGGAACAGGAAGTTGCGATCCTCGCTATGAAGGCCGATGTGAGAGAAGAGATTGATCGGTTGGGGGCGCATATCGCAGCAGCGCACGATCTTATGACGGCGGGCGTTCCGGTTGGTCGGAAACTCGATTTCCTGACGCAGGAGTTCAATCGGGAAGCGAATACGCTGTGCTCGAAATCTGTCACTGACGCCCTGACGCGAATCGGTCTCGATCTGAAAACCGTTATTGATCAACTACGGGAGCAGGCCGCTAATGTCGAATGAGCCTCCAGCCGCAATCCTGCCCGTTCTTGGGGCTGTTGAAACGTTCGAGACGATGCCAAGGCGCGGATTGCTCTTTATCCTTTCGTCGCCTTCAGGGGCGGGAAAGACGACGCTTTCCCGTCATCTTCTTGCGGTTGACGAAGCCCTTGACCTTTCTGTGTCTGCCACGACCCGCCTCGCGCGCGTTGGGGAGAGGGATGGGATCGACTATCACTTCGTGAGTGTCGAGACATTCGATGGGATGGTCAATGATGGCGCGATGCTGGAGCACGCCAGGGTGTTCGACAATTTCTACGGGTCGCCGCGTGCGCCGGTCGAAAACGCCCTTGCAGCAGGGCGCGACGTTTTGTTCGATGTCGATTGGCAAGGCGCACAGCAGATCAAGTTGGCGATGCAGGGCGATGTGGTCAGCGTTTTCATCCTGCCCCCATCGGTTGGTACCCTCGAAGGCCGTCTGAAAACACGCGCACAGGATGATGATGCCACTGTTGCGCGTCGTATGGCCAAGGCAATGGATGAAATCAGCCATTGGCGCGAATATGACTATGTTCTGGTCAATGATGATCTCGATAAATGTGCAACACAGCTTGCCGCAATTCTGACAGCGGAACGCCTGCGCCTGCATCGCCGCAATACTGGCCTTGATGGTTTGGTGGCCCGAATGGAAGGGGAGATGAGTGCATGATCTACGCGCTGGACGGTATATCGCCACAAATACACCCGACTGCCTGGATCGCGCCTTCGGCGGTGGTGATCGGCAATGTCATTCTGGGCGAGGGGGCTAGCGTCTGGTTCAATGCGGTACTGCGCGGCGATAACGAACCGATGACGATAGGTCCGCGTTGTAATGTTCAGGATGGTTCTGTCCTGCATTCCGATCCCGGTTTTCCCCTGACGCTGGAGGAAGACGTGACTGTGGGGCATCTGGCCATGATCCATGGATGTCATATCGGTGCAGGAGCACTTATCGGGATGAAATCGACGATCCTGAATGGCGCGCGGATCGGGGCGGGCGCCTTGCTTGGGGCCGGGTCACTCGTTCCTGAGGGGCGTGTGGTTGAGGCCGGGAAACTCACCCTTGGATCACCAGCCAAAGCGATTCGTGATCTTTCCGAAGCGGAAATCCAGCGTTGCGCAGCAACAGCCGCGCATTACACACAAAATGCAAAGCGATTCCGCGAGGGGTTGGACGACCTCGCGTAGTGTGCCGCCCCGGATTTTGGCGATCACTATCCTTCGGCGCAGACGTCCACACCGATTCCATCAATTGCTTCAAGCACCCCGTCCCATGCCAGCATGATTGAAGCATGGCGGTTCTTGTAGTCTCTTGCCGGGGTCAGCACTTCGAGCGCGGACCACATGCCTTCCGGCGCATCCACGCCCTGTTTGAGTATTGCGCGCAGGGCATCACGCCCTTCCACGAGTTGCTCGCGGGTTGCCCCGACAATTTTCTCGCCCAGAATCGCGGCGGAGGCCTGTCCGAGTGCGCAGGCTTTCACGTCCTGTCCATATTCGGCGACCCGGTTGCGATCCATGCGTACATCCACAGTTACGGTTGAACCGCAGAGCGGCGAGCGTTTCATCGCGCTACCTTGCGGGTTGCTAAGGCGCTCTGCGTGGGGAATATCCGCCGCCAACGCAAGAATGCGCTTCGAGTAAAGGCTGATAAGGTCTACCGCATCGGCCATTGCTGTCTCCCCCTTTTCAAGTCTTTCCATATAGCGCAGCACTGGCGTTTCGTGAAGGCACGGTTATAAGTTGCACTTACCGTTCAGGAATGCCCCATGCCCTTCGATCCGAAAACCCTGACCTTCAACGCCGATGGCTTGCTCCCCGCCATTGCACAACAGCATGATACCGGCGAGGTCTTGATGCTTGCATGGATGAACGCTGACAGCATAGCCGAAACCTTGCAGACAGGCCGCGTTACATACTGGTCGCGCTCACGCAAGGCATACTGGCGCAAGGGCGAAAGCTCTGGCCATATCCAGCGACTCATTGAACTGCGCCTTGATTGTGACCGCGACTGCCTGTTGCTGCTGGTCGATCAAACCGGCCCGGCCTGCCACACCAACCGCCGCTCCTGTTTTTATACATCAGTGCAGAATGATGAGGAAATAATACTCACTGACCCTGAATGACCGATAGCTTGAGCTGTACCAACTGTGCCGGGTTGCGCTGGCTACCCTGAACAGCCATCCGGTACGAAATTACCGGTGATTCGCCAGTGACGTTGGGCAGACCGGCCAGGTCAGTGGTGTAGGCAGAGGGCGAGCCACGCTGTTTCCCCGACATCAGTAATGAGGGGGCGGCATATCGTCTGTTGCGAATGACGGCCCGTCTTCCCCGATTGCCTGCACGAGCCTCGCCAGCCTCTCAACCTGCGCTTCCAGCCGCCGGATTGCGGCCCATTGTTGAGCCATCTGTGCCGACATATCGTCGATTGCGGCGGTGTTATGGGCGAGATGTTCTTCGATGGAGGTGGTCATGGTGGCTTCCTCGGTATCACCCGGTAGATGTAGTTCTGTAAGTGATGACAGGTTGGGAGTGGCGAACAGGAAGACATATTACCTGTATCCCTGCGATCCCGCCATGGCGATCCATGAGGTATCAGGAGTGTCTTTCATATCGCGATTGCCACGGATTGCGTATCGCTGCTGGAATGGCGCGCCCGCAGTCGTTATGATCGTCATACAACCGGCTCTCGTACGGGAAAGACGATGCTCGATTTTACTGAAGCGCGCGAGGCGATGGTCGATCGTCAGGTGCGACCATCTGATGTGACCCGCCACAACATCATTGACGCGATGCTCGCAATTCCACGCGAGACATTTGTGCCAGCCAGCCAGCGCGCGGTGGCGTATGTTGATCGTGATGTGCCGCTCGGCAAGGGCCGTGCCTTGCTGGCTCCACGCACTTTCTCAAAGATGCTTGATGCTGCCGGGATTGGGCCGTCGGAGACAGTGTTGGATGTTGGCAGTGGTCTTGGCTACTCCAGCGCGATCATTGCGCGCCTGTGCCGGGGTGTGATTGCGGTGGAGGAGGATAAGGCCATGGCAAGCGCCGCCGAGGCCAACCTTGCCAGTCTTGCCATCGACAATGCAGTGATGCTGAATCAACCTCTGGCCGGGGGGGCATCGGGTGAAGGCCCCTATGATGTAATCGTCGTTTCCGGTGGTATCGCAACAGACCCTGCCGTTCTTTATGAGCAGCTTGCAGAAGACGGGCGGTTGATCGCCATATGGATGCAGAATGGTACCGGACAGGCCCGGTTATCCGTCAAATCAGGTGATGATGTTGCTACCCGGTGGGTTTTCGACGCTACGGCCCCGATCCTGCCCGGTTTTGAGGCCAAACCTGCTTTCGCGTTCTGAAAACGCGAGGGGGCGGTATGCGTGGTACGGGTATGATGCGAGCGACTATCCATGCGTTCGCGCTGTTGGCGGCGGGGTCGGCGCTGGCGGAGAGCTTGCCTGAAGTCGTTGAGGATGCGTATCTCTTCAATCCAACGATAGATGCGGCCCGTGCCAATTTGTTGGCGCAGGGGGAAGGCGTGGCCATCGCCAATGCGGGTCGGCTGCCGACAGTTAATCTGACATCGCAATACCAGTTGAGTCGCGTGTGGGTTCCTGACCCATTCGATGATGCCACGACTGCGCCCCTGTCGCTGGGCATTAATGGAAGCATTCCACTTTATGATGGCGGGCGTACTGCAAACAATGTCAGTCAAGCCCGTGCCAACATCGATTCAGCCTATGCACAGCTTTCGTTGCAAGAGCAAACAACGATCCTGAACGCTGTCAGTGCTTATTTTGACGTGTTGCGGGATAAGGAAGTGCGCGACCTGACCGTTGAAAGCCTCCGGTTGCTTGTGGAGGAACTCAAGGCGAGCGAAGCCCGGTTCGAAGTGGGTGAGGTCACGATCACTGATGTCGCGCAAACCAAGGCGGGGGTCGCTGCGGCGAATTTCGATGTTATTCAGGCAGACGGGAACTTGCGCTCCAGCGCCGAAGGCTTCCGCGCTATTGTTGGGCGTTTGCCGGGCGCACTCGATGCGCCGGAGTTTTTACCTGAAATTCCTGCCAGCGCGAAGGCGGCGGAAGACATCGGGTTGGCCTATCATCCCTCGATCCGTGCAGCGCGATCTGCCGAGCGGGCGGCGGTCTATAATATCCGCGTCATCAATGCTGACAAGCTGCCGACCGTCCAATTCGGCAGTTCGTTGAACGGTCAGATCAACGATACGACCGAAGGGTTTAGTTCACGGCGAAACAATCAGCTCACCGCAGCCCTGAATCTGACGCTGAATGCACCAATTTACCAGGGCGGACAGGTGGACAGTCGTATCCGCCAGGCTCAGCATGTCGCCAACCAGCGTCGCGCAGATTATCATGCCGCCGTGCGTGAGGTGCAGCGAACTGTCAATATTGCGTGGCAGAGTTTTGCAACCGCGCGAGGGGCTATCGAGGCTGGTAAGGAACAGGTTTTGGCGGCCAAGTTGGCTTTTGATGGCATCCGTGAGGAATTGTTGGTCGGATCACGCGCGACAATCGATGTGCTGGATGCGGAGCAGGCATTGCTGAACGCACGGGTTTCACTGGTTAACTCAGTTCGGCAGCTTAATGTTGCTGCCTACACGCTTATATCTGCGATGGGCCTGCTTGATGCTGAGTTCTTCGGCATTGAACCTGTCGTCGGTAACAAGGGTGGAATCGCCAATGTGGAACCGTTGTCGCCATATGGTGTAGTGAAGAACCCTGAAGCGGCATGGCGATTCCCGTGGCGCCCTTGAAGGGTACATTGCCTGTTAACCAAAAATGCTTAATCCTTGGTTTGACTGAATGTGTGGAATGCTTGCGATCTCCGGTTTCCCGGAATTGCGAGTGACGGAAGCGACGCTTCTCTGACCGCAGGGATGCGGTATATCTGGAGTAATGCCATGAGCGATACTGCGAACGCCCGCGAACCGAGCATGGAAGATATCCTCGCCTCGATCCGCCGAATCATTGATGAAGAAGATACGCGCGATGGTCGTTCAACCTCGGATCACGCTGTTGCTTCCGATGATAACGACACGCATCTTGACGATGGGCCTATGCCGGTCATGGCTGCAGCGACAGTTGATCGGGAAAATACAGTTGATCGGGAAAACGAGGATGCATTTTTCGGTGATTCTGTCGATACGGTTGCTGTGAATCGCGATGACGACGAATCGATTTTTCCCGAACGTGACAGCCTCTTCTGGTCCCGTGCGACCGGACGGGGTGAATCCGCTGAACAGGATGCGAGGGATACCCCTGTCGCGCCTGAATCCTTTGAAGAACGCGATAACGACGATCTGGATGATGATGCCGCGAACTTTGAGAAGACGCAGGCCGACATCTTTACGCGGGCGCAGAGCAAACTCGAATCGACCTCTCGCCTTAGTGCGAGGGAGCGGATCAATAGCCTTGCCGCCCGTGCGGGCAGACGCGCCGAAAGCGACGGGGATGATCGTGACGAAGATGACCTTGATGCATTGAAAATGCCGGAGGGCATTGATTCTTTCGATGATGGACTGGAAGAGCGTCTTAACAAGGATGCGATGCCAGACTTTTCAATGCTGGAAGATGATGACGCCCCAAAGGCTGACATCGCCACGCAAGAAGAAGATACCATTCTTCATGCCGGAGTTTCCGACGTGCTGGAACTGACCGATCCGGCCGAAGATAGTAAGGAAGACACTGACAGCACAGACGATGCGTCAATTCTGCGCACCGGTACCGGGCCGGATCAGGAACCCGACGTCGATAGCTACATGAGTGCTTTCGATAAGCCCGGAGCTTCAGGGGTGGCCGAAGAAAAAGGCCCGGAAATCGAAGAAGCGCAGATTACAGTGGATGCCATTGCCGATCGGGAAGGTGACGATGTCCTTGATCTGACGACGCCTCTGGATGATGGGATGGATGCCGTCGATCAAAATGCTGCTGAAAACGACGTGACTTTCAAGGTATCAGCTATCGAAGCCGAAGCCGAAGCCGAAGCCGAAGCCGAAGCTGGTATCGAATCCAATACAGAAACCTTAGATATCGAAGCTGCAATCTCACGCAATCTCACAGAGGTTGAACCATCTTCTGACACTGCCAGCGAGAACGTATCCTCCGGGAGCGAGCCTGCTGAAACCGTATCTACCGGGAACAGCGAGCAGACTGATGGTGTTGCGGGCCTGGCGGCCATCGCCGGGTTAGGTGCTGCCGCTGCGACTGCCGCTAATACCTACTCCCGGCCTGACCGTGATGATGCTTCGGTTGAGCAACCGTTCAATACGCGTGAAGAGGAAGGTGAGGCCGATACCGGGGCAACCACCGGGATCTTTGCTGCGCCAGAAAGCGACCCTCCCGTTACCAGTGAACCGAGTGCCACTAAAGCAGACGACCCTGCGATCACTAATGACACAGAGGTGAACGAAGGGTCCGATAATCTTGTGGATGAACTGGGCTTTTCGGACACCTACGGTGCATCTGATGTCTACCATGATGATCCGCCGGTTTTTGACGAGGACTATAGCCGCAGTCTTGAAGCCGAGGACGAAGCGATCACGACACGCATGGCTGTTGCGTCTGAAATATCCGAAGAAAATCGTTCCGATGATGATGATTTGGAAACTGTCGGTGGCCTTGTGCGCGATGCGATGAAGCGCGATCCGGTGGATTATGCTGACCCTGCCGCGCTTGTGTCGATGACGAGCGAAGAAATTTCTGCGCGCGCCCTTGCGTCTCTTTCGGATGAGAGCGGCGATGCGACGCGCCGGGTGTATGGGTCTTTGAAGATTAGCGACGATGGTGCTTCGGAAAGCCTCGAAGGTATGGTTCGCGGGATGCTGCGCCCGATGTTGCGCGAATGGCTCGATGACAATCTTCCCACTATGGTCGAATCGGCTGTGCGTAACGAGGTCGAGCGCATCAGCGCAAAATCACGGAAATACACCCGTTCGCCCGGAAACGACTGACCCGCGCCGGGCTGGCTCCCGTGTCTGAATATCCCGCCCCGGATTCTGGTGCGCTGGATGGGCACCTGCATCGTCTTCCTCTACGCGTGTATTGGGAAGATACTGATGCCGGGGGCATCGTCTATCATGCCAGTTATATCAGGTGGATGGAACGGGGCCGTACCGAATATCTGCGTGCTCTCGGCCTCAACCAGCGAACCCTTATGGTTGATGGAACACGATTTGTTGTTAAATCGATAAATATTGAATTTCGCCGTCCTGCGTTATTCGACGATTCACTTATGGTCTGCACACAGTGTACAAAATTGAAAGCCGCGAGTCTCGTGCTCGACCAGAGGGTGATACGCGGGGCTGAAGTTATGGCGGAAGCCGAGGTGCTTTGTGCAACGATTGATGAAAATGATCGGCCAATGCGGATGCCCCGGAATGTGCGGGTGCGGATGGCATTGGCACCGGGGGGCAACACCCGCTGACCGAACGGCAACAATGCTGGACGGAGTCCAATTTTTGTCACACTTGGGGCTGAATTCTATCGTTACATCGCCACCGGCAAGCGACACTCGCATTACGGGTGTATGAGAGGATAATCTGATTATGGAAACGACGGCGGTTGACGCACTGAGCGGCGGCATCGATTTTTCGGTTCTTGGCCTATTCACCCGCGCCCACTGGGTCGTGCAAGCGGTGATAATCCTTCTTTTGCTCGCCTCTTTCTGGTCTTGGGCGATTATTATCGAAAAGATAATTCGCTACCGGAAGATGAAGCGCGCCTTCGCATCCTTCGAAGATGAATTCTGGTCGGGAGCATCGCTTGATGATCTCTACACAGGGTTGCCTGATGATAAACGCTCACCAATCGAACGGGTATTTGCTGCCGGCATGAAAGAATGGCGACGATCCTTTGAAGCAGGGGGAGCTCTGATTTCCGGGGCTAACCAGCGGATTGACCGTACAATGTCTGTCGCTGTGGACCGTGAATCCGAAGAACTTGAAAGTTGGATGGGTTTTCTGGCAACCGTCGGTGCCATCGCACCGTTCATTGGCCTCTTCGGCACAGTTTGGGGCATCAAAAACAGCTTTGAAGCTATTGCGGTCAGCCAGAACACAAATCTTTCGGTTGTTGCCCCTGGTATCGCCGAGGCACTGTTCGCAACAGCATTGGGTTTGCTTGCTGCTATTCCGGCAGTGATTGCCTACAATCTTCTTTCTGACCGTGCGTCGCGTTTGTCGAACCGGCTGGATGCCTTTGCCGACGAGTTTTCCACGTTGCTGTCACGACAGCTTGAGCGGCGGGCGCGCTGATGGGTGCCGCCGTTCGGGGTAAATCTTCGGGGCGGCGCGGATCGCGCCGGAATGCCCGCATGTCCGAGATCAACGTCACTCCCTTCGTGGATGTGATGCTTGTGCTGTTGATTGTCTTCATGGTCGCTGCACCGCTCCTGACGGTCGGTGTGCCGGTTAAACTGCCAAAGACGGCGGCAAATCCGCTGCCGACCGAGCAACGCGAGCCTGTAACGATCAATGTTGATACGGAAGGGCGCATCTACCTTCAGGGCGATGAGGTCATAGCGGAGGAACTGGCCGGGCGTCTTGCTGCGATTGCATCCGAACGTGGGGCCGATGAGCGCGTTTTCCTTCGTGGTGATGGCGATGTTGGCTACGGGCGGGTGATGGAAGTGATGGGGCAATTGAATGCCGGAGGCTTCAGCAATATCGGCCTCGTAACCGATCCGGGTGGACAGGCCGCCCCTGATCGTTCGATTGAGCAATGAAACGCCGCCGGAAAGGGTTGAGAGTATAGCGTGACGTATATCGGGGTAATCGTATCGGCGGTTCTGCATGTGGGCGGGTTATTCCTGCTCCTGACCGCGCGTGCGCCCGAACCATTGGTTTCGGTGGGGACAGACAGCCCGGTTGCCGTCGATATTATCTCCGTTGATGAATATAATGCGATCGTGTCGCGCGCCCCGGCGCGTTCGACGCTCGCAGCATTGCGAACACCACCTGAAGCGCCCAATGCGCCGACCCTAACCGATTCTGATCCGGTTTTTGACACGCTTGAAGAAATATCTCCCGTCCCTGAGCCACCGAAACCGGCCACTGAACTCGTGATGCGTCTACCGCCTGCTGTTGAAGACTTGATTCCTGAAGTGGAAGACGAACCATCAGCCTCTCAGGATTCCGAAGTCGAGGTTGCGCCAGCCCCTGACCCTCTGGCGCTGGACACGGCTGCTCTCCAGGACAAGGGTGTTGATCCCGCTGATCTGATTCCGGGTGATGATGTTCAGATCGCCATTGCTCCGCCTGCGCCCAAGCCACCACGCGGTGTCTTCGATGCGCCGGTAATCGACACTGATCCTGACGAACCGCCGAAACCTGCCGAGACCGAAGGGGATGGCGAAGATAAAGCCGAACCTGCACCGCAACCTGCCCCTGCGGTAGAGGAACCTGTTGAGATTGCGAAGGCCGAAGATCCTGCGCCTCTTGCGACACCCCTCCCGATGCCCAAACCGCGTGGGTCGCTTGCTGTCGCCAGTGACGAAGAGCGTGAACCTTCGAGAAGTGTAGAAGCTGCACCTTCTGAGCCGAAGCCCGATCTTCAGCTCACGGAAGCCGAACTTGAAGAAGAGCGCCGGTTGATGGCCGCCCTGATCGAGCAGATGCGTGCGAATCAGCCGCCAACCGAAGCCGAATTACGCGCTGCCGAAGAGGAAGCGCGCCGGAAATTTGCTGAAGAACAACAGCGTCTGGCGCAACAATTTGCCGAAGAGAAACGCCGTCAGGCCGAGATTGCAGCCCTCAGTGAAGCGGATCGACGCAGACGTCTGGACCAGGATCGCGCGAGAGCAGCGGCGGAGGCGGCAGCCAGAGCCGAGGCTGAACGTCGCGAGCGTGAACTGGCTGAAGCCAGAGCCCGCGAACTCGCTGCATTGCGTCAGCTTGAGGCACAACAGCTCCAGGCGCAGCAGGAAGCGGCACTTCAGATACAGCGTGAACGCGATGAAGCCCGCCGCTTAAAGGCATTGGAAGAACAAAGACTTGCCCAGGAGCAACTTGATCGCCAAAGGCGCGAAGAGGCAGCGCGTCAACAGGAAGAGGCAGCACGTCAACAGGCCGAGCGCGACCGCGCGGCTCGCCGCGAACAACTTGCAAATCTGAATGCCAATATCGCGCCCGAAACCCGTGCGAACAATGTTCTTACCAGCACGGTGCCTGCTCCGGTGGCGCCCCCGCAGGACAGTTTCCTTGGTGGCGATCAAACTTTGGCAAGTATTCTTGGTGCTGCCGCAAATGCGGCACAGTCAGCTAATAGTGGTCCCAGCTTCGGCCAAGGTAATGGTGGTAGAGGTAATCGTGGTGCCAGCTTGACACAAGGGGAAACCCAGGCGGTGCTGAATCAGCTTCGGCGTTGCTGGCGAGTTGATACATTCTCTGCAAATGCGCGTAGCCTGGTTGTCACCATGCGGGCGGAGATCAGGCAGAATGGTTTCGTTAACCAGGCAACGATAGACATTGTATCGCCAAACCCGATCCCTCCTGATTATCAGATCGCGGTGGACCGAGCACGTACCGCGCTTCAGGATTTGCGGTGCCAGCCCTTCTCGCTGCCGCTTAATAAGTATAATGCGTGGCGCGATATCGTGATCCGCTTCGATCCAGCCCAGATGGTGCTTCAATGATAACGATGTCTTTTGCCCTTCGTGTTTTCGGTGCCGCCTGCCTCGGTCTGGCGGCGTTTCTTGCCCCGACCGATGAAGCTCGCGCGCAGTCACAGCCCCTGAAGTTGACACTGGATCGCGGAGTGGTTGAACCACTCCCCATCTCAATTCTCGATTTCTTCGGGCAGGGCGGCACGACTGATCCGCTTGGCCCACAGATCGCACAGGTAATCGAAGCCGATCTGGCGGGCACGAACGTCTTTCGCAATGTGCCTGACGCGGCCATTGCACCAATGGTTCCAAGCTTTAGTGCGCCTCCCCGGTTCAACGACGTTCGCACGCTTTCCAACGCGGCGGCCCTTGTTACCGGTGAGATAGGCACGACCCCGGATGGACGTTTTGCCCTGCGGTTTCGTCTTTGGGATGTGGTTGCGCAGCAGCAGATTGCAGGTATTCAGTACACTGGTGATCGCAGTGCATGGCGGCGTATGGCACACCGTGCCTCCGATGCTATTTATGAGCGCCTGACGGGCGAGGCTGGATATTTCGAAACCCGCATCGTTTTCGTCGATGAACGCGGACCCAAGAACCAACGCGTCAAACGCCTCGCTGTCATGGATTATGATGGAGAGAATCTGGAGTATCTGACGGGTGGCTCCTCTCTCGTGCTGACACCGCGTTTCTCGCCGCGATCTCAGGAAATCACCTATATTTCCTATCGCGACGGTCTGCCGCGTGTGTATCTTCTCGATATTGAATCCCGCCGGCAGGAGATTTTGGGGCGGTTCCCCGGAATGACATTCGCACCACGGTTCTCGCCGGATGGATCGCGTGTGTTGATGAGTCTTGCGCGTAATGGAAATACCGACGTTTATGATATGGACCTTCGGTCGCGGCAGGTGACGCGGCTAACCTCCAATTCTGCCATCGACACTGCCCCGTCCTATTCGCCTGATGGCAGTCGGATTGTTTTCGAGTCCGATCGTGGAGGATCGCAGCAGCTCTATGTTATGCCTGCTGGCGGTGGTTCGGCGAAGCGTATCAGCTTTGGATCGGGCCGTTACGCTACGCCAGTATGGTCGCCGCGTGGCGATCTGATCGCTTTTACTAAGATTTCCGGCGGGCGCTTTGGCATTGGTGTCATGGACCCCAGCGGAGGCGGCGAGCGAATTCTGACTGACAGCTTCCTTGATGAAAGCCCGACATGGGCACCGAATGGTAGAAGGCTGATGTTCTTTCGCGAGTCCCAAGGCTCTCGCGGCAGCCCGCAACTATTTTCGATTGATATCCGGGGCGGTAAGGAAACACCTGTTAGAACCCCCGGCCCAGCCTCTGATCCTGCTTGGGGTCCTGTTATGCGCTGATGCCATTTTGGCATAAAACCCGCGCCGGTCTTGACCGGTAGAAGATAAAGACAAGGTCCACCACTTTACATTGTGGACTTAAAAAAAGGAGCCAACCATGCGCCCGACCCCTCTTCGCCCCCTTGCTCTTGTCGCCGTTGCCATGCTTGTCTTGTCTGGCTGTGCGGCCAAGAAAGATCCAACCGCAGAAAGCGTGACGAACGCAACCGGCCTTGGCACGTTTGGTTCGAACAACGCTGCTGGAACAGGAACAGGTGGTTCCGGTTCCGGGGCCGGTGTTGGCGCTGGAACAGCTCCGGGGCTTGGTGGTGGTTCGAATGTAAACGGCTCGGCCACCCTTGGTGGGATTAATGGTTCGTCGGCTATTGGCAATATTGATGGTTCAGGCACCCTAGGTGGTATTGACGGCTCAACCCTTGGCGGCATTGTCCAGAACGGCACGGCGGCTTATGCAGATCAGGGAGCTTTCAGTGCCAATAACGGCCTCGTCGATGGGGGGGTTATCTCGGCTTCTCCACAATATACTGATGGGACTGTCTACACGGACACTTCCACTTATGCCGATTCCGGCTCCGTCATTGATGGCGGAATCCAGCCTTATAATGATTCCCTTTTCGATAATTCGGGAGCGGCATCCGGTACGGTAAATACCACTGGCACGACCGGGGGATCGCAATTCACGACTTTCGGTAATCAGAATGGCAATGCACAGGGTGGCGGCTATTCCTTCCCTGGCGATAACGGGCAGCCGAGCTATTTCGCGACGCAGGTCGGCAGCCGTATCTTGTTCGATACCGATCAATCGACCCTGACCGACAATGCGCGCGAGACATTGCGGCGCCAAACGGCATGGCTACAGCTTCACCCTGAGCACAGCGTTGTGCTTGAAGGCCATGCAGACGAGCGGGGTACACGCGAATACAACCTCGCGCTGGGTGCGCGTCGGGCAGATGCCGCACGGGCCTACATGACGTCTCTTGGCCTCGCTGCCAGCCGTGTGCGCACGGTTTCCTTTGGCAAGGAACGTCCTATCTCCGTCGGTTCAAGTCCGGCTGAATGGGCAAAAAACCGTCGCGTCGATACGGCCCTCGGTAATGGCGCGAGCTTCTAAGCATAACATCGACAATGCGCCCCTATGGGCGCGTCCGAAAGGATGGGTTGGCAATGGCATTCTCGGTTCGCGTTTCAACGCTCGCATTCACGGCCTTCTTTGCGTCGCATATCCTGCTTCCCGTGCAGACGGTTAGTGCACAGCAAAGCGTGCAACGCATCCCTGTAAGTTCGATCCTTGGGCGACTTGACCGCCTTGAGTCCGAAGTCGTGTCCCTTCGTCAGTCGCCAGCGTCTGGTACTGATGAAGTATCGAGCCGGATCAATCAGCTCGAAAGTGAGCTACGGCGATTGACGGGGATTGTTGAGCGACTTGAATATGACATTGCCCAACAGTCGGAGATTTCTCAGAAACGGGCTCTTGATCTGGATACCCGGCTTCAGGCGCTCGAATCGCAACGTCCGTCGCCCTTTGCTGCACAGGCGGCGGTCGCTCCCCAGTCCGATACAGTGGGTCCATTGGCAAATGTACCACCAACACCTTTTGCCCCCTCCTTTGTGCCGGTGCCGCCACCAGTGCAACCGACCGTAAAGCTTGGCGGCGAACCGGCCATTGCGTTTGGCACACCGCGGCAAGTAGATACTCCCCCTGATCTCAGGGCATTACCGTTTCCCCCTGCTCCTGCGCCTCAGGAAACATTGCCTGAAGCCTCGGTTTCGGTTGCCGGTGCATCGACTACGCCCGCTCTGCAAACCGCGCCTGAACCAATTATTTCCAATTCTGCGGTCCTGTCTTCTGCGGACCCACAGACCCAGTACGACGAAGCATTACGAATGCTCAATCTTGGGGAATTTGAAGCAGCCGGTGCTGCACTTGAGGCGCTGGTTAGCCAGCACCCCCAGCATGAAGTATCCGGTAATGCCCAATATTGGCTGGGCGACATGCACCTCCGTCTCGGTCGTCACAGCGAAGCCGCAAGGGCATTCCTTGATTCCTTCAAAGGTTGGCCTCAAGGCACGAAAGCGCCAGACAGTCTGTTGAAGCTGGGTATGACCTTTGCCGGACTTGGCCAGCAGAAAGAAGCTTGCCTTACGTTTACGGAGTTTCCGAAACGGTATCCGAATGCTTCTCCAACGCTATTGCGCCGCGCACAGATCGAAGCTGAACGCACTCAGTGCGGGGGCTAAGCGCATCTTCACAGATTGTGAGATTGCGGAGCTATTCCATGCCATTCCCCGCGACAAGCCAGTTGCGGTTGCGGTCTCCGGTGGTGGCGACAGCTTGGCGCTTCTATCGCTTGTACGGCGATGGACAGATAATCTTACGGTCTTGACGGTCGATCATAATCTGCGTGTTGAGAGTGTGGAAGAGGCTGCATTCGTAGCGCAGCACTGCGCGACGAATGGTATCGACCACGAAATTCTGAACTGGCGGCCTGACACGCAGGGTAACCTCTCGAATCAGGCGCGCATCGGGCGATACACGTTGATGGCTGAGGCCTGTGCCGCGCGCAAAATCGGGATGTTACTGACAGGCCATACCCTTGACGATCAGGCCGAAACGATCCTGATGCGCCTGGGGCGTGGTTCTGGTATTGATGGGTTGTCCGGTATCCAGCCGTTGACAACGCTTTGGGGGTTGCGGCTTGCCCGGCCATTGCTAACCGTTTCACGTGAACGGCTGAGAAGCTATCTGCGGAAAGAGAATATTCTGTGGGTTGAAGACCCGACGAATGAGGATCATCGGCACTTACGGGTTCAGGCGCGCGACGCTTTGAAAACGTTATCTTCCATCGGTATCACATCAGAACGCCTGTCGAGGACAGCCGGTCTCATGGGCGAGGCAAACAAAATCCTGGAAGGGCAGGCTGATGCCCTTGCGATGCGCATCTGTACGTTTTCTCCGCTCGGCTTTGTTTCCCTCGATTCCGGTCAATTATGCGCAGCCCCACGCGAAACCGCCCGTCGCCTTCTGGCGCGTCTGCTATGCATGATTTCCGGTCACGCTTACCGCCCCCGTCTGGATGCGCTGGACGCGCTGCTTTTTTCTCTTTCCGAAACTTCCTTTGCAGGTCGCACCCTGCATGGTTGCCGCATTGATCCGCATCTGGATCACTGTGTCATTCAGCGCGAACCGTCGGCATGCACTGCAATTTCGCGGGTCACATCGTCGCGTGTGGTATGGGATAACAGGTTTGGGATCACTGTACCGGCTTCGCTTGTCTCATGGCCCGATTTGCAGATTGCGGCGACAGGAGAGAAAGGATTGCATCGCCTGAAAGCCGAAAAAGCCATACTTTCAAAAGAGTGGACCATTGCCCCCCGCCCCGCACGCCTGTGCACTCCTGCATTATGGCAGGGTGATACCCTTATCGGTATTCCCTGTGCTGATTGGTTTGCAAACCAAAATGCCTCTACAACGAGAACAGTCACGATTGATGCGGTAGCGGTTGATCCTGACGAGGAAGCCTTTATCTAGGATACGATAAGATCGCCCCTAGTTTCGGGGCATCCCATTGGGAGCCTGTTCGTGAACAACATCAAGAATCTGGGCCTTTGGCTCGTCATCATCATCCTGTTCGTCGCCTTGTTTAATATGTTCGGGCAGAACGGGGCAGATCGCGGTGCTCGCGAGATGACGTACTCGGAGTTGGTCCGAAACATTGACGCGGGCAGTGTCAGCGAGGTCACGATTTCAGGTGAGCGCCTGACCGGAACACTGGAGGGGTCGGCGCGCAAGTTCTACACCTACCTTCCTCAGGATAGCGGGTTGATGGAGAAGCTTGAGAACTCCAATACCAATATCGTTGTCGATCCGCAGGAGCGTAATCCGCTCGTTTCCGTCCTGCTTGGCTGGCTGCCCTTCCTGCTGCTTATCGGTGTATGGGTCTTTTTCATGCGCCAGATGCAGGGCGGTGGACGCGGAGCGATGAGCTTCGGGAAATCCAAGGCCAAGCTTCTGACCGAAAAATCTGGCCGCGTGACCTTTGATGACGTGGCGGGCATCGACGAGGCAAAGGAAGAGCTTCAGGAAATTGTGGAATTCCTGCGCGATCCGCAAAAATACTCGCGTCTGGGTGGTAAAATACCCAAGGGCGCACTACTCGTTGGCCCTCCGGGTACTGGTAAGACGCTTCTGGCCCGTGCGATTGCGGGTGAAGCGGGTGTGCCGTTCTTCACCATTTCCGGCTCTGATTTTGTCGAGATGTTTGTCGGTGTCGGTGCCAGCCGTGTGCGCGATATGTTCGAGCAAGCCAAGAAATCCGCACCCTGCATCGTCTTCATTGATGAGATTGACGCGGTTGGTCGCCATCGTGGCGCAGGCTATGGCGGCGGTAATGACGAACGTGAGCAAACGCTGAACCAGCTTCTTGTTGAGATGGATGGTTTCGAGTCGAATGAAGGCGTGATTCTTCTCGCGGCCACCAACCGCCCTGACGTTCTGGACCCTGCATTGCTGCGCCCCGGTCGTTTCGACCGTCAGGTTACAGTCAATAACCCCGACATTAACGGACGTAATAAAATCCTCGAAGTCCATGCCCGGAAAGTTCCGTTGGCCCCCGGCGTCGATTTGCGCCGTATCGCCCGTTCAACTCCCGGTTTCTCCGGGGCTGATCTGGCCAACCTCGTAAACGAGGCGGCGCTGACGGCTGCACGGTTGGGCAAACGACTCGTTACGATGGATGATTTTGAGTTTGCCAAGGATAAGGTGATGATGGGGGCGGAGCGCCGTTCCATGGTTATGACTGAAGACGAGAAGAAGACTACCGCGTACCACGAGGCTGGTCATGCGCTGGTGGCGATGTACGTGCCACAGCATGATCCGGTCTATAAGGCGACTATCATTCCGCGTGGGCGGGCGCTGGGTCTCGTCATGTCGGTTCCCGAACGCGATACCTATTCCGTCTCCAAAACCAAATACACGTCGAAGATTGCCATGGCGATGGCGGGCAAGGCAGCGGAAGTCCTGACCTTTGGCGAGGATAATGTCTCCTCCGGCCCGGTTAGCGACATTCAGCAGGTGTCCAAGATCGCCCGTGCGATGGTCACGCAGTTCGGCATGTCTGACAAGATTGGCAACGTGAACTACTCGTCCGAACAGGACAGCTTTCTTGGCAGCTATCAGGGCGGCGGGATGCAAATCTCGACTGAAACGCAGAGGGTTATCGAGGAAGAAGTCAAACGCCTGATCGAAACCGGCTATGAGACGGCCAAGAATATCCTGACCGAGAAGAAAGTCGAATTCGAACGCCTTGCACAAGGTCTTCTTGAATACGAAACCCTCACCGGCGATGAGATCAAGAAGGTCATCGCGGGCGAACCTCTCGATCGCAACGATGATGGCTCGCCCACCGACTCCGGCCCACCTTCGATCACGTCGGTTCCGAAGACCAAAAAACCAAAACCCGATGATGGGGGACTGGAACCACAGCCAACGTAGGGCTTGCACGCTTTTACGGCATCGGAGACTATTGACAGCATCGTAGGAAATCCTGCGGTGCTGTTTCGTTTTAAGGGTTCCGGGTTTGGGTTGAAGCAGTGCATCGAATTTCGTGTTTGAGCCGTCAGGCGACAGACTACGAAAGCTGACTCAACCGATACTCAAAATACTATGAGGACGCGCACTTGGCTGATCCGTCTATCCCCCGTGTCATGGGTATCCTGAACGCGACCCCGGACAGTTTCTCTGATGGAGGTGTCGTGTCGGAAAGTGCCCTTGCCATGCGGGTGGCGGAGATGATTGCCGAGGGTGCGGACATCATTGATATTGGCGGTGAATCGACTCGTCCCGGCGCAGAAACAGTTCCGGCTGAAGACGAATGGCATCGCATCGCCCCGGCTATGCGGGCCGCTGCGGCAACAGATGCACTCACTTCTGTCGATACCCGCAAGGCCGTTGTAGCCCGTCGCGCGCTTGACCATGGTGCGCGGATGTTCAACGACGTCACCGCGCTCACCTATGACCCGGACAGCATGGCTGTCGCCCGCGACTACGCGGCGGCTGGCGGCTTAATCTGCCTGATGCATGCCCAGGGTGATCCGAAAACCATGCAACGCGATCCTCAATATAACGATGTGGTTCGCGAAGTGCGCGACTATCTGATTGCCCGTGTGGCTGTTTGCGAAGCAGCAGGCATTCCTCGTGCGTCCCTGATTGTCGATCCCGGCATTGGCTTTGGCAAGACGCTCCAGCACAACCTGACCCTTCTGAAAAACCTTGCCGCCTTCTGTGAGATTGGATGCCGCGTCCTGCTTGGTGCTTCCCGCAAGGGTTTCATCGGCACTCTTTCCGGCGAGAAGGACGCGGCAAAACGCGCGCCTGGCTCCATTGCCGTTGCTCTCCACGGTGCGCAACAGGGCGTTGATATTCTGCGTGTGCATGACGTGCGTGAGACAGTGCAGGCGCTCGCTGTCGATACCGCATTGAGGGCGGGCTAATGGCTGTTCGCGTCATTGAGGTGATAGCGCCTGCTGAACAGAGCGGTACGATCCGCAAGGTTTTCGCTGAACACCGGCCCATCGAAAGCTGGGCTGTTGCGGAACAGGAGGAGGGGGGGCGTCGCACAGTCCTGCGCGCCCTGGTAGATCCGGATTATCAACAATCGACCCTCGACGCCTTGCAGGACGCCCTGTCTGGCACCGAAGGTTGGCGTATTGTTCTCTTACCCACTGATGCCGTCATCCCCAAACCTGAACCCGATGAGGATGCTCGCGAAACCCGCGAGGCCCATCGCCGCGCCACCACCCGTGAAGTTCTCTATGGCCAGATCGAACGTGGTGCGCGCCTGACCAATGATTATCTGCTCTTTGTCGCTCTTTCGACTGTGGTGGCGGGGGCTGCGTTGGTCACGAACAACGTCGCTGTCCTGATCGGAGCTATGGTTATCGCTCCGTTTCTTGGCCCTAATCTCGGCTTTGCGTTTGGCGCGGCGCTTGGTGATCGCACGTTGATGGCCGAGGCGGCAAAGTCACTGGCGTGTGGTTTTGCGTTGGCGGTTGGCTTGTCCATCTTGGGGGCGGCGGTTATGCCCCTTGATCTCGAAGCCAAGGAATTGCTCGACCGCACACGCATTGGTCTTGATGGTATGGCGGTCGCCCTTGCATCCGGTGCCTGTGCGGCCCTTGCGCTCACCAGTGGGGCCAGCGCGTCTCTTGTTGGTGTTATGGTCGCCGTTGCCCTTCTACCCCCGGCGGTAGCCTTTGGCATGATGATTGGTGCGGCCCATTGGCGCGAAGCGTTGGGCGCGGCAGAGTTGTTCGCCGTTAACGTCGCCAGCGTCAATCTTGCCGCCCTTGCCGTCTTTCGCTACCGGGGCGTCGAGCCGCGCCAGTGGTTGCGCAAGTTCGAGGCCCGGCAATCGCGCAGAACCGCCTTTACAGTGCTGGGTGGATTGCTCGCGTTACTGGCCCTTGCCATCGTCTTCGCTGACTTCACGGGCTTCTTTACCGCGACGCCACCGCCAACCCCGACAGAATAAGCGCACAGGCGGCCAAATCTGACCATTCCGGCGTTTCGCCTCCGAATACTACACCGGCCGCCATCGCCGTGATCGGCACGAGGTATCCTACGCCTGACATGAACACTGATCCGACTGTCGTAATGATCGTTACCCGCAGGATCATGGCCAACCCCGTGGAAACCACGCCGATGGCGAGAAAAATCGTCCATGTCCGTATGGATAGCGGCTCTTCCGGCCATGCCCCGATGGCAAAGGGCAGGATCAGCAAACCCCCGATGGCAAATCCCAATGCGGACAATGCGATAGGGTCCGTCTCTGGTGTTCGCCGCGTCATAATTGACCCGACCGCATAGGATAACGCGGCCCCGATACAGGCGAACTGTGCCAACCCGTTCGCTGACTCCATTGCTGTCAGGGCGTCCCACCCCATCAACACGAGAACCCCCGCAAATCCGATCAGAAATCCGACCAGTTTGCGCGTGGTCATCGTCTCACCGGGCGAGAAAACGTGGGCCAGTGGCAGCACGAATAGCGGAATCACCGCCATATAGACCCCCGTTATCCCGCTCGGCACAACCTGTTGCGCCCATGCCAGCAGCGACATGGGAACCGCAAGCGCGAAGACGCCGATAGCGACTCCTCCGATCCATCGCCCCCGCCCGCGTGGAATTTTGCGCCCCGTCAGCATTGCAAAGGGGATCAACGCCGCTCCGCCAATCAACACTCGCGCAGAGGCAACCAGCGTTGGCGATGCTTCCTCCAGCGCGAATTTCACCAACAGGAACGTCGTTCCCCAGATCAGGACCAAAGACCCGACCATGGCATAGGATGCGGGCGTTGGCGTTCGCAGTGCCTTGATCCCGCTCATACGGGGCGACCGCGCATCCGCGCCCAGAGGTTTTGACTGACCGCCAACCCCAGCAGGACCATCGCCAGTGCAATCCCAAGGCGTGGCGACACTTGTTCCCCAAGGAAGACTGCCCCGAAGATCACGGCCCAGACCGGCACCTGATAATTCACCAGTGACAGAAACGGTGGCCCCGCGCTCTTAAGGATACGCAGCATCAGTAACAAAGCCCCCGCCGTTGGCCCGATGGCCAGTGCGATCAATGCCAGAGTGCTGGTCGCAGATGGCATTGCTTGTGGTGCTCCTTCGACGGTATAGGCGATCACTACCGCCATGATTGCGGCAAGGATCATCGTTGCCGCTCCAAACGCGATGGGCCGCGTTTCCGGCGCGCGTTTCATCACAATGGACCCGGTCGCATAGCAAAATGTTGCGCCCAGACATGCGATCTGTGCCAGCGCAGTCCCTTCTCCAGCCGCGATCTGGCGCAACGCATCGGCCCCGAACAGCACCAGCATCCCGCAGAACCCGATACCGAGGCCCGTTGCATTGCGCGCTGTCATGCGCTCACCAACTATGAGGAAATGACTCATGGCGAGTGACATGAATGGCATGAACGCCATGAAAACCCCCGCTACCCCGCTCGTCAGATAGGTCTGTGCCCAGGTCAACAACGCGAAGGGCAACGCATTTGAAAGCACTGCAACCCCGCCCGCAAAAATCCACACGATGGCGCGTTTGGGTAATCCGCCGCAAAGCGGATAACTTAATGGCCACAGGATCAATGCCGCCAGCGTCAGCCGTACCGCGACGAGAGTGAATGGCTCCACATCCTCCAGCCCGACTTCGACCAGCATGAAAGCCGTACCCCAGATAATCCCAAGGGCGGCCAACCTGACCCAGTTCAACGGATCGCCGCCATGGTTCATCGCAATAAGCTTTCTGGAGAGGGTGCTGCCCTGCATTCGATGCGGGGGTCTTGATGGGCCGTGTGATTTGCCAAGCCTATTATGCAGGATAGCGACAGAGGGAAATCAATCGTGATGCGTCTTCGCAAAAGCTGTTTTCTGCTCCGACGACGCTTCGGTTTGATATTTCTCACGCCATTCATCGAATGGCATCCCGTACACAATTTCCCGCGCCTGTGCCTTGCCGATCTCGATTCCACGCTCTGCGGCGGCTTCGTCATACCAGCGGCTCAGGCAGTTCCGGCAGAACCCCGTCAGGTTCATCATGTCGATATTCTGCACATCCGTCCGCTCACGCAGATGATCGCGCAAACGGCGAAAGGCAGCAGCCTCCAGTTCAGTACGGGTCGTGTCGTCCATATCCATTCTCCGGTGCTTGTCGGTTCGAGATAGGGCAGCGGAGCGACGTTGCCGCCCCCGCCCGTTATTCCCCTGCGAACTGCGCTGCCCAACCTTCGCGTTCTTCGTCGGTGATTTTGCGAAACAGGTTTTCCGGTACAGTGAACCCATGGCCGGCGGGCAGGGCCGCAAGTGCTACTTCTGCGCTTTCTGGCCATCCCGCTTGGGCATCAATCCCCATCGCGGCCACCAGTGTATCGCAAGCATCGGGAATGAAAGGTCGCGACACCGCTGCATACAAAGCCGCCAGATTGAGGGCTGTGCGCACGATCATCGCTGCTTGCTCCGGGTCGGTCTTGTAGACGGCCCAAGGCTCTGCATGTTGCAGATATTCGTTCCCCGCCACCCAGAGCGCCCGCAATTCAGATGTTGCCTTTCGCATCTCAACCGCTTCCATCGCGCTTGCATACCCATCCAGCCGCGCCTGAACCTCCGTCATCAACGCCGCTTCCGCCTCACCCGGCTGTCCGCCTTCCGGCACGACCTCCCCGAATTTCGAGCGGCAGAATTTTGTGACCCTGCTGACGAAGTTCCCCAAAACATCGGCCAGATCCTTGTTTACTCCGCCCTGAAAGCCTTCCCATGTAAAGTCACTATCGGCACTTTCCGGCGCATTCGACAGCAGCCACCAGCGCCAATAATCCGATGGCAGGATTTCCAGCGCCTGATCCATGAAGATCCCGCGCCTTTGCGAGGTCGAGAACTTGCCCCCTTGATAGGTCAGCCAGTTGAACCCCTTGAGGTAATCGACCATCTTCCACGGCTCGCCTGATCCCATGATCGTGGCGGGGAAGCCCAGTGTATGGAACGGCACGTTGTCCTTGGCCATGAATTGCAGGTAGCGCACATCTTCGGCCCCCTCATCATTCCGCCACCAGCGCCGCCAGTCGGCCTCTGATTTTCCATTCGCATCCGCCCATTCGGCGGTCGCGGCGATGTATTCGATGGGCGCATCGAACCAGACATAGAAAACCTTGCCCTCCATTCCCGGCCATTCCGCATCACCGCGTCTGACCGGAATTCCCCAATCCAGATCGCGCGTAATCCCCCGGTCGCGCAGACCGTCACCGTCATCAAGCCATTTGCGCGCAATTGAGGTGACAAGAATGGGCCAATCCGCCTTTGTGCCGATCCAGTCACGGATACGGTCCCGCAGGGCCGATTGCTTCAGGTAAAGGTGCTTTGTTTCCTTCGCATATACCTCCGTAGAGCCGGAAATTGCCGAGCGCGGATCAATCAGGTCGGTCGGGTCGAGCTGCTTTGTGCAATTCTCGCACTGATCCCCCCGCGCACGGTCGTATCCACAGCTTGGACACGTCCCTTCGATATAGCGATCCGGTAGAAAGCGTCCATCTGCCTCCGACCACATCTGTTCTTCGGACACTTCATAGATCATTCCCTGATCGGCCAGTGCCCCGGCGAAATGTTGCGTCAGTCGGTGATTGCGCTCTGACGAGGATCGCCCGAAATGATCGAAGCTGAGGCGAAACCCATCATGCAGATCGCTCTGTACTCTGGCCATCCGTGCGCAATATTCCGCTACTGGCTCCCCCGCATTGGCGGCGGCGATTTCGGCGGGCGTCCCATGTTCGTCGGTCGCACAGATGAACATCACCTCATGCCCCCGCAATCGCATGAACCGCGCATACGCATCCGCTGGCAGCATCGAGCCAACCAGATTGCCGAGATGCTTGACCCCATTGATATAGGGAAGGGCCGAGGTGATAAGGATGCGCTGCATGGCCGTGTCTCCGTTGAGTCGGGGCGGGTATACAGGAAGCCGCCCCCGCCGCCTATCGCGCGTGAGCGGTCGTTTTTCTGGCTTCGCATCGTGCCCTGAAAAGCGTAGCGTGCGAATTATGGACGAACTCTATCATATGCCACGCGGTGCGGTGGAATGGCCGGTTTTACAGCCGGGCTGGGTCTGGCTTGTGGGGGCGGGGCCGGGTGATCCGGGCTTGTTGACGCTTCACGGACTGAATGCGCTGCGGCAGGCTGACGTGATCGTTTATGACGCCCTCGTTGGCGAAGACATCCTCGGTTGGGCGCGCCCCGGCTGCATTATCGAATATGCGGGCAAGCGCGGCGGGAAACCCTCGCCGAAGCAACGGGATATTTCCCTGCGTTTGATCGAACACGCCCGCGCGGGCAAGCGTGTCCTGCGCCTCAAGGGTGGTGATCCCTTTGTTTTCGGGCGCGGTGGCGAGGAGGCGCAGACCCTCATTGGTGCGGATATCTCTGTGCGCATCGTCCCCGGTATCAGCGCAGGGATCGGCGGTCTTGCCTATGCGGGCATCCCTGTTACCCATCGTGACGTCAATCAGGCCGTGACCTTCGTCACCGGCCACGATCAGAGCGGTACGGCCCCCAGCCGCATCGACTGGGCCGCGATGGCCAAAAGCTCGCCTGTAATTGTCTGCTATATGTCGATGAAAACCCTTCCGGCCATCGTCGAAGGCTTGTTGGCGGGTGGTCGCGATCCCCACGATCCGGTGGCCGTCGTCACCAACGCCACCCGTCCCGACATGCGCGTTGTCGAGACGACTCTTTCGACCGCCCAAAACGACATTGCACAAGCGGGCCTTGAACCCCCCGCCATCATCTGCATCGGGCGTGTGGCCCTCATGCGACAGGCGCTTGACTGGATCGGCCAGATGGCGGGCGAGCCGGTACGTGATCTTGATCCATTGGGAGTACGCACACTGGATCAGAGCGATACAGCGTGAGCCATACGGGATTTGATGCGCCGACTGTCTGGTGCGCGCAAGGGCGTGGGTTTTCAATGGGAACTGTCGCGCAGCAGGGGCGGTTGGTGCATTTGACGGGTCAGGTTGCGTGGGATGCCGACGAAAGATTGATCGGTAAAGGGGACGTAGCCGCACAGACCGAACAGGCGTTTCGCAATATTGCGGCCCTGCTGGAGCGGGTAGGCGGGCGGCTCGAAGACCTCGTCTCCGTGACCACATGGTTCGTGCGTGAGGGCGATCTGCCTGCGATCCAGAATGTGCGCGCCCGTTGGTTTAACGTGCCGCACCCACCCGTCAGCACATCCGTGCGCGTTGCGGGATTGGGCGATCCCGGATTTCTGGTCGAGCTGACTCCAGTGGCCGTTATTCCCGAAGGCAGGTTGCGGATTCCGGCATGAAGCGCGGTCTGGTCGTTTCTGCCCCGTCCTCCGGGGCGGGTAAAACCACCGTGACACTGGGCCTGTTGCGCGCCCTGCGACGTCGGGGTCATGCTGTTACCTCGGCCAAGACTGGCCCGGACTATATCGACCCGGCTTTCCACGCGGCGGCGACCGGCCATCCTTGTCTTACCCTCGATCCATGGTGTGCTGACGCCACCCAACTCCGCGCGCGGGCGGTGGGGGAGGGTGATCTGCTCGTTGTCGAGGGTGCGATGGGCCTGTTCGATGGCGCGTCCGGTCCCGCCACGCCCCGTGGCTACGGATCAACAGCGGATGCCGCAGCGGCCCTTGCCCTGCCGGTCATTTTGGTGATTGACGCGGCTAAAACCGCACAAACCGTGGCGGCCATCGTTGCGGGATTGTCTACCTATCGCGCTGATGTTCAGGTCGCAGGTGTTATCCTGAATCGCATCGGCTCTCCCCGTCATGCTGCCATGATCCGCGCGGCGGTCGAGACGGTTTGTCCTGTCCTCGGTGCGATCCCGCGTGCAGAAAACCTCACCACTCCCTCCCGTCATCTTGGGCTGGTTCAGGCGCAGGAGCACGGCAATTTAAACAGTTTTATCGACGTGGCGGCGGACGCCATTGAGGCCCATTGCGATCTTGCCGCCCTTGCCGCTTTGGCCGTTCCCGTTGCCCCCGGCACATCATCACCGACCCGCTTGCGTCCTCTTGGCCAACGCATCGCCGTCGCACAGGATATCGCCTTTGGTTTTTCTTATCCGCATATGTTGGCAGATTGGCGTGCTCAAGGGGCCGAAATCCTCCCCTTCTCGCCGCTGGCCGACGAAGCCCCGGAGCCGAACGCCGACGCAATCTTCCTCCCCGGTGGCTATCCTGAACTCCATGCGGCCACCCTCACTCAAGCCACTCGCTTTGCCGCCGGAATGCGCGCGGCGGCAAGCCGGGGAGCCACGATCCATGGGGAGTGCGGTGGCTACATGGTTCTTGGCACAGGTTTGGTCGATGTCCAGGGCATCCACTACCCCATGCTTGGCTTGCTTGATGTCGAAACCAGCTTCGCCGCCAGAAAACTACATCTCGGTTATCGCAGGATGACCCCGCGTATCCCCTTGCCATGGGGCCGTGTCTTCCGGGGCCATGAATTCCACTATGCCACGATCCTGCAAGAGCGTGGCGAGCCGCTTTTCACCCTGCACGATTCGATGGATACCGACCTCGGCCCCGCCGGTCTGCGCGATGGCCGGATCACTGGCACTTTCGCGCATATTGTCGAACCTATGGTTTAAGCACGATCTTCGCCGCTCGTACCGACCGCGCATCTAGATCAATGAACGCCTGTGCCCCGTCTTCCAGTGGTCTTTCCTCGATCCACGAGAAATCTCCGAACCGTCCGTCAAAGATTGCTTGTGCCGTCGCGCGGAAATCGTCGTTGGTATAGGTATACGTCCCGAAGAACGTGATTTCCTGCAAGGTCATCCGCCGCGTATCCAGCCCTGCGTCGCCCCCGGCCAGCCCGATATGTGCGATTACGCCCCCCGGTGCAGCCAACCGCGTCGAAGTTGCCCGGCTTGCTTCCGACCCATAGGCATCGACCACCAGCGGCACAGATCCGTCCTCCGGCCCTTCCTCATCAGCACCATAGATTGTGAAAGGCCCTGCTTCAGACAGCATGTCCCGCCGTGCAGGGTTTGGCTCTGAAATCCATATATCCTCGATCCCATAGACCAGCGCGGCCAACGCCGTCCCCAGCCCGATGGCCCCGCCCCCCAGCACGACCAGCCGCGCATCCCCGATGGGCCGCACAAAGCTGTTCGCAGCCAGCCGCAGCGCGTGCCAACCACAGGCCAGTGGTTCGGCCAACGCAGCATGGGCGAGTGGTACGCCTTCCGGCACGACGACAAGGTTTTTGGGTGGGATCGCAACCCGCTGTGCAAAAGCCCCTTCGCGCGGTGGGATCGACAGGAGGCTGCGGTTCGGACAGAGGTTTTCGCGCTTCTCGACGCAATAGCGGCATTCCCCGCACGTCACCATCGGATTGATCGTAACCCGCTCCCCTTCCATCGATCCCGAAATAACCCGCCCCGCCGCCTCATGCCCCAATATCAACGGCGGCACCCGGCGCGGATCGGTCCCGTGATAGGCGTGCTGATCTGACCCACAGATGCCGACAGCTTCGATCTCAACAACGGATTCCCCATCATTCGGCACCGGCTCCGGCACATCCGTCATTTCGAGGGTATTCGGTCCAGTATAAACAAGTGCGCGCATGGGATGGGCCTTTCAGGATGAAGACGCTCCGTTCTGGCGTTTTACGCCGAATGAGGCAAGGGAGAGCATGACGCTTGATCGTGTTGTTGAGAGGAAGGAACGTCTATGGCGTGTCTTTCATACGGGATGTGACCACGCCACAAGGGCTTTCCTATTCGTGGAAGCCGCAGAAATAATGAGGGTTTTAGGCGGTGTGAGTTGCGATCTGATGCCGTGAGAATGTACAGAAACTGAAAACCAATTCATTTGTGATAGGGTTTTCGTAGGCTCCGGGGCGTCTGACTTTTCGTAGCCGTTGCAATCCCTTTCAGAATCCGTCTGGTGTGTGCCGCCCGATGCCCGGTAATGAAGCGGTATGGTGTTCATGGTTATCTTACGCTCACTCGTCGCTGCCGCCCTTGGAATGGCTGTTCTTGCGGTCTGGCGTCTGGGGCACGAAATCGGCTGTATCGCGCTTTGGTTCGTTCCGCTTGTTGCGCTCCCGATTGCGCTTGGTCAGTGGGAGGGGGCGATGTTCCGGCGGTGCACCCTCGTCAATGCCACCTTTCGACAGGGAACGTTGCTACATCGGCTTTTTCGTGGTGGTGCGATAACCTTCCTGATCGCCACGGCAATGGCGCTTGTCACTGGCATCATGCTTTTGCTTGATCTGATCGTGGAGGAGGGCGCGGTACTCTACGTTCTGGCGCTCGATACGGTTCTGCTGTTCCTGTTGATGACCCTGCTCGACAAGGCGCTCAGGCCCGCGTTGCATCCCCACGCCCGACGCATCGTTACGAAATCATGGGCGTCATGGATCAATGCTGCCTTTCTGGTTGCCCTGAAGATCGCTTATGATTTCCACGCCTTGCGTGCGCCCTTGCAACAGGGTGATGGCTACACCACGTATTCAGGGCCACTGGAGGCGACGCATTGCGGTATTTTGTCTGCCCTTCTGGCCCTGCTCGGTCGGATCGATGGAAGGCTGCGCGTCGAAATGGAGGTCGTGGATGCCACGCTGCCGGGTCTTGTCCTGTGGATCTCGTTTCTGGCGCTCTCCGCATTCGGGGCATTCGGGTTCAGCCGCTACATGGTCGAAATCCTCGACTGGGCGCGACGTAGAGAGAAAGATGTATGACGACAGCGACCCTAACCCGCCGCCGCTTTCCGGTTTTCTGGATCTTTGCGCTGCTCATCGCGATTGGCCTTGCCCTGTTCGCCTACGAGGCGACCCGCGTGAAACACGCGTTGACCCGCGATGCCGGGGGCGCCCTTGTCGTTGCTGAACGCGCGAGCCAGACATATCTCAAGGGGTTGGAACCAGTCCTCGCCACTATTGATGGCTCTCTTGGCAGAGACATACGCGGCCCGCTGGCGGCAGAAATCAGCACGAGCATCGACGCCGCTTTTGCCCCCGTTTATGCCCGCATCGACGATTATCTCGATTTCCATTACTCGCTGACAGGCGAATATACCGCGATTGCCTCGACGCTTTCGGGGCAGTTTACCGATTCCATGCAGAACCGTCTTTTTGACATTGAAACGCTTGATAGCGCGCTTACCCGTGCCGATGCCGCCATCGCGTCTCGCTTTGATGGAGCCTTGGCCGGTTCGTTCAAAACCATCAAGGCCACAGCCCGTGCAAAACTGGCGCTGACGGATACTGACATGGCGCGACTGGGCGAAGCAGGGCTGATAACGGTCGTGCAGGCCGACGCGCTTGACCGCTTTGACACAGAGCTGACTATCGCGCGCACGGCGGTTTCGGTTGCGGGAGGGGCCGCTGTAATGCGCGGAACCCGCAGGCTTGCTACACGAATGGCCCGCAAAATTGCCGCGAAAGCTGGCACCAAAGCTGCTGGGCGGCTGGCCGGGGGTAGTGGTTCAATGGCGACGGGCGCGAGCGTTGGCTCTGCCCTCGGCCCGGTTGGCGCAGTTATTGGCGGGGCTGCGGGGGCGCTGGCGGGGTGGATCGTCACCGACGCCATCATTATCGAACTCGACGAAGTGCTCAATCGCGACGATTTTGCCCGCGAGTTGGTCATTCTGATTGATGGCCAGCGCGACCAGGCCAAGGTCGCCGCGCTCACGCAATACGAAAGCCTGCTGGACGCGATTGCCATCGATCAAAAGGCTGTTTTCAGAACACCGGCAGAGCGGTTCCTGACCAGCTCTTATTGATGATGTGCCGTTGCCGTAAGACATGAACTGGACTGCGCCGTCAGTTGATTTCCGCACTTGGATGCCAGGTGGGTTTGTAGCCAGCCGAAAGAACATGATCCGCTATACAGGGCGGCGTAACCAGTTCGACCTCGCCGGAAGGGGCATCGACGGGACTATAGCCATCGAGAGACCAGCGTAAAGCGCGCTTTCCGTGCCGTGCGATCCATTGCTTGCCATCGTGGATGATTGCCCCCTCTGGCACGTCATTAAATCTGCACAGAATCGGGCGAACGCCTTTGGCAGAGCACCGCTCGGTGTGCAGAACGGCATCCATTTCGGAAACTCTCATGCGCCCTTCTCCGCCCAAGCTATGTTGCCATATCTGCGAAAACTCTGTCGCTTTTGCGCGTTGGCATTCGAAGCAAGGTCGATGCCCTGCGGCGAGCGCCGTCACTTCATCAAGAAAGAAGAGCTCGGTGTAGTTACCGTGATCCATCAGGGTTCGTTTGCGCACCTTGAATTCCAACGTGCAGATGATCCAGCTTTTTGTCTTCCAGCGTGTTCGACCGGCCAGCGTGCGCGTATCGGGGTCGTGAAACTGACCGCCCCTGTTGCCCATGAACAGACCGCGTTGAGGCGCGGCCACAATGGTTCCATCTGGGGTGACGCGATTCTGAAGTGGCATGGGTTTATTCTGTTGGTTGCGGTGTCAGGGTGATCTGCGACAAATCGTACCCGGCTTCGCGCAGGACCGAGTAACCCCAGTCCAGACGCGCTTCAGAGATCTGCGGTTGCCGCGCCAGTACCCACCCGGCAATGCCATCAGGGTTTCCGACCACCACCGTCTGATAATCCGCATCTATATCGAGAATCCAGTAATCCCCCGCCGTGAACGGAATATACGGTACGAAATCGACTTTCAGCTTTGCATTGCTCGCATCTACCGCCTCGGCAGTCGCTTCCGCCGAGCGTGGCGTGGCGGCAAGGCTGCCCTCCCGGCATGTATTGACCACCTTAACGGTCCCGTCGGGATTGATTGTGTATTCCGCCGTGACCCCCACGCAGCCTTCCTCGAAGAACACCGGAAAGCGTGCAATTTCGTACCAAAGCCCCTGATAGCGATTCAGATCAATCTGCATGGCCGTCGGGATTGGCACGCTGGTGTCGCGAAACGAGGGGCCAATCGCACAGGCCGTGGCGAGCAGAGGCAGGGCGAGCACAAGGCGTTTCATGGTGCAAGGGTCTCCGTGTGGCCATCTACAGGGATGACCTGTCCTGAGATGCGACGCGCGGCGGGCGAAGCAAGGAACAGCGCTGTTGCCGCAATGTCTTCCGCCGTGACCCAGGCGCGCATCGAGACACCTTTCACATATTGCTGACGCATCTCCTCGACGGGCCGATTATGCGCCGTGGCCTCCGCCGCCAATACCCGCTCCATCCGATCCCCTTCTACAGCCCCCGGCGCGATGGCGTTGACCCGGATACCGTCTTGCCCAAGTTCCATGGCCAGCGTCTTTGTCATCCCCGTCAAAGCCCATTTCGCCGCATTATACGGCCCTCGCCCCGGATAGCCGAACAGCCCGGCGGATGATGACGTGAACAGAAGCAGCGGGTTCTCCCCCGCCCGCAAATGTGGAATCGCGTATTTCGCCGTGAGGAAGGCCCCCGTCAAATTCACGTCGATACAGGCCCGCCACTCTGCCACATCCAGCGTTTCCAACGGTCCCGCTGGCCCACCAGTTCCCGCATTGGCGCAGACCACATCCAGCCCTCTGAACGCCTCTGCTGCCTGATTTACAGCTCCCGCAATCGCAGGTTCATCGGTGACATTCGCCTCGATGGCCAGTGCCTTGGGATATTCTGCCCGGAACGCGATCAAAGCCTCCCGGTCAATATCCGTAACCGCAACCTGCGCTCCCATATTCAGGAACGCCCGCGCATAAGCGCGCCCGATTCCGGCAGCTCCGGCAGTTATAAAAACGCGCATCAGGAAGTCTCCGCTCCTTCAGTATCAGCTTACCCTGCTGGCATCCGCTTTTCCAGTTTCAGTCGCTCACGCACATCATCTGGGCCGATCACACGCGCCCCCATGCCTTCGAGGATCGTGACGGCCCGCTCGACCAGTTGTTCATTCGTCGCCAATACGCCTTTTGACAAATACAGGTTATCTTCCAGCCCCACCCGCACATTTCCGCCATGCAGGGCCATCGCGGCCACATAGGGCAATTCATCGCGACCGATGGAGAACCCGGAATAGACCCAGTCTTCGGGTATCGCGGCGACCATTGCGCCCAGTGTCGCCATGTCGTTCGGCGCACCCCAAGGGATACCCATGCAAAGCTGCACGAGCGCCGGAGCGTCGATCAGTCCTTCTTTCGCCAATTGCTTGGCCAGCCACAGATGCCCGGTATCGAACGCTTCGATCTCTGGTTTGACCCCCAGATCGCGCATTCCGGCGGCCATGGCGCGCAGCATCGCAGGGGTATTCGTCATCACGTAATCCCCCTCACCAAAATTCATGGTTCCGCAATCGAGGGTGCAGATTTCGGGCAGGCATTCCGCAATATGCGCCAGCCGCTCGGTCGCCCCGGCCATATCCGTTCCTGCCTCATCCACGGGTAATGGCTGCTCCACCGATCCCAACGTCAGGTCGCCCCCCATTCCGGCAGTCAGGTTCAGCACCACATCCGTATCGGATGCCCGGATACGATCTGTTACCTCCCGAAACAGCCCTACATCGCGCGAGGGCGCGCCGGTTTCAGGATCGCGGACATGACAATGCACAATGGCCGCCCCAGCCTTAGCCGCCTCTATCGCACTATTGGCGATCTGCTCCGGCGTGATCGGCACAAGGTTGGATTTATCAGTGGTCGCGCCTGACCCGGTAATGGCGGCAGTGATGAAGACTTCTCGATTCATTGGGCGGTTCATGGCGGGCTTTCCGTCCTGAGGATTGCATTGCCACCAGCCTTGCGATGGATTGCGCCTCTGGACAATCGGAATTTTTCGCTGTCAGCTTTCCGTCCAGACCGCCATCTCAGCGCCACCAGGTTCGCGAAACTGAAACCGTCTCCCGCCGGGAAACTCAAAAATATCCTTCGTAATCTCTGCCCCTGCCTCCTTCACGTGTTTGAATGCGGCTTCCAGATCATCGGTTTTCAGCACGATGAGCGGCGCGCGTGCTTGCCCCCGCTCGATCCCGCCTCCGGTCCCCGCATCCCGAATATCGCGATAATCCGGCCCGTATTCTACGAATGACCACCCAAACGCCTCCGCAAAAAACGCTTGTGTCTTCTCCAGTTCGGGCGAAGTGAACTCGATATAGTCGATGGGAAGGGTGCTGGTTGTCATAATCATACCTTTCGCCAATGAAATCTGACCGAATCCTATCGGTCCGGGGCGATGGAATCGATCTGAAATAGCCATTCCATCATCCGGCATTGCAAAACGAGCATATTGCACGCACCGCCCCCCCGTGCATGATTGATCCCAAACGGGGAGGCCATCTTGGACGCGATACCGGCACAGGACATCACAGCACAGCGATTGCACACGCTCAACGATCATCTGGCGGCGGGGCTGATCGCCCGTGAAGCCGTCGTCGAGCGACTGCTTGTGGCTCTGCTTTGCGGCGGGCATTTGCTGCTGGAGGGTGCGCCGGGGCTGGCCAAGACCCGCGCGGTCAAGCTGCTCGCCAACGGCCTCTCCACCCCCTTCTCGCGCATCCAATGCACTCCTGATCTGATGCCAGCCGACCTCACCGGCACCCCCGTCTTCCGGCAGGACACCGGCAACTTCGAGTTCATGCGCGGTCCCGTCTTCGCCTCCCTCGTGCTGGTGGATGAGATCAACCGCGCCCCACCAAAAGTTCAATCCGCCTTGCTTGAAGCCATGGGCGAAGGGCAGGTCACGGCGGGGGGAACCACCTATTCACTGCCTGATCCTTTCATGGTGGTCGCCACCCAAAACCCCATCGAACATGAAGGTACATTTCCACTGCCAGAGGCTCAACTCGACCGCTTCCTCCTGCATGTCGTGATCGACCCCCCCGGCGCCGAAGATGAATTGCGCATCCTCGATCTGGTTGAGAATGAAACCTCTGGCACTGGATCGCCGCCCGCCGAGCCGATCACCGGGGCTGATATCCTCGCTGCACGGCAAGGGGCAAGGGCCGTGCATCTGTCACCCGCCCTGAAGGACTATATCGTCCGCCTTGTCACTGCCACGCGGGAGGGCGAGGGGATTGCGTCTTCAATCGAGCACCCCGTCTCTCCGCGTGGCACGTTGGCGTTGGCCGCTGGAGCAAAGGCCCGCGCTTATCTGCATGGGCGCGATTATGCGGTGCCTGAAGACGTTTCCGAATTGGCGGCGGATGCGCTGGCGCATCGGATGGTTGTCACATGGCGCGCCTCTGCCGAGGGTGAGACAGCACGTGGTATCGTCACGCAGCTCCTTGCCGGGATTGAGCCGCTGTGAGTGTGGTTGTGGCCAGACCCGGTATCGACCTCACGGCGGAGCATCTGCTGTCCCTGCGCCACTTCCTGCGTCGGATGCCACCCCCGCGTTTGTCTGATAACGCGCTCCCCGGAGGCATGGTCAACAAGCGGCGCGGGCGGGGGCTGGAGGCCGCCGACATCCGGCATTTTGTGGAGGGCGATGACATCCGCCTGATCGACCGCAACGCGACCGCTCGTACCGGAAAGTTGCATGTCCGCACTGTCCACGATGAGCGCGACCGCACCGCGTTGCTAATGGCTGATTTCCGCGCTTCGATGTTATGGGGAACCCGCCGTGCCCTGCGCTCGGTCGCTGCTGCCGAAGCCCTGACGCTGCTTGGCTGGCGCGTCATCGCGGCGGGTGGGCGTGTCGCGTTGTTGGCCTTTGGGGCGGGAGAGCCGGTTATCATCGCCCCACGCGGGCGCGACCGGGGTATGGTTGCTGTGATCGGGGGATTGGTTCGCGCGCACCGGGCAGCATTGGCTCACCCCGATGCTCAGGAGCCACCCCTTCGCGACGCCCTTACCTTCGCAAGGCGGATGATGTCCTCTGGTTCCAGCATCTTCCTCGCTTCTGCCCTTGATGCCCCCGAAGATCTTGATCGCGATGCCCTTGGCGCGTTGCATGACCGTTGCCCGCTCACGGTGCTGCATATGCGTGATGCCTTCGAGATTGCCGCACCGGGGGGGGCATATCCTTTTCGTTTGGCCAGCGGCGCGGGCGGAGTGTCGCGCATGGCCGAGGCCCATCACGACGAAGCCATCCGCAGCACCCTGCAAGGTTGGCGTATTGGCGCCGCTGAACTCGACGCCTCTCTCGCGCCCGAAGCGATGGCGGATGCTTTGGGGTATGCCGGTGTCTGACGATATTGTCCTCAACGCTCTTGCCGACATCCGCCAGCCTTCGCTGTTCGGGGGGGCACTCTGGAGCGAGGCGCTGCTGGCGCTTGGTATTGGCATGGTACTGGCCCTCGCTGTCGCAGCCATCTTGCGGATCGCCTCCGAACCCCGCGCGGCGAAGCAACGCCCTATTGGGGAACGCATCGCGGCACTTGCGGACCTCTCTCTCTCCGGGCGTCTTGCTGCCCTCGCACGCCTCGCCCAAGAGAACGGAACCCCTTTGCCCGAAGACATCCGCACGGCCCTCTACCGCCCGATGCCGGAGTCTGAACTTGCCGGTTACGTCAATCGTCTCGAAACTGACCTCCTGAGCCGCTGATATGTGGAGTCTCGCTGACCCTCTCGCCCTCTTGCTCCTGCCAGTGCCGATATTGGTTCGGTATTTCTGGCGCAGTGGTCGCACAGGGCAGGGCGGTGACGCCCTTGTCGTTCCGGCGGGTATTGGTGCGCGACTGGCACGGGGCGGTGCTGGCACGGGAGGGCTTGGCAATGGCTTCTTCCTGCCTTCCCTTGCATGGATCACCCTCGTCCTTGCCCTCGCCGGACCACAAAAACTGACCGCCAACCTCGCTGCCCCTGTATCTGGTCGCGAACTCGTCCTCGCCCTTGATCTCTCTGGCTCGATGGTGCGCGAAGATTTCGGGATCGACGGCCAGACCGTCTCGCGCATCGACGCGGTTCGCCATGTTGCTACACGCTTTGTGAAGGGCCGTACCGGCGACCGTGTTGCTCTCGTCCTTTTTGGCTCGACCGCCTATTTCGCGACTCCGCAGACATGGGATGTGAATGCCGTCGCCCGCGCCATTGATGAGGCGACCATCGGCATCTCTGGCCGTGCAACCGCCATTTCCGAGGCGCTGGGCATTGCGATGAAGCGTCTTGTCCCATCCCCGGCAACCTCGAAGGTTATCGTCCTGCTGTCCGATGGTGTGAATAACGCCGGACCCGTCCGCCCTCGCGCCGCCGCCCGTCTTGCTGCCACCCATGGCATCCGTATCCACACCATTGCGATGGGGCCGAAGGAGTTGGATGAGAATACGATCAACCGTGATGCGGTTGATACCGCCACCCTTGCCGCTATCGCTGATCTCAGCGGCGGAGAAACCTTCCGCGTTCGCACGACCGAAGACCTTGAGCAGGTTGCTACAGCAATCGACCGGTTGGAGGCCGATGAAGATGACGGCCCCGCCGCCGATCTGCACCGCGAATACTGGGCATGGCCCGCCGGAATAGGGTTGGTTGCGTTGTCCATGATCCTTCTTGGCAGCGTAGGGTTCCGTATCCCCCGGCCTGGGACAGAGGCCAGGATGATGAACGGACCATTGCGCGCAGGGCCACAGGGGGGCGCGTCGCCATGACTGATTTCATCCTCCTGCGCCCTTGGTGGCTGACCGCCATCCCAGTTCTTGTGGCGCTGGCCTTCCTCGCCCGTCGTAATGCGCGCAGTCTGGGCGCATGGAATCGTGCGATGGACCTGCATCTTATGCAGGCCATGCGTGCCATGGGCCGTGTTGTTCCCGGCAAGGGAGGTGGTATAATCCTGCCCTTCCTTGCGGCTTTCGCCATAATACTGGCCCTCACCGGCCCTGCCAGGCAGACCCGCGAGGCCAGCGGCTATCGCAATCTTGATGCGATCCTGCTGGTTGTAGACATCTCCCGCTCGATGGTAACAGACCCCGGCTTTCCGCAAACCATCGTCGCCGCCCGTACCCTCGCCGCTACTGCCGGATCAAGACAGATTGGCCTCGTTGTCTTTGCCGGGGATGCGTATCTCGCCAGCGCGATGACCACTGATTCCCGCGCATTGAGCAACACCCTTGCCTTGCTTGATGCCGAAACCGCCCCGGATGCGGGCAGCGATGTTACCCGCGCCCTTGCCTTGGCCGGGCAGGTTATCGCCGAAGCTGACATCGCGTTTGCCGACATCGTTCTCGTCACTGATGGCGGAGGTCTCTCCGGCGTTGTGATCGCCGAAGCAACCCGCCTTGCCGACCGCGATATTGCTCTCTCTGTACTCTATGCCCCCGCTGCTCAGGGCGGCCCGCCTGATGCCGCCCGAGCTCTCGCAAAGGCGGGCAAAGGCATATTCGCCACGGTTGCTGATCCTTTCCCCATTGCCGATGCACTCACCGCCCGTGTCGCTTCGGCTCTGGCCCAGACCGATTACGCGCTGATTCTGATGCGTGATTATGGCCGCTATCTTCTGTTGCTTGCTCTCTTGCCGCTGATGCTGATGTTCAGGAGGGCCGCGTGAAACGCCAAACCTCCTTTATCGCCGGTGCGCTTGTGGTTCTTGCTGTCGCGTTGCTCATTGGCGGCAGGGACGCCGCTGGCCGTCTCGCCTTGCGCGCAGGGTTGCCGGACCTTGCCGCCCCCTTCCTGACCGACCCGCAATGGCAAGGTATTGCCGCTTACCGCGCAGGCGACTGGGATAGTGCTGCCGCTCGTTTTGCCGCTGCCGACAGCCCCTACGACCTTGGCAATGCCCATGCCCGCGCGCATCGCTATGCCGAAGCCCTGATTGCTTATGACGAAGCCCTTGCCCGCAACCCGAACGACGGTGACGCCCTGCGTAATGCTGAACTCGTCACCGAGCTATATGGCGGCACGAAGATCGACGGAATTCCACTGCGTTTCGCTCTGCCCGAACGTGAGGGGGATACATTTGCGGCCCCTGAAGGGCAGAGCGGCGCTCGCGCGCAGGGAACCGGAGACGAGGCCACCAATACCGGAACTTCCTTTGATGCCCCACAGCTGAAGACCGATGGGTTACGCCGGATTTCCCGCACTTTTGACGACAAATACATCGCCGCAAGCGACCGTTGGCTAACCGCCATGCCCGACGAGCCAGCGGCTTATCTTCGCGCCCGTCTTGCCGCTGAATACAAACGCCGCAAGAAACTCGGCCTCGCTCCCATCACGGAGAAGGACGCATGGTGATCTTTCGTGTTCTTTTGCTCATGCTGGCCTTTGTCCTCCCGGCTCATGCTGAAATGGCCATAGCCCCCGATGATTTGCGTTTGCGGATCGAAGTCGAACCCCGTTCCAACACGCCCTATACCGGGGAAATGATCCTCATCCGCATTCGCGGAACCTACAAAATCCCCATCACCCTCGAAAACATGAAACAACCACCTCTCGATGGCTTTGGCTGGATGCAGCTTGGCCCTGACCGCTGGTTTCATTCCCGCGAGCGTGGCCAGAAGGTGCTGGAACTCGAACGGATCATGGCCCTTTTCCCGGAGCGCGCCGGAACGCTGACCATCGCTCCCTTCACCCATGAATTGACCCTCAGTGAGCCGGATGGCACTCGCTTCACCCATGCCCTTGAATCGGAACCTGTCGAAATCGAGATTGCCGAAGCTCCCGGCCCACCCGAAACATGGCTGCCCGTCCGCAAGATCAGGGTCGAGGATCGCTGGAGTAACGCCCCGGAGCAGCTTGCCCCCGGTGCGGCTGCCCTGCGGCTTGTTACCGTCACTATCAACGGTGTACAGCCTGAAACGATGCCTCCCATGCCCGAAATGACTGGCGCTGGGGTGTTTATCCTCTCTCATCCCGAACGGCGTCTGACCGAGTTGCGTGCGACCGGCCCTATCACCCGTGTCTTCTGGCGCTGGAGTATCCGCCCGGATCGGGGGCGCAGCGGTTATGTCGATCCGCTCACTTTTCCCTATTATGACGCCGAAGACCGCGAGCCACGCTCAATTACGCTGTCTGCCCAAAAGGTTGCTTATGCTGGAACTGATTTGCCCTTGGGCGAACATTCCGGCAAAAACCCCGCGCCTGTTGCTCAGGTCGCTCCACGCAGTACCGCGCATATTGCCAGCGCCCTGATTACCGTTGCCCCGATTGCCGGTTTCCTTGGTGGGCTTGTTCTTTTGCTAAGTGGCACTCGCCTTGCCTCCCGCGATACATTTCGGCGTAAATGGCAGAGCCTCATTGGCACTCCCGATGAACGCGCTTTCCGCCGTAGCACACGTGCGGACCATGCCGCAGCGGCAAGGCATCATGCCTGCCGCATCATCGATGCTGATCTCTCCGCCGCACTCTATAGCGCGGTTGAGGCTGATAATATCTACACACCGCTTTTTGCGCCCCTTGATGCAGGGCTTTATGGCAAGGGTGAAAACGCCAGATTGTCTGATTTCGCGAAGGCTTTTAAAGCTGCCCGCCGCACCCTGCGCCGATAAGGCCCCGCGTTATCCTGCGGTCCATTCTGCCTTGCGCTTTTCGAAAAATGCCGCAATCCCCTCGCGCGCGTCTTCCGTCTCCCAGGTATCGGCCAAACGTCGAACAGTGTCATCAATCACCGCTGCGTCGATTACTGGCCCAAGGCTTCGCACAAGCGCCTTTGATGCCGCTACTGCCACGGACGAGGCGACCAGATATGGCGCAACTTCCCGCTCTACCGCTGCATCCAGTGCTTCGGGTATGACCACACGCGCCAGCAACCCCAGATCCTTCGCTTCCACCGCTTCAAACAGGCGCGCCGACATGAACACCCGTCGCGCTCGCGCCTCGCCCATCCGCGCGATTACATATGGCCCGATGGTTGCGGGGATCAGCCCCAGTCGGGTTTCCGTCAGCCCAAACTTTGACCCTTCGATACCGATGGCCACATCGCAAACACTCATCATGCCGATGCCGCCGCCAAAGGCATTGCCGCAAATCTTTCCGATCACGGGTTTTGGTAGCGTATTGAGCGCCCCCAGCATATCGGCCAGTCCCCGCGCTTCCCGCATCCGCGTTTCACGATCCGCTGCCATCTGCTCGCGCATCCAGCCCAGATCAGCTCCCGCACAGAACGATGTTCCCTCATGTCCCCCTGCCAGCACCAAAACCCGGACGGCATCATCCGCCGCAACTTGTGTGCAGGCGGCAGAAATCTCCGCAATCATCGCCGCGTTCATCGCGTTGTGTTTTTCGGGCCGGTTCAGCGTCAGCGTCGCGACACCCCGCGCATCGGTTTCCAGTGAGATTGTCTCAAAATCCATAATTGTCTGTCCCCCAATACAATGCGTCTTGTCGCCCCCTGCCTTCGCAGGAGTGACATAAAACTCAGATCACCCACCTAGTGGCATCACGCCGATGTTCCGGCAACGCTTCTGATTTTATCGAGGAACGCCTCGCCAAAGCTTTCCAGCTTGCGTCCTCCGACCCCGTGAATCTGCCCCAGCGCCTCGCGGTCACGGGGCAGGGCGGTTGCCATTTCGATCAGCGTCCGGTCGGGAAAAATCACATAAGCGGGCACGTTCCGCTCTTTCGCCAGCCCAACCCGCAAAGCCTTTAGCGCCGCCAGCACCGCCTCATCCGCCCCGCTCGTATCGACCGGCGCGCGCGCTGTGCGCTCGGATGATTTTGTACGCGACGGCTTGCGTAACGTCACTGTCTCTTCACCCTTGAGCACTTTCCAGCCCGCCTCGGTCACGGCCCAACGATTGAATTCGTCCGGCAATACCTGCGCCAGACCCCCCGCATCAAGTTGGCGAAAGATCGAACGCCAGTTGGCCTTGGTCACATCGGCTCCGACCCCAAAGGTCGGTAAATCATCATGCCCGTGCCTCGTGACACCTTCGGTTCTGTCGCCCCGCAAGACGGCGATCAGATGCTCCATCCCGAACCGTTCACGCGTTCGGACCATGGCTGATAGCGCCTTTTGCGCCTCAACGGTTCCCTCAACTGTCTCAACCTCGCCCCGGCAGAGATCGCAATTACCGCAAGAACCAGCCTCCTCGCCAAAATAACGAAGCAGAGTTACCCGCCGACAGGTCAACGCCTCGCAAAACGCAACCAGCGTGGCCAGTTTTCCCCGCTCGATCCGCTTTTGCTCGTCCGGGGCGTCGCCCTCATCTATCCATTGCCGGTATTGCCGCACTTCCCCCATCCCATAAAGACCATGCGCGGCGGCGGGCAGGCCGTCACGTCCCGCCCGCCCGATTTCCTGATAATAACCTTCGATATTTTTCGGCAGGTCCATATGAAAGACAAAGCGCACATCCGGCTTGTCGATCCCCATCCCGAAGGCAACCGTGGCGACCACGACCACGCCATCCTCGCGTAGAAAGCGATCCTGCACAGCATTGCGGTCATTTGGCGGAAACCCGGCATGATAGGCGGCGGCATCCACGCCTTCCGACATCAGGAAGGCCGCTGTTTCCTCCACCCGACGGCGGGACTGGCAATAGACGATCCCGCTCTCGCCCCGATGTGCCTTGAGGAAATCCAGCAATTGCTTGCGTCCATTGGCTCTGGGAGTCATGGCGAGGCTGATATTGGGTCGGTCGAATCCCCGCAAAAACACATGCGGCGGAGCAGGGAACAGCCGCCCCTCAATATCCTCACGCGTCAGCGCATCGGCGGTGGCGGTAAAGGCCAGCACCTGCACCCCGTCTAGCTGTTCGCGCACCCCCCCGATGGCCCGGTATTCGGGCCTGAAGTCATGCCCCCACTGACTGACGCAATGGGCTTCGTCCACGGCAATCGCCGTTACCCCCACCCGGCGCAGCATCGCCACCGTACCGGGCCGCGCCAGTCGCTCCGGCGATAGATAGAGCAGCCGCAATTCCCCGGCTTCCGCTTCCTGAATCGCCAGTGCGTTCTCGCCATCGTCATTGGCCGAGTTCAGTGATCGCGCCGCGATCCCCAATTCCCGCATCTGCGCGACCTGCCCCCGCATCAAAGCGATGAGTGGAGAGATGACGACCGTTATTCCGCCTCGCAACAAGGCCGGAAGCTGATAACACAGCGACTTGCCGCCCCCTGTCGGCATGATGGCCAGCACGTCCTCGCCCGCCATCGCCGCGCGCACGATTTCTTCCTGACCAGGGCGAAAGCCGTCGAATCCAAAAACTTCCCGCAGTTTTTCTGTCGCTGCGTCCATCTGCCCCCCGGCCCCAACTGTGTTCATGGCATGTTCATGCAGGTTTGACCAAGCAGGTTTTCAGAAAAGTGGACACTGATTTTCGGTTAAAATCTGCAAAGTCAAAGCAAGGAATTCTCTGCCACCGTCAGGAAAGGCTTGCTTATGCGTCAGGATTCACCGTGTCAAACCCTGTCAGGGAGTGAAACTGTCAGGTCGCCCCCTGATAGGGCAAGGCGTTGCATTTACTTGCGTCGTTCGATCAAAATCGCCGTGCTCTGCCGGACTGATTGTCATTGGCGTATCGCTGCTGGCAAAGGGGGAACATCTGTTACGCCCATTATTGGTCAATGAAACGCCAGTGAGGCATGTCTGTTGTTGCCTACATTCTGTCCTTGATCTCTGGCACAGGATCATGCCCGGACCCTCCCCCTGGGTGGCACCGCGTGATGCGTCGCAAGGTTAGCGCCGTCCCCCGGATCGCCCCGTGTTTCTCCAACGCTTCCAACGCATAGGCCGAGCAGGTTGGCTGAAACCGGCAATTCGCGCCCAGCATCGGAGAGATGGCATAGCGATATATATGGAATGGGGCTTGAAGCACCCGAATGGCCAGCCGCCGGATCACTTGGCCAGCTTGCGCAGCGCATATTCGAGATCGCTGCGCAGCGCCTCGTAAGGACGCTCGATTGTTGAACCTGAGCGCGCGATCAGCACGTAATCAATGCCATCTGCTTCAGCCTTGCCCAGCACATCACGCGCGACAGCACGCATCCGGCGTTTGGCACGGTTGCGGAAGACGGCGTTGCCGACTTTCTTTGAAGCGGTATAGCCTACCCGTATGATCGGTTGTTCGGTCTCGTCCGCGCGCCGCACGCGGCGCTGTACGATCATACCCGTCGTAACCGCCTTCCCCGCACGGGCAGCGGCGAGGAAGTCACGTCGATTCTTCAGGGTTTCGAGTGTCACCCGGAAACCCTGTTGGATCAGGCGGTCAGCTTGTGACGGCCCTGACGACGGCGACGGTTAATGATCTTGCGACCGTTTTTCGTTGCCATGCGGGCGCGAAAGCCGTGGCGGTTCTTGCGAACGCGATTGGAAGGCTGGAAAGTACGTTTCACGGGTCTCGCTCCTCGGAACGGAAGGGGTTTTGATAACGCGACAGGCCCGAAGACCCCGGCTCGCGAGAGCGCGTATATAGGTGTCCTGCGCGTTGCCTGTCAATTATGTATCGCCACTATCAGGACTGTTGGCGGTAAAAATCCGTCAGCAAGCCAATTCCACACTTAAGGATCGTGCGTTTTGGGATCGCAAACCCTCTTTCTTGTAATTTGACAAAGGAAAAACTGTAAATCTCAATCAAAGGGCAACACGTTCCATTGCCTTCAGGCGCATCGGGGGCGATACCGGGTGCAGAGGGTGGTATTTCGGAATACGCGATGGACAGGAAATTCTGGCTCGAAAGATGGGACCGCAACGAAATTGGGTTCCACAAGGACACAGAGCATCCCGCCCTTGTCTTTCATCTCGATCGCTTGATGTTGACGCAGGGTGCGCGCGTCTTTCTCCCGCTTTGTGGCAAGACCCGCGATATAGGTTGGCTTTTATCACAGGGTTATCGTGTGGCCGGGGCCGAACTCAGCGGCAAGGCAGTCAAACAGCTTTTTGATGATCTGGGGATTAGACCAACGCGCGAGGAACGTGGCCCTCTTACCTTGTTCAGGGCACCCGGCATCGACATCTTTGTTGGCGATATCTTCGATCTTGGTCCCGTTGATCTTGGTTTGGTTGATGCCACGTATGACCGCGCGGCGCTCATCGCTTTGCCTGACGGGACACGTCATCGCTATGCAGAGCATCTCACCGGCATAACCGGAGCCGCGCCGCAGCTTTTGATTTGTCTGGAATACGACCAGTCGGTGATGAACGGCCCCCCCTTTGCGGTGGATGAATTACAGGTGCGCCGTTTCTATGCGGGCATCTACGATACCACCCTGCTGGCCAGTGAGCCGATTGAGGGTGGCCTGAAAGGACGATGCGAGGCGCTGGAAACGGTCTGGCTGCTCCAGCGAGAGGATTGAGCATGAATAACGACATGGACGTCAGCGGCGTTCTGGATAATGCCGACGCACGCAAGACCCGCGCCGCCGCATGGTTTCGCGAATTGCGCAACGCTATCTGCGCCCGGTTCGAGGGGATCGAGGATGCTTATACCGAAGGGGCATTTTCCGACCTGTCCGCCGGTCGCTTTGCCCGCTCCGAAACACACCGGCAGGGGGAGGAAGGTGAAGACGCGGGTGGCGGCGAGATGGCCGTTATGCGCGGTGGCCGCGTGTTCGAGAAGGTCGGCGTTAATATCTCTACCGTTCACGGGACACTGGCCCCCCGCGCGCAAACCATGATGGCCTCGCGCGGTATTCCCGGTGTGGCCGAAGACCCGCGCTTCTGGGCGTCGGGTATTTCGCTTGTCGCTCATATGCGTTCGCCTAAAGTGCCGGCGGTCCATATGAATACGCGCCATTTCTGGACTCCGTCTGCGTGGTGGTTCGGCGGCGGCGGTGATCTTAACCCCATGGTTCCGAACGACGATGACACCGCCTTCTTTCACGCCGCCTACAAGGTCGCCTGTGACAGGCACGGCCCGGATTATTATGATCGTTATAAGGCATGGGCCGACGACTACTTTATGATAAGGCATCGCGGTTTTGCGCGCGGCGTTGGCGGCATTTTCTATGACGATCACAATACGGGCGATTGGGAGGCTGATTTCGCTCTTACCCATGATGTCGGCGCGGCCTTCCTTGATGCGTATCCGCCCCTCGTTGAGAAACACATGCATCGCGACTGGACCGAAGAAGATCGCGCCCACCAGCTTGTGCGCCGGGGCTATTATGCCGAGTTCAATCTCGTCTATGACCGGGGTACCAAATTTGGGTTGGAGACGGGCCATAATATCGAAGCCGTTCTGATGTCCATGCCTCCGGTTGCAACCTGGCCGTGATCGAATGAATAAAAAATACCGGAAAACGGGCTATTCGTCGTATAGTTAAGACCGGGATGCACTGGTTTCCCGTGTCAGAGTAAACCGGAATCGATTACAGGGAGGAAAACCCATGGCTTTTACGAAATGGATGATGGCGGCAACGACCGCGATGACGACAACGATGGTGGCGGGCAGTGCGCTGGCATTGAGCTGCCTCCCGCCGTCCATCGAAGGCGCTTTCAAGGGTTGGGCTGATGCGCCGGAGAGGTATTTCATCGTTGCGGGGTCACTGACTGCGGTTTCACCGCTGCCACCTATCCCGTCTCCGGGTGTGCCGAATCCTGGAACTGATACTCCTGACCTGCGCGCCGTCTATCGTGTGCAGGGCGAGGACATTCGTGGTTTCACCAGTCTGCCTATCGACCATTACATATGGGTTCGCGTTGGATGTGCGGGGCCATGGTGTGGTCAGTTCCCGACAACTGGAACCTCCGGCGTTATGGGCCTCAAGCAATTGCCTGACGGAACGCTTGAACTTGGTATCGGGGCATGCCCTGGCAGTATCTTTGATGATTCCGCCAAGGCCCGTGTGCAGCAATGCATGACCTCTGGCTGTACGCCCCCGGTCCCGAACCGCTAAACTTGCTTTCAGAAAAAGCGGGTGTCGGATAGCAGAAACATGGCCCGTCCTCACCGGACGGATGGCTGTATTTGACACCCCCTTGCCTCCCGCGCATCGTCGGAGTATCCCCTCTCCGACATATTGCATTGCACAAGGGAGAGCGACATGGCGCGGGCAAAGATTGCACTGATCGGTTCTGGAATGATTGGCGGGACGCTCGCCCATCTTGCGGCGGCAAAGGAGCTGGGCGACGTGGTCCTGTTCGACATCGCCGATGGTATCCCCCAGGGCAAGGCGCTCGACATCAGCCAGGCCAATGCCGTTGATGGTGCTGATTCTGCTCTCTCCGGCGCAACCGATTATGCGGACATTGCCGGAGCGGATGTTTGCATCGTCACTGCCGGTGTCGCCCGCAAGCCGGGCATGAGCCGCGATGATCTGCTTGGTATCAACCTCAAGGTGATGAAATCCGTTGGCGAAGGCATCGCAAAGCACGCCCCGGATGCTTTTGTTATCTGCATCACCAACCCGCTCGACGCGATGGTCTGGGCGCTTCAGAAGTTTTCCGGTCTGCCAACCAACAAGGTTTGCGGCATGGCGGGAGTTCTCGATTCGTCGCGCTTCAAGCATTTCCTTGCCGATGAGTTCAAGGTTTCGATCAAGGATGTCAGCGCCTTTGTCCTCGGTGGCCATGGCGACACGATGGTTCCCCTGACGCGCTACTCGACGATTGCGGGTGTTCCTCTGCCTGACATGATCGCGATGGGCTGGTCCACGCAGGAAAAAATCGATGCTATCTGCGAGCGTACAGCCAAGGGCGGTGGCGAGATCGTGGGCCTTCTGAAAACCGGCTCTGCCTATTACGCGCCCGCCGCTTCCGCGATTTCGATGGCTGAAAGCTATCTTGGCGATCAGAAGCGCGTGCTGCCCTGCGCCGCCCATCTGACCGGCGAGTTCGGCGTGAACGATATGTATGTCGGCGTCCCGGTCGTCATTGGCGCTAATGGTGTCGAAAAGGTCATGGATATCAAGCTCAACGCTGATGAGCAGGCGAAATTCGATCATTCCGTCAATGCCGTCAAGGATCTGATGGCCGCCTGCACGGAAATCGACGGCAGCCTTTCCTGAAAGGCGAGCTGTAACGGCTTTACTCCCGCCGCTGTATTTTTCGGCGGGAGTTCGTGTCTCGTATGGATTTTTCCAGGGGAGCAGGAATGGTTTTCAGATACGCATTGGCCCTGCTGGCCTTTTGTGGTGTGGCAGGGCAAGCCATCGCCGCAGACATGCGTTTCGTTGCGCTGGGCGATATGCCTTATGGCAAGCCCACAAAGGTTTATCCGCTCTACGAGGCGCTGATCGCACAGATCAATGCCCAGAACCCTGATCTCGTTATCCATGTCGGCGACACAAAATCGGGCGGCGCGCCCTGCACTAACACCTACCTTGATGAGCAGCTTGCTTATCTTGACAGCTTTCAGGCTCCCACTCTCTACACTCCCGGCGACAACGAATGGACCGATTGCCACCGCAAGAAAGCGGGTGCATTCGACCCGTTGGACCGTCTGAAACGTATCCGCTCGACCTATTTCGACAAACCCGACGTTACCTTCGGCAAGACCAAATCCACCCTTGCGCATCAAGGGGAGCGGGGTTTTCCAGAAAATACCCGCCTCATGCTCAATGATGTGATGTTTGTTACCGCCCATGTTGTCGGCTCCAATAACGGTTTCGAGCCGCGATCCCTGTCCGCAGTCAACGAATTCTTCAAACGCGACGAAGCGAATATTGCCTGGATCAAGGAAGGCTTTGATGCGGCTGAGGCCAGCGATGCCGACGCCCTTGTCCTCGCCATCCATGCCGATATGTTCGAGTTTGATTTCAACGACGGCAAAAAGCGCAAATGGCTGCGCCATTCAGGATTTCGCAAATTCGGTAAGGCGTTCCGCAAGCGCGCGGGAGAGTTTGGCAAACCGGTTCTCATCGTCTTTGGCGATAGTCACCGCCACCGCGTCTTTCGGCCTTTCCCGAAAAAAGCCCCCAATGTAACCGCGCTGGAAGTTTTCGGTGCCAAGGATATGCACGCTGTCGAAGTCATCGCCCGGCGCGTAAACGACGGTACAATCCGCTTTCAAATCAATCCTCTTCTCAATCCGGCGCTGTGAGACTTTGCACCTTTACGCCATGTGGTGTAGCAGACGGCAACATCCGATTCCGCGCCACTCGAACCTTGGAGACTCCGAATGAATATCCATGAATATCAGGCCAAGGCGCTGCTCAAGGAATACGGCGCGCTCGTTTCCGAAGGTCGCGCAATCATGGACGCTGGCGACGCAAAAGCTGCCGCTGAAGAATTGGGTGGCCCTATCTGGGTGGTCAAATCCCAGATTCATGCGGGCGGTCGCGGCAAGGGCAAGTTCAAGGGTAACGAAGATGGAGCTGGCGGTGTTCGCGTTGTCAAATCCGTTGACGATGTCGTGTCCAACGCCAGGGAAATGCTTGGTGAGACCCTTGTGACGCATCAGACCGGCCCCATCGGAAAACAGGTCAATCGCCTCTATATCGAAGATGGCGCGGACATCAAAACCGAGCTGTACCTTTCGCTCCTCGTGGACCGCGAGACATCGCGTATCGCCTTTATCGCCTCCACCGAGGGCGGGATGGACATTGAGCAGGTCGCCGAGGCGACGCCCGAAAAGATCATCACTGTCCATATCGACCCGCTGACCGGCATCCGCAATTTCCACGGAATGCGTATCGCGCAGGCGCTCGGCCTCGAAGGCCAGCAGGTCAAACAATGCGTGAAGCTTTGCGCGATCCTCTACAAGTTCTTCACCGAGAAGGACTGCGCGATGCTGGAAATCAACCCCCTAATCGTGGACGGCAATGACGACGTACGGGTGCTGGACGCGAAGGTCAGCTTCGACGGCAACGCCATGTACCGCCACCCGAAGATCGCTGAACTGCGCGACGAGACCGAGGAAGACCCCAAAGAGCTGGCTGCCTCGAAATATGACCTCAACTATATCGCTCTTGATGGCGAAATCGGCTGCATGGTTAATGGTGCGGGCCTTGCCATGGCGACGATGGACATCATCAAGCTCTACGGCTCCTCCCCCGCCAACTTCCTTGATGTGGGCGGCGGTGCGACGAAGGAGAAAGTGACGGAAGCCTTCAAGATCATCCTCTCCGATGACAACGTGAAAGGCATCCTCGTCAATATCTTCGGCGGGATCATGCGCTGTGACATCATCGCTGAAGGCGTTGTCTCGGCGGCCCGCGAGAACGAAATTTCCGTTCCTCTCGTCGTTCGCCTCGAAGGCACGAATGTCGAGCAGGGCAAGAAAATCATGGCAGAGAGCGGCTTGCCCATCATCCCCGCTGATAACCTTGCGGACGCAGCAGACAAGATCGTGAAGGCCGTGAAGGGGTAAGGACAGGGATATGAAATATCTCTACCTCTTTGGCGGGATTGCCCTTGTTGCTGCTGTGTGTGCCATAGCCTTGGGTCGAGCCACGCGGGTCTGGCTGGTGTTCTGGCTTGGTATCCTCAGCACGATCCTCGCGATCGTGGGCTTCGTTCTGAACAAGAGCGATTCCGTGGATGATACCTTTGCCGAACAATTGGCGACTTTCGTGCCGCCGCTCATCTCTTTCTCATGCGTTATCGGCTGGTGGGTCGGTTACGTGATTATCCGCTTCATTCGCCGCCGCTAACTGAACCTGACAGGAATAAACCCATGGCCGTACTCGTCGATGAAAATACAAAGGTGATCTGTCAGGGCCTCACCGGCTCTCAGGGCACCTTCCATTCCGAACAGGCCGTTGCCTATGGCACGAAGATGGTCGGTGGCGTTACCCCCGGCAAAGGCGGTACGACGCATATTGGCCTACCTATGTTTGACAGCGTTCACGAGGCTATGCACACGACCGGCGCGAATGCCTCGGCGATCTATGTTCCGCCCCCCTTCGCGGCGGATGCGATTCTGGAGGCCATCGACGCAGGGATGCCTCTGATCGTCTGCATCACCGAGGGCATCCCTGTCCTCGACATGATGCGCGTCAAGCGCGCCCTCGTCGGATCGGCATCGCGCCTGATTGGCCCGAACTGCCCTGGCGTCATTACCCCCGACGCCTGCAAAATCGGCATCATGCCGGGTCATATCCACAAGCGCGGTTCTGTCGGAATCGTCTCGCGCTCTGGTACGCTCACCTATGAGGCCGTCGCGCAGACCACTGCCATCGGCAAAGGCCAGAGCACCTGCATCGGTATCGGCGGCGACCCCATCAAGGGCACTGAGCATATTGACGCCCTCGACCTGCTGTTGGGCGATGATGAAACCCAGTCGATTATTATGATTGGTGAAATCGGTGGCAGCGCCGAAGAAGACGCCGCGCAGTTCATCAAGGATGAAGCCGCAAAAGGCCGCAAGAAGCCCGTCGCAGGCTTCATTGCTGGCCGCACGGCCCCTCCGGGCCGCACCATGGGCCACGCGGGCGCTATTGTTTCGGGCGGCAAGGGGGGCGCAGAAGACAAGATCGAAGCCATGCGTTCCGCCGGGATCATCGTCTCCGAAAACCCCGCAGGATTGGGCGAGGCACTGATCGAAGCGATTGGGTAATCAAAAGACCGTCACCCCCCTGCTTTTGTGGGGGTGACGCTTTGCTAAACTGCCCCCAGGCCTCGATCCAGATCTGCAATCAGATCTTCCTCAGCCTCCAACCCCACTGACAACCTGATCAACCCCTGCGTGATCCCCAGCGATAGACGATCTTCCTCGGTCAAACGCTGATGTGTCGTGGTGGCCGGATGGGTTACGATGGTCTTTGCATCACCGAGATTGTTGGAAATCTTCGCAATCTTCAATCTGTTCAAAAACCTGAACGCCGCGCCTTTATCCGCCAGTTCCAGCGCCACCACCGTGCCGCCCCGCTCCATCTGTGACATCGCCAGATCATGCTGTGGGTGGTCTGGCAGGGCAGGGTAGAGCGCCCGCTTTACCCGTCCGTTCCCGGCCAGAAAACGGGCAATCGCCTCCGCACTGCGCGCCTGTGCATCGCAGCGCAGATACAGCGTTTCCAGCCCCTTGAGCATGACCCAGGCATTGAACGGCGACATCGCCGCCCCCGTATGCTTCATGTATTCCAGCACCGGCCCGCCGATCATCTCCCTGTTCGCCAGCAATGCCCCCCCCAGACAACGCCCCTGACCGTCGATATGCTTGGTGGTCGAATACATCACCATATCCGCCCCCAGTTCCAGCGGGCGTTGATAGCAGGGCGTCGCGAACACGTTGTCCACGACCAGCTTTGCCCCCGCCGCATGGGCGATCTCCGCCACCCCGGCAATATCAATGATTTCCAGCGTTGGATTAGAGGGTGTTTCCAGAAAGCACAGGACGGTTCCATCGCGCACAGCCGCGCGCCATTGGTCGAGGTCTGTTCCGTTCACCAGCGTCGTTTCGACACCATAGCGTGGCAGCAAATTGTCGATGATATAATGGCACGATCCAAACAGCGCCCGTGCAGCCACCACATGGTCCCCCGCCTTTAATTGCGAGAACATCGCCGCGTTCATTGCCGCCATGCCGGAGGCCGTGGCAAAGCACGCTTGCGCCCCCTCAAGCGAGGCCAGCCGTTCCTCAAACATCGCGACCGTAGGGTTCCCGTAGCGCGCATAGACGAAACCCGGATCAGTGCCATCGAACCGGGCTTCTGCTTCTTCGGCGCTCGCATAGGCGAAGCCCTGCGTCAGATACAGTGCTTCCGACATTTCGCCAAAGGCACGACGGTCAGAGCCATCATGGATCATGCGAGTGCGGGGGTGCAGTCGGTCGGTCACGCCGGAATCCTCCTCTTTAGCAGGTTTGTTTTGGGGGCGCCCGACATGGCACAATTCCCGCGCAGCCCGCAATCCGGTAACAAATCGCTGCACTATTGGCGTGTTAGGGGGAAATCCGGCTGATGGTCAAGCATAGAGACCATTCCGGGAGAGTGGTCTTTTACATCTTTTTGGGGGTGTCAGCCGCCACCGATGCTCGCAGGGCTGTGCGCCCCGCAAAATCCGGGTTCACAATCTCAGACCGGTGGGGGAGCCAAGCGGTCATAGCGGCCCGGCAAGGGGCGCGGATCAATGGGTTGCTCCAGCTTCGGGTCGTGGACGAGGCGTAACTCCAATGTGACAGCGTTGGCCCAGTCGCGCTTGATGGCACCGGTAGTGCCGAAACGCTGGTCGGACTCGCCGCTGAGGCCGGTGACGCCCGCGCCAAGGCGGGATTGGGAGGGGGGGCTTGTCTTGCTGCGCGCGCCGTATTGTGCCGAAGGGGCGGCGTCGTTGGCAAGTTCCTGATCCGGGGCATAGCGGTTTGTGGGAGCGTACGGCGTTGGTGTGGGATAGTGACGCTCGATTTCCGGGATGAATCGGACTGAGATGCGGCCCTTGTCAGAGCGCGCAACCTGGCCGGACCCTACCGCATAACCCTCTGAACTATCGGCGCGGTAGAAAGTGAATTGGCCGGTATCGGCAACAGGTCGATCCACACAGGCGCTGCGGTGGGGCGTCAACCGCCATGTTCCCATTGGCAGCCCGTCAATGGAGACTTCCGCATCTACTGCACGGCCCAGATTGTTGCGGAAACAGATGGCGTAGGTTGTGGCGTGGATCATGCGAACATAACCGCGCCCGTCCTCATCCTGATTCTGGATTGAAAGCGAGAACCCCCCTCCTGAAATCGCAAATGCTTCGCTGGCGACGAGGGCGATGGCGGCTGCGCCGAGGCATGTCCTGACATTCATGGAGTTTCCTTCCGTAAGGGGATTTTCCATGAATGCTTTAAATATGGGCAGGGATAGGGCGAAACCGGGTCACGATACCAGTACGCGCGAAGGGTGCAACATCCCGGCCCTGTAAGTACCGATGGCCACTGGCTCTCCATCGAGTGCGCCCCAGCAGGATTCACCATAGGCCAGCGAGACGCCCCGCGCCTCCACCGGGTTGCCATTATTCAATCGTGTGGCCTCGCTTTCATGCACATCAACGCGCGGAATATGCGACAGGGCGGTGGCGATGGGGAGAAGATCGACAGATGCTTCCCCCGCCCGTACGGCATCGAAGATGTCCCACGAGACGCCGTCTGCCACGTTGAATGGCCCGGTTGAGAGACGCCGCAAGGCGGTGACATGACCATAACAACCCAATGCCTCGCCCAGATCACGGGCGATCGAGCGCACGTAGCCGCCCTTGCCACAAGTGAAGGCGAAGCTCGCGCTGTCTATGTCTGCCTCCAGCAGATCAAGCGTTTCCACATGCAGGGGGCGCGCGACAAGTTCTGGTATTTTTCCGGCCCGCGCCATCTTGTAGGCGCGTGTTCCGCCTAGCTTGACTGCTGAATAGACGGGTGGAACCTGCTCAATAGTGCCGCGAAATGCGGGCAGGGCAGCGAGGATCGCTTCGCGGTCAGGGCGCATTTGCGACTCTTCCACCGTTTCGCCTTCAGTATCATCAGTGGCCGTGGCACGGCCCCAGGCTACGGTGAACTCATATCGCTTGGCCCCGTCCATGACATAGGGAACTGTCTTCGTGGCTTCGCCAAAGGCCACCGCCAACGCACCGCTCGCCAGCGGGTCGAGTGTGCCCGCATGGCCCGCCTTCTGCGCCCGCAAGGCCCAGCGCGCCTTTGATACCACATTCGTTGACCCAATCCCGACAGGCTTGTCCACAATCAGCCAGCCATGGACCGGATCTCCCTTTCTGCGCCGCGCCATCCCAACCCCCATGAAGTGCTGCCTCCTGCTATCGTGGTGAGCCGTGGGGGTCCAGTTCCTCTGACCTGATAGTGGTGAATGGCTTGTGAAAGTTATGCAAAACCGCTAACCACACGCACAAGGGGCGCTTAAAACTGGTTCAATTGTGCCAGATACGGAGAAATCCATGAAAAGCACGCTTCTCACCCCCGTTATCTTTCTTGCTCTTGGTGCCTGCGCAGCAGATGGCACATCGCTGAATGGTACAACGACGGCGGCGACTGCTGCGCCTGTGACGTCGCCTGCAGCTGCAACAGTCGCCACCACTCCGACCACTGCGGCGGCCTCTACCATTGCCACAACGCCTGTCGAAACAGTGCCTGTCGCAACAGCGGTTCCGGCCACGAATATCGGGCAGATCGTTCTTGTAGAGCCGGTCGCTCCGGTCAGCCAACGTGGCGGCAATGCCCTACTGAGCATCGGGTCGTCTGTTGTCGGCGCATTGATCCCCGGTCCCTGGGGTAGCGTTGCGGGTGTTGCGGCAGGGCAGGTAGGTAATCTTGCGATTACGAATGCCGATACCGCAAGCGCACGTTATCACGTTCGAATGGCAAATGGGACGATCGAGACGATCACGCAATCGGGCGGAATATCCCTTCCAGTCGGGACGTCAGTGCAAATTCTGACGCTTGGCGATGGTAGCCGCGCGTTGGTGCAGACCGGGACTCCGGCGGCAGTGACGGCACCGATCTGACTTGATTGCCTATATTTTGATCACGCAGAAATATATGCCTGTATTTTTGGCATATTTCTGCGTGATTTTAAATGCAACCATGTATATTTTTTATAAATATTGTTTTAAAATTAAATAGATAGAGTAATTTGCCTCGTTTGGCGCACTTCTTGATAGGCACCCCTGCATACCGACCGTTCCAGCACGGTCGCATCAGGAGAAAGTGCCATGAAGCTTATCATCGCCATTATCAAACCATTCAAGCTGGAGGAAGTGCGTGAAGCACTGACCGCGATTGGCGTGCAGGGGATGCTCGTCAGTGAAGGCAAGGGCTTTGGACGTCAGAGCGGCCATACCGAAATCTACCGTGGCGCGGAATATGCCGTCACCTTTATTCCCAAGCTGAAACTCGAAATCGTGGTGAGTGATGAACTCGCCCCCACCGTCGTCGAGGCCATAGCCACCACCGCGAAGACGGGCCGTATCGGCGATGGCAAGATTTTCACCCTCGATGTCGAACAGGCGCTGCGCATCCGTACTGACGAAACCGGCATTGATGCCCTTTGAACTCGCCATTGGAGTATACCATAATGACAAGAACCCTATCCCTAGTGGCCATGCTGGCCCTTGTGGCATCGCCTGTACTTGCGCAGGAGGCCGGAACGGGCCTGCCGGCCGATGGCATCTGGATTCTCAACACGTTGCTGTTCCTGATGGGCGGCTTTCTGGTCATGTTCATGGCCGCCGGATTTTGTATGCTTGAAGTCGGCCTTGTGCGGACGAAAAACGTGTCGATGCAATGCACCAAGAACGTCGCGCTCTTCGCGCTGGCAGGTGTCGGTTATTACCTGCTAGGTTACATGCTGATGTATCCGGGCGATGCATGGATGTATTCTGCAACCACCACCATTGATGGTGAGGAAAAAGTTCTCGGCTATGTCGGGGCCATAGGAACGGCAGTTCTGGAGAAAGTCGGCCTGGCTGATGGAGCGGATGCTGCCGATTATGCCTCAACTGGATCGGATTTCTTTTTTCAGTTGATGTTCTGCGCGGCGACCGCCTCCATAGTATCCGGCGCACTGGCAGAACGGATCAAGCTTTGGCCGTTCCTGATTTTTACCTTCATCCTGACTGCGATTATCTACCCCATTCAGGCGAGCTGGAAATGGGGCGGTGGGTTCCTCGATACACAATATGGGTTTCTTGATTTCGCCGGTTCGACCGTTGTTCACTCGGTCGGCGGTTGGGCCGCGCTTGCAGGGGCACTGCTGCTTGGGCCGCGTTTGGGTAAATATGCAAATGGCCGCGTCAACCCGATTCCTGGCTCCTCCATGCCGCTTGCCACACTCGGCATGTTTATTCTGTGGCTCGGTTGGTTTGGCTTCAATGGCGGATCGCAGCTTGCGATGGGCACGTTGGGTGATGCCGGGGATATCAGTCGCATCTTCGCCAACACCAATGCCGCCGCTGCCGGGGGAGTGCTCGCCGCAGTCGTGTTGACGCAGGTACTCTATGGCAAGGTTGATCTGACCATGGTGCTCAACGGGGCGCTGGCCGGTCTTGTTTCGATCACTGCGGAGCCTTTGACCCCGACGCTGGGCGTGGCGACCCTGATCGGTTCCATTGGTGGCGTGATTGTGGTGTTTGCCATCCCGTTACTCGACAAATTACGGATTGATGATGTGGTTGGTGCGATCCCTGTGCATCTTTTTGCCGGTATATGGGGAACCATGGCGGTGTTGCTGACGAATGGTGATGCAACTTTGATGGGTCAGATCGTTCCGATTGCTATCGTTGGAGTCTTCACTTTCGTCGCGTCCTTCGTTGTCTGGTTGGTGTTGAAAATCACCATCGGCATCCGCGTGACCGAAGAAGAAGAAATGATGGGTCTGGATGCCGCCGAAATTGGCATCGAAGCCTATCCTGAGTTTGGCAAGGGATCGCAGTTCATGTGATACTTCGCGCTGAATTTTCTGAAAGCCCGGATTGTAATGATCCGGGCTTTTTTTATGGCAAGGCTGTATGCAGAATATTGTGCTGTGTGATTCCGGGCAGGACGAGCGAGACGGGACAGTTGATCCCCCGCTCTGCGCATCCCTCTCGCACTGCATTCCCGATAGAGGTGGCGGTGTAGCGGCCCGAAAAATGGCCGAGCACCAGATGACCGATTTTCATTCCGGCCACCATATCCAGCACATCGACCAGAACCGAGTGACGGAACCGGGTTGGATCATCCACACTATCGTCGGCGGCATCGATGAAAGTTGCTTCGTGGATCAGAACCTCCGCGCCCTCATAGCGTCCGTCGTCGAGAACGCTGGTATCCCCGGAATAGGCGAATACGAGATCGTGCTGCTCCTGCGTGATCGCATCTTCTTCGTAGCTATGGCGCAATGCCGCGATCTCCGCACCTGGCTTGCCATGATGTTCTGGCCGCAATTTGCGTTTCCTTCGCGTTATAAAATAGCTCAGTGACCGGATACCCGGTTTGATCCCCCGGATATGATTGTTCTCCATCGCCCGTACCGACAGCCCTTTTCCAATTGGTACGGTCTGGCCATCAGAGATCGGTCGCCACGTCGTTCCGCGAATATGTGGATCGAAGTCACGGCAGAATGCGGCAAGAGGCGGAAACGATCCACTGTCTATGGGATAATGGATGGTCAAGCCTGGTCCACCATATAGCTGCTGAAATGCTAGGATTCCGGCGATGTGGTCGCGATCCGCGTGACTCAGGAAAAGATGGCGGACCTTGCGTGCCTTGTGCATCAGAGCCGCGCTTGCGCCGTCGCCGCAATCGAACATTACGCCATATTGCTCGGCAAAATACCATGTTGAAAACAGGGCCGTGGACGCACCGTGAAGTGTTATTGCCCCACTCATTCTTCTTTCCTGAACAATGCTGGTTCTTTCAGAAAATCGAGCATCATCGGTAAGGCATCATCGCCCCAGAACAACTCGCCTTCGATGTCGAAGGTCGGTACGCCATAGACGCCTCGTGCGATGGCTGCGTCTGTATTCGCGTGGAGTTTTGCCTTTACGGCTGGGTCAGCGATCCGTTCTTCCCAATCAGATATGCCAAGTTTTGCGGCGAGGGCGGATAGGCTGTCCGGTGTATCCCCGGCATTGCCTTCGCCCCAGATATGCTCTGCGATGGTTCGCACGGTGGCAAGGTCACTGCCCATTGAGATAGTCAACCGCAAGAGGGAAAGCGGATTGAAGGGATGGGTAGGCGGCATCTGAAAGGGGATGTTGCGTTGCATCGCTGTCCAGCGGGCCATGCGGAAGGTTTGAACCCTTTTTGCAGAGATTTCCGCTGGTCCCTTATGGCCCCAATGCCTGAGAAGCCCGGCAAAGACCACCGGCACCGGGTGTATTTTGAAATTGTCCTGCAAATGATTGAACCGTGAGAGTGCGATCCAGGGGAAAGGGGAGATGTAATCGAAATACCAGTCTGCCCGCCGCATTGGCCGCTCCCGTTTTTGTATTAAAATGTGAAGAATGATCGCCTATCGCGCATTTTGGTCAACCTCGCCGCATACAAGCGAAAAAACATACAACCGGATCGTTTTTCCTACTGGACACATTGAACCTGAACAATAGTCTCAAGATTGAGATGGGAAATCGGGGGCGGAACAATGGGATTATTTTTAAGGAGATGGTTTGGGCATCGCAATGCAGAGAACGAGGATGTTATCCTCGGTTGTGACATGGTTCCAGCATCCTCTGTGCTTTCGATCCTGAGCGATCAATCTATGGGTGAGGCGGTGGCGATGCCGGTTCCGTCTTCTTCGGTAGGACCGTTTACCACGATGGCAGAAGCTCCGATCCGCGACAGTTGACTCGCTGCGCGACCCCTTGCATGTGTGGCGTATTCCTGCCGTTGATGTTGAGCCGGATTAAAAGGGGAGACTCTGCATCGTGGAGATTGAGAAGCCGCATTCCGCTGTCTCCATTTCCTATTCGCTGAGTCCACAGGAGCGACCAGCCAGCCGCTTTGAGACTTTTCAGATACCCCCGGCTTTTCATGCGATTAGCGCGCGGTATGCGCCAACCCCCATCCGCCCCAGCCGCCTTCTTGCATCGCTAACCGGTGTTGGGCGTTTTCGCCCAGCCGACTCCCGGCGAACGACATCTATCCGCCCTCGACCGCCACGCCCACCAGTGCGTCAGGCGCCGCCAGTGATGACATCCGGGCCGATGCCAGTGGTGACAGCAATACCGCTTGCTGCCGCTGTTTCGACGCCATCTGTTGCCGTAAAAGCCGATCTGCAATCGGGTGTATCCCTATCCGAACCCGTCAGCATGAAACCTGACCTGCCGTCAGTGGCAAAAACTCCTCCACCTGAAAATACCGCTTCCGCGCCGCTGCTCTCTGTCAGGGGCGTCAGTAAATCTTTCGGCCCCGTGCGCGCTGTGGATGCCGTATCCCTTGATCTAAGGTCTGGCGAGAAGCACGCGCTTCTGGGGGAGAATGGTGCGGGAAAATCGACTCTCGTGAAGATGATCTACGGTGTCCTGCAACCCGATTCAGGCACAATCTCCCTTGATGGTCGCGCCCTGCGAATTGATAGCCCGTCAATGGCGCGGAGGCAGGGAATCGGGATGGTCTTTCAGCATTTTTCGACTTTTGAAGCCCTGAGCGTTGCGGAGAACCTTGCTGTCGTCCTGCCTGATCGCTCGTTGCGTGATATACGCCGTGATGTGAAGCGGATTGGCGGGGAATATGGTCTTGGAATCGAACCGGATCGCCGCCTTGTCGATCTGTCGGCTGGCGAGCGCCAACGGGTAGAGATTATCCGGTGTCTGCTTCAAAATCCGCGTTTGCTGATTATGGATGAGCCAACCTCCGTTTTGACGCCACAGGAGGCCGAAGCCCTGTTCGTCGTCTTGAATCGGCTGGCCGGGGAAGGCTGTGCGATCCTTTATATATCGCATCGTCTGGAGGATGTTCGCGCGCTCTGCACCAGCGCGACAGTCATGCGTCGGGGTAAGGTCGTCGCGACCTGTGATCCGCGTGAACAAACCGCTGCATCCTTGGCTAAAATGATGATCGGATCGACAGTGGAACACCCACGCAAACAGGCGGCTTATATCGGAAAACCCCTGTTGGAGGTAAGCGACCTTTCTGTGCCGTCCACAAACGGTATGGCACTGGATGGCATTACCTTCGCTGCGCGCAAGGGCGAAATCCTAGGTATTGCCGGGGTTGCAGGGGAAGGGCAGTCAGAACTGTTTGCTGCCCTGAGCGGCGAGCGCATCCTGCGCCGTAACGATACAATCCGGGTGGATGGTCGCGCGGTCGGGAAATTCGATTCGACCCGCCGCAGACGTGCGGGTATGGCCTTTGCGCCGGAGCGCCGCATTGGACATTCGGCCATCGGAGATATGCGCCTCTCGGAAAATTTTCGCCTGACTCATAATGCGACGGGCATCGGGCGCAATGGTGCGCAGCAAATCCGTGAGGATTTTGATGTGCGGGCCGAGGGACGTGATCCGTTTGCCTCTGCGCTTTCGGGCGGCAATCTCCAGAAATTCGTTATCGGTCGAGAGATTATGCGCGATCCCGCCGTGCTGATCGTTGAACAACCAACATGGGGTGTGGACGCTGGCGCGGCGGCTACGATTCATGAGGCGTTGATGGCGCTTTCCGCAAAGGGCGCGGCCATCGTTGTAATCTCGCAGGATCTGGATGAAATCTTCGCCATCTGCGATCGGGTTGCGGTGCTGCATCGCGGAAGGCTTTCGGAACCGCAGGTGACGGGTACGGTCACGGCGGAGGCGCTGGGCTTGCTCATGGGCGGTGTCGAACCGACCGCACTGGCCGAGGCGATCTGATCCATGCTCGAACGCCGCGTTGCTCCATCGCCTGTCCTTGCGATCCTGTCGCCCATCATTGCTGTGGTGCTAACGATCCTTGCCGGGTTCGCCCTGTTTGCGGCGCTGGGGAAAGACCCGGTGAAGGCGATGGAAATCTACTTTTTATCGCCCTTTGCCGATGCCTATAATCGGTCAGAATTGCTGGTGAAGGCGATCCCGCTTGCACTGATTGGTTCAGGGCTGGCGATCTGTTTCCGGGCGGGTGTCTTCAATATCGGCGCTCCGGGGCAATATACGCTGGGTGCAATTTTTGCCGGAGGCGTTGCGCTTCATGCGCCGGAGAATGCGGCGATGATCTGGCTATTGCCGTTATGTTTGGCCGCCGGGTTTGTGGGCGGAATGCTGTGGGGGTGGATACCGGCGATCCTGCGCAATCTGGCCGGGGCGAATGTGATTCTCGTCAGCCTGATGCTGACTTATGTCGCTGCATTACTGCTCGATTGGCTGGTGCGGGGACCATGGGCTGACCCGCTAGGGCGGGGTTTTCCGAAGACGGCAACCTTCCCGGATGGAGCGTTGATGCCGAACCTTCTGGCAGGGACGCGGCTGCATTGGGGGTTGGTCCTTGCGGTAATCGCGGCATTGGCGCTTGCATGGATGTTGTTTCGGACCCGCCGGGGCTTTGGTATCCGCGCGATGGGGCTTGCGCCGAAGGCGGCGGCATTCGGCGGCTTTTCCGAAGCGAAGACTGTCACGTATGTGCTGTTGGTTTCAGGCGGGCTGGCGGGGCTGGCCGGAGCAGTGGAGGCGACGGCGACGATTCAACAACTCCAGCCTGATATTGCCGCTGGCTATGGCTTTGCAGCAATCATTGTTGCCTTTCTCGGACGGTTGAATCCCATAGGGGCGCTGATTGCGGCATTGGCACTGGCCGTGACCTATATTGGTGGGGAGAACGCGCAGATTTTGCTGAAATTACCGAAGAATGCCGCATTCGTGTTTCAGGGGATGCTGCTATTCTTCCTGCTCGCCTGTGACACGCTGATCCATTACCGCATTCGATTGTATCGCCGGGCAGGGATAGCCTAGATGGAAGCCTTTATCGTCAGCATGATCGTTGCTGCTACTCCGTTGCTACTCGCTGCGACGGGGGAACTGGTTGCTGAACGCTCCGGCGTTCTCAATCTTGGTGTCGAAGGCATGATGTTGCTTGGGGCTGTTGCGGCCTTTGCCGTGACCCTTTCCACGGGTTCCAGCGCGCTAGGGTTTGTTGCCGGGGCTGGAGCCGGAGTAGGCGCGGCGGCTCTATTTGCTCTGGTGGCGTTGGGCTTTACGGCCAATCAGGCGGCGACGGGATTGGCGCTGGCGATCTTTGGAACAGGAGTTTCCGGGTTGATAGGGCAGAGCTATGTCGGCAATGCCATCGACCCTCTGGCGCCGGTTTTGGCAGCAGGGAAGCTACCGGATAATCCGGCGTTGCGTGTGATCCTTGGGCAGGATGCGATGGTCTATTTTGCACTGCTGCTTGCATTTGGAGTGTGGTTTTACCTCAGTCGCACCCGCTCTGGCCTGAAACTGCGTGCCATTGGCGATGATGCCGTCTCGGCCCATGCGGTTGGCCTGAAAGTGCTAGGCTCGCGGACGGCGGCGGTGTTGTTTGGTGGAGCCTGTGCTGGGCTTGCAGGGGCATATTTGTCGCTGGTTTATACGCCGCTATGGGGAGAGAACATGACGGCAGGGCGGGGATGGATTGCGCTGGCGCTAGTGGTCTTTGCCGGTTGGGGACCAGTCCGCGTGATTTTTGGCGCATATCTCTTTGCCGCCGCGTCCCTGTCACAGTTCTATGGCGGGGTGTTGGGCCTCTCTATCCCTTCGCAGTTTCTCGCCATGACACCGTATCTGGCAACAATCCTTGCGCTGGTTGTTATCTCCGCCGCCGGAGCGAGGCGTAATGCTCCGGCGATGCTGGGGCTACCGTTCAGGCCAGACCGTTGAGCCGACCGCTAAGCTGCGCAATCACGTCGCAATCGGCATTTGCAAAGGCAAGGCGCAGGTAATCGTCCTGTCCCTCGCCAAAAAACGCGCCGGGGATTGAGGACACACCCGCTTCGCGCGCCAATCGTTTTGCGACCTCGACCGATCCTGTGCCGGTGAACGGATGGCGCAGGAAAACGAAATACGCCCCCATCGCACCAATTTGCCACGCAGGAGCCTCCGCCAGCGTGGCGCGCAAGGCATCAGCACGTCGGCCAATCTCGGCCCGGTTCGCCGCGCGCCAGTCGGTCAGAGGCTCAATGGCTTTTGCTACTGCGATCTGCGCTGCGCGGGGAGGGCAGATTTGCAAATTGTCCATGATCTTTGCTGCCGCCCCGATGATCCGCTCGCCGCCAACGATTGCGCCGAGGCGGTGGCCGGGGATGCAGAAGCTTTTGGAAAAACTGTAAAGCTGGATCAGATTATCACGCCAACCGGGGCGGGATAATAATTCGTGCCGATCCTTGCTTTCCGAAAAATCGCGATATGTTTCGTCGAGTATCAACCACACGCCCGCTTCCTGGCAGAGATCAAGGATCGCACTGAGTAAGGCCGGAGGGTAGACGCTGCCCGTGGGGTTGTTGGGCGAGACGACCGCAAATGCCCGCACTTCCGGCGTCAAAGCCGCGCGTATAGCCTCGATTTGAGGCAGAAAGCCATCTTCCGGGCGACATGCTACGAAGCGGGTGCCGATGCCCAGCATCGACAGTGTGGCCTCGTGGTTGAAATAGCAGGGATTGGTCATCAGGATTGCATCACCCGCTCCTGCAACGGCCATCACTGCGCTGACGAAAGCCTGATTGCAGCCGGAGGTAATGTGTGTTTCCGCCGCTGAAACCGGGGCATCATAGAGGGCCGCGACATGGGCGGCATAGGCCTTGCGCAGGGCTGGCTCTCCCTCAATATCCCCGTAATTGGTGGCCTGTGTCGATCCCGCCGCTTCGCCCAGCCAGCCGAGCATTTCGGGAGGGGGGGGATACCCCGGCACAGCCTGAGACAGGTCGAGCAATGGCCCCCGTGTGCCATCATATTCCTGCGCCCAGGCCTGAACAGCCGGGATTGCCGGAAGCGCCAGATTATCAACAGCGGGATTCAGGGGAAGTTTCATCGGTGCGCTCCAAGTTTACAGCACACTTCCCCATCATGCACGCTCTGTCAAAATGCGAAGTGACGTATTATCAGTTGGAAATCCGTTTTGATCGAGGAAGCTCCCCCCGTGAATTCCAACCATAGCGGCGACGAAATTCAGCGCCTGATTGATTTGTTGGCAAAGCTGCCCGGTCTTGGCCCTAGGTCGGGGCGGCGGGCGGCACTGGCACTGATCCGCAAGCGTGAGACGTTGTTGAAACCACTGGCGAAGGCAATGGCAGATGTGGCGGAGACTGTGACGGAATGTTCGGTCTGTGGTGCGGTCGATACGCGTGATCCCTGTGGAATTTGCTGCGATCCCTCACGTAGCAATGCGATTCTTTGCGTGGTCGAACAAGCGGGCGATCTGTGGGCCATGGAGCGGGGCGGCGCGTTCAAGGGCCGGTATCATGTGCTGGGTGGTGTTCTGTCGGCGCTCGATGGGATATCACCCGAAGATTTGCGCATCCCCGATCTCGCACATCGGGTTCGCAGCGAGGGTGTTGAAGAAGTGGTTCTTGCCCTCAACGCCACCATTGATGGAAGTACGACCTCGCATTACATCGCAGACGCGCTGGAAGATACCGGCGTTGCCCTCACCACGCTGGCACAGGGCGTTCCCATTGGCGGCGAACTCGATTATCTGGATGATGGTACGATTTCCGCCGCCCTTCGGGCGCGTAAGGGATTTTGAGTGAGCCTACTGCACCACCACAAAATTTCCGCCATCCGTTGTGCGGAGCGTATTCCCATTCACCGAAGAGAGCGGCGCACCGCTTCTTAAAATCTGCACTGGCGTTTCGATGGCTGTCCCGGTTTCAAGATCAACGAATGGAATATCGATTGGTACTGCCTCGGTGGCCGAGGCCGGAATTGTCGTGAGCGATGGAGTTTCGACATAAGGTATTGTTGGCAGGACCGTGAAGGCAGGTGCGGATTGCGAAATGGCCCCTGGCGTTGTGGTCGCTTCCGCTGGAACGTCGGGAGCCTGAACGTAAGGCACTGCCTCAGATACGGCAGGCAATACCTGTACAAGGGGCGCTGATTGCACAGGAGTTGTTTGTATCGGGGGCACCTGAACAGGCGTAACTTGAGTTGGGATTGTCTGAACAGATGTGGCCAGTACAGATGTCGCCTGAATGGGGGCAGGGTTCACGCGTGCCGGGGCCGTTTGTGAGATCACCTGTACGGTAGGATTACTTGTCTCGCTCAGAAGAACGGACAGGAAAACGCGCGTTCCGTCTGTTGCTGCCCCAATCCCGGCGCGATTGTAGTCGGGTATAAGGATGTCCTGTAGACTCGCCCCCTGTTTGCGCCACGAGGCCAGCGCGGCGCGGGCCAGGGCATCGCCTTGCCAGGCGATACGATTGGTTGCTTCCCATACGATCATTGTCAGACGGCTCGTAAGGTTTGCCGGATTACCCAGTACCCGACGCAATACAGGATCGCCTTCGCGCGCAGCGGCGGATATGCCACCCGCCGCAAGAGTGGACTCAGCGTGAAGGCGGGCTTCCCGTGACAGCGCGCCATCTACTGCGAGCGAGGGCAGGGCCAACTCTCCCCGCGCAATGTTCAGGGTTTGGAGTGCCGAGCGTTCAAGATCGGTCGTTAGCCCGTAAAGATCTGCCGGTGGTGTCCCGTAGATTGATGCAAGCCGTGCTGATGCCGCATCAACCTGCGGGCGGGCGTAGAGCATCGTAATGTAAACACGATCCAAATCGACGGAAACGCCGACTCCGGCAACGTCATATTCAGGCTTCAACAGATTGTCGCGGTGGCTGGGGCTGAGGATCCAATCCTCGGTTGCCTGTGCCGACAGGCTCGTTGCCCGCCAATCGAGCGCGCCCTGACCGGACCAAAGGTTCTCGCCAAGCTGTGCGTAGCGGAATTTCAAATCTGCAGGTAGCCGCTGGCCCAGACTTTCACCGTCTGGTGCGTCGTGGGAAAAGAAAGCAAGATCGCGCATCTTCTGACTGTATCGCTGTGCTGAAATGGCAAGATCCGGGTCGGGATCGAGGGGCCGTAACCCTACTTCAATTCGACGGGCATTGCCTTCCCGCAGGACGGCATCGGCAAGAGCCTGTTCCAGCGCACGTGGATCAGCGGGGCGAGGGGCGTGGCGTGCGACCTGCTCGGGAGTCAGGGACAGCTCACGAATGAAGAGATCGCCTTCGGCCAGCGCGGAACCGCCACCAACCATCAGCATCATCGCCGCGACGGCGACTGAACGGAATGTGTTAACCATGCTGATTCCCATACACTATGCTCCCCTTACCGTGCAAGGATGACGCCATCTGATGCCGCTCACGACTTGGCGAACACCCAAGTGAAGTGAAAAATCAAACCCTTGGCTATAGGCAGGCGAACCCCTTTGGGGGCAAAGAGTATGTGCATGGCGGCCGCACCAGCCATTGGATATTATATCAACCCCAACGCCCGGAAACTCGCATCGTTTTCGCGCCCGATGATGATGTGGTCATGGACGGTGACGCCAAGGGGTTTGGCGCTGTCGATTATCAGCTTGGTCATTTCGATGTCAGCGCGTGAGGGGGTGGGGTCGCCGCTGGGGTGATTGTGTACAAGTATGATGGCGGTGGCATTCAGTTCCAGCGCACGTTTGACCACCTCGCGTGGATAGACCGGCACATGATCCACAGTTCCCCGTCCCTGTGCTTCATCCGCGATCAGGCGATTCTTGCGATCAAGGAAAAGCAAGTGAAATTCCTCGTGCTCCAGCCGCCCCATGCGGGCCTTGCAATAGGCCATGAGGGCCGACCAGCTCGACAGAACAGGTTTTTCGATCACGCTGTTACGGGCCAGCCGGGTGGCGCTGGCCTCTACGATCTTGATTTCCTGAACTGCCCGATCCTTTAGTCCGGCTTCGCGCAGTCGGTCGGGATGCGCGGCGAGAACACCCGCATAATCGCCAAACCGGGCAATCAGTGTCTTGGCAAGTGGTTTGACGTCCACGCGGGGGATGGCGTTGAAGAGAACAAGCTCCAGCATCTCATAATCCACCAGGGCGTCCGGCCCCGCTTGCATGAACCGTTCACGCAAGCGTTGGCGATGGCCGGTATGGGAGGGGGTCATCGCCTTTGGCGGAGCCTCCCGCATTGGATCAGGCCGCGTCGCGCCACGGATGGAATTTGCCTGTGGGAGAGAGGGTGAAAATCTCGCACCCTTCTTCCGTCACACCAACCGAATGTTCGAACTGTGCCGAAAGCGAGCGGTCGCGCGTCACTGCCGTCCAGCCGTCGGACAGGATTTTCGTCCCTGCCTTGCCGAGATTGACCATTGGCTCGATGGTGAAAAACATACCCGGACGCAGCATCGCACCGGTTCCGGGCTTGCCGTAATGCAGCACGTTCGGCGCATCGTGGAAGACACGGCCCAACCCATGACCACAGAAGTCGCGCACCACGGAACAGCGTTGTCCTTCGGCATAGCTCTGGATTGCGTGGCCGATGTCGCCGAACCGATCACCCGGCTTTACCGCATCCAGCGCATGCATCAGGGAATCATGGGTGACGTCGATCAGGCGTTCGGCCCTGCGGTTCGGAGTGCCCGCCACGAACATGCGCGAGGTATCACCGTACCATCCATCAAGGATCACTGTAACGTCGATATTGAGGATGTCCCCGTCGCGCAGCGCCTTTGGCCCTGGTATCCCGTGGCAGACGACATGGTTCAGTGAGATACAGCTTGCATGGCGATAGCCGCGATAGCCAATGGTTGCAGAGGTCGCATTGTGGTCTTCGACGAACTTCTCGATCAGTGCATCCAGGTGCTCGGTGGTAGTGCCGACCTGCACTTCAGGGCCGATCATGTCGAGCGTTTCTGCGGCCAACCTTCCGGCACGGCGCATCCCCTCGAAATCCTCGACCGGGTGTATCTTGATCCCTTCGGGGGTACGATTGACGGTATCTTTCATAGAATATCCGGGCTCGCTCACAGGTAATTAGGGTTAGCGGCACTTTGGGCGATCCGGGGACTCCAATCAAGGGTCACAAAGGCACAATAGCATCAGGACACCAATTTCGGCTTGATCAGTGGTCTGTATCGGGAGTGCAGACATGAACTACTCCTCATTTTCAGGATGGCCGATGCATTATGTGTAACGAAACTTATAGAAGGAAACTTGTATAAGACTCTTCACAAAACACTGTGGATGACCGATACCCCACTCAGAACATTCGATTCGTATTCCGGGGGAGAACGACACCATGGCCATCGAACACCTGAAGACAGCAACCAAGACATCAGCAACAGGCGCGGACGATGTTCGCGATACTGTGCAGAAAATCCTCAATGAGATTGAGGCGGGTGGCGATGATGCCGCGAAAAAATATGCCGCCCAGTTCGATAAATACGAGGGCGATATTGTCGTTTCACGCGGTGAACTTGATGATGCCGCCGCAAAGGTTCCGCAGAAGCTCAAGGACGATATTCAATTCGCTCATGATAACGTGCGCCGCTTTGCCGAGGCGCAGAAAGGCACTATTCAGGATATGCAGATGGAGGTCATTCCCGGTCTCGTCTGTGGCCAGAAGGCGATACCTGTTGATGCCGCTGGATGTTATGCGCCGGGGGGGCGTTACGCCCATATCGCCAGTGCGATGATGACGGTCACGACGGCGAAGGTTGCCGGAGTCAAGCATATCGCGGCGTGTTCACCACCGCGCCCGGACACTGGCGTTCATCCCGCTATTCTTTATACCGCCGACATATGTGGGGCCGATACAATTCTTGCGCTTGGCGGCGTACAGGGCGTGGCGGCGATGGCATTCGGGCTGTTCGGGTTGCCGAAAGCCGACATACTTGTTGGGCCGGGAAATCAGTTTGTTGCCGAGGCCAAGCGCATTCTGTTCGGGCGCGTAGGCATTGATATGTTCGCGGGGCCGACTGACAGCCTGATCCTTGCCGATGAGACCGCTGATCCGTTCATCGTTGCGTGGGATCTGGTGGGGCAGGCAGAGCATGGCTATAACTCGCCGGTCTGGCTTGCCACAACACACCGTCCGTTGGCCGAAAAGGTCATGGAACTGGTGCCGGGAATGATTGAGAGCCTGCCGGAACTGAACCGCGATAATGCTTTTGCTGCATGGCGCGATTATGCCGAAGTGATCGTTTGTGACACGCGCGAGGAAGTGGCGCAGGTATCGGATAATATCGCTCCTGAGCATCTGACCGTACAGGCCGAAGACCTAGACTGGTGGCTTGGTCGGCTGACGTCCTACGGCTCGTTGTTCCTCGGTGAAGAAACCACGGTGGCGTTCGGTGACAAGGCGTCAGGGACGAACCATGTGCTGCCGACATCCGGCGCGGCGCGGTACACGGGTGGCCTGTCGGTTCATAAATACATGAAGCTGGTGACATGGCAGCGCGCAACCCGTGAAGCCGCCCGCCCCGTGGCCGAAGCCACCGCCCGCATCTCGCGGCTGGAGGGCATGGAAGGCCATGCCCGTACCGCCGATATTCGGCTGGAGAAATACTTTCCGGGTGTGAACTTCGATCTCAGCGCTGCGGGAGAGTAAAGCAAAACTGGCTATGCCGGGGCCATGTTTTAACAGGCATGGCATCCCCACTGATAGGATGCCATGCAAAACCTGAAAGCCCTTGTGCCTATCGTGGCAGGGTCGGCGCTTCACCGATAGGGATGGAGTTGACGTACATCGTGCCGTCTTTTGCCTCAAAATCGAAGCGCACGGTTTTTTCGTCTTCATCCATCTTGCCAAAGCTCTCGACCATTAACTGTACGACCATCGCCTGTTGTGGCGGAATGCGACCACTTTTAACGAGGGAGTTCATCAGGGTTGGGAAACCTTCGATGGCCAGCGCCGCTGTTCCCTCCGGCACATCGTTTTCAAGCGTTCCCTCTCCTTTGCCGCTCGCTTTCAGGCCAATCGCATCAACGGTAAGGTCATTAAGGCGCAGGGTTTTAACGTCGATGGGCAGGCCGTTTTCCATCGCCTTGGCAAAGGCTTCGGCATTCGAGGGGGTGGCGGTGAATACGGCAGTGCCATCCATGTCGATGGTCAGGGCGTTGATTTCCCTAACGTAAGCTTTCTGCGAGTCAATCATCGTCCAGATGAGGTCTGCGAGGCTAATATCCTCAATTCCGATTTTATACTCGAAAGCCTGTGGGCCGGGTGCTGGATCGCTAGGCATCCGGGTCGTAGTTGCGATCTTGCCGATTGTTATGTCGAGTGGCTGATTTCCGAACTGGGCAAGCTGAAAGCTTGCGACAATATCATTGAGCGTCGCTGTCCCTGTTGTCTCTGTACCCAATGAGTTGCTTTCAGCGGCGACCTTTCCGCCGGTTAGATTAATCTTACCACCGGGCTTTTCCGTGCTTCCTGCAACAACCGTCGTGCCGTCGAAACCATCTATGGAATAGGTCATGGCAAACTGTGGAGGCTTTGTATCGGTCTGTTTCTGCGGAAACTTGCCGGACGTTTGCAATGCGCGCATCGCATAGGTAATTTCAATTTTGCCTGATTTCTCGGTATCCTGCGAAAGGCTCCCACTGATCGCCGTGGCACCGCCCCGAAAGAGGATGTCGTCGCCGCTGCGTTCCGTCGTGAATTTCATATCCTTCGATGCCACCGAAACAGGAAGTGGCCCGCCTTCCATTTCGGGCAGTTCGAGCAGAACTTCCTGCGTCTCAGGGAAGATAAACTCGACTGAATTGGGGGCCATCACATCTGCGCTTGCCTCAATCCAGGGCGCGGACCATGTAAAGACTGATTGCGCGAAGCCTCCGCTGCTACGGTCCGGCATTTCCCTTGTCATGGAAAACTTCGGGTCGGTAATCCGCCCTGTATATCCGAACGGAAAGCCGCTGATTTCTATCGCGTCAAAAGCGGCATCACCGCCTTTTTTGCGGATCAATTGCGCTTGCGTTTTGATTTCCTCAGCGATGCGACCCTTGCCGTAGAACCAGAGGCCAGACCATGCTGCCGCAGCAACTGCAACCACGCCGGTGAGTATTACCAGAATCTTACGCATGAGGGTCATCTTTCCTGAAAAACATGGTGCGACCGAATAGGGCCGTCGCGTTCAAACCTAGTTAAGAGCACCGGCAATCGCAGAATGAGTGCGAATTCCGATTCTGCACGAATGCGAAGACAGTCTATATATCCCCTCAAACGAGGAAGAAACGTGACATGACTAAAGAATTCTGGGTTTTTGGATACGGTTCGCTGATGTGGAATCCCGGATTTGTTTATGCCGAGCGCGTGAATGCCGAGCTTGATGGCTATCAGCGCAGCTTCTGTCTTGCGTCTGTTCGGTATCGTGGAACAAAGGATTTTCCTGGTCTCGTTCTCGCGCTTGAACCAATTAAAGGGGCATGTTGCAGAGGCGTGGCATTCCGTGTTCCATCAGAACACGCGATCGAGGCGCTGGATTATCTGCGTGAACGCGAGCTTGTCACAGAAGCCTATTTGGAAAAGCGCCTTCCGCTGAAATTGTTGGGTAATGGCGAAACAATTCAGGCCATTTGCTATGTCATGGATGTGGCGCATGAACAATATCGCGGCCATCTTGATATGGAAGAGCGCGCAACGATCATAGCAAATGCGATTGGCCCCGCTGGAACCAATCGCGAATATCTTTCAAAGACAGTCGAGAATCTCAAAGACCTCAATGTCGATGAACCGGCGATCAGGAAGTTGGCCAATCTGGTCGCCGGTATGAATCAAGCCTGATTGGCTTAATCCTTCAGCTCGATAAAGGTTTCGGCGGCGACGATGGCGAGGCGTAACCGGGCATGGTTATTTGCAAACATCGGAAAGACGCCGCGATATTGCATGATAAACGACCGCTCCAAAGATGGAACTGCGCCGCGCGAGAACATAGGTTTGCGCAGGATCGAGGCGGTGACGCACTCGTGGTAGCGCGAAGCAACGAAACCTTCGTCAACCGATTCGCTCATCCAGTTGCCGCGAAGATACTCCTCGTTCGACATCGAGAATGCCTCGCCGGGGCTGAGGACATAAAAGTCTACATGCCCGCCCAGTTCGACAGGTTCGACATGATCCATCCAGCAGGACAATGCGCGAACCAATTCATCCTTGAGCAACAGGCGTTCGTCAGGAATGAAATGGCCTTCGGTCATTTCCTGGTAACGCGTTGCAAATGCTGACACCGGGTGCCGGTTTGGCACATTGACGAGAGCGATGGGTTCGAGCGCGAAGGTATTCTCTTCGATTTCATCGGGAGCAACAGCTTGTTCAGCGTGCATCTTCTTTTCTCCACCATGCACTTTCGATACACAAAAATTACGGGTAATCTTCTAAGAAACGGTTATCTTCCGGGTGTCGTTTATTCTTGTACAACCATAAGGTTTTATTTGGTGAGTGTTGCATTTCCCTTGGCCGTTAATGTGCTTGGCGCATCGGATGCACCCCCGTCCACTGCAACGCTGCATCTCATAAAATTGTCTGTGGGGTCGGAAAGTGTCGACTCGCTTGCACAATGGCAAAGCGCGAGAATGATGGAGCGTGCAGCTTTGGGCCTAGACCCGCGCCCGCGTCACGTCACGCGTATGACGCCACGTAGGGGAGGGGAACTGGTTCCCGGCGGTTCGATCTACTGGGTAATTCAGCGGCGTATACAGGCCCGTCAACCACTTGCCGCACTGGAGCCAGTAACGGGCGAGGACGGGATTGCCCGGTGTGCATTGATTCTGGAGCCGGTTCTTTACCGTACGGTCCATCGGCCAAGGCGACCTTTTCAGGGGTGGCGTTACCTAACGGTCGAGGATGCCCCGGCGGATACTGATACAAGCCCGGAAATGTTGGCTGATATGCCCGATGACATGCGCGAAGAACTGGAGCGTATGGGACTGATATAACCTTACGCGGACAAGACCCTGTCTCGCGTTGTGGCCTTGCGAGGCACAGCTGGCGCAATTTCGGTGAACCGGGGAAGCCGGGCTTCGGTTCTGGGCAGAACAACGGAAACTACCGCGCCCCCCTCTGGTCGATTGCCGAGTTCCAGTTTACCACCATGTTGTCGCATGAGGCTTTCGACAATCGACAGGCCGAGGCCGACCCCGTCGCTCATGCTGTCGCCCTGGGTAAACGGTTCTCGCAAGCGATGGAGGTCTTTTGTGTCAAAGCCGCTGCCGCAATCCTCTACGAGGATACGAACGGCATCCGAGCTATCGACAACGCGAACTGTGATTGGCCCGGCATTGCCTGCGTACTTGACCGCGTTCACTGTTAGGTTCGCCACTATTCGCTTTATCGATATGCTATCGATCAGTAATTCCGGGTCAAACTTATGTTCTGGAGCAACCATCCTGATTGTCGCTTCTGGCTGCGCCACGCGCACTTCTGCAAGCGTTTCGTCCAGTATATCAATGATGTCTTCGGGGGCAGGGTTGTGCGGTACGCGACCATGATGGATATTCGAGAAATCGAGCAGGTCATCAATCATTGTGAGCAGATGCCGCCCGCTGCGGGCGATATGATCGACGTATTCTTCCTGCTTCACTGATTTGAAAGTCCCGAATATGCCGGTGAGCATGGCCTCCGAGAACCCGATGATGGCGTTTAGTGGAGTGCGGAGGTCATGGCTCATGGCCGCGAGAAAATTGTCTTTCGCTGCATCGGCTTCCTTGGCGCGGTCAAGTGCAATGCTTAATTCCGTTTCGCGGATTCGTAGATTGCTTTCGATCTCTGCGCGGTATTTGATTTCTTCTTCAGCCCGTCGGCGACCTTCCATTTCGCTGGAAAGAAGTTGATACTGATGCTTTATTTGCGCGCCGGAAGGATATTGGAGTATTTGTGGCAACATACGCCAAATCACGATTGCCGCTGTAATTGAGATGCCTGAGACTGTTAGTTTCAGAAGACCCTGAATCCCATATATAGGATACCAGAGCGTAAGCATCCCGACCAGATGTGTGATTCCGCATCCAAACACGAAAGCCGCCGAAACCAATGCAATCGGGCTGTACCTGTATTCCGGGCGATGTGCAGTGAAACGCCAGATTGCCAGAGCAATTGCCGTATATGCCATAAAGGTCAGCATATCGCCACCGACATGCATTGCCACGAGGTCAGGTCGCCAAAGAAGACAATACCCATGCGGTACATAAGAGGCTGAACCAAAAAGATAGTCGAGCATATCAGATTTTCCCAACGTTCTAGGATAATCGTGCGCCAGTAGGGTAAAGAAAGGCTTAAAAGCAGCAAAAAACCTATTAATTGCATAATGGGCGTGATCGGGAATTCGATGGATTCTTGCTATCGTGAAATAGCCTGAATAATTTTTGGGCATTTGTGATTCTGATAATAAATCAGGCGTTGGAAGCGCTGTATTTGAAAAGGTTTCAGCTTTTCGGCGGCTTCCCGCGTCCGAAATTTGGGTGTGCCGTGTCTTGCCCCGCTTCTACAATACCGCGCCGGATCGCGCGGGTTTCGGAAAACCTTTTGAACAGCGTATCACCATCCCCCCACCGAATTGCACGTTGAAGGGCAAAGAGATCTTCGGTCACGCGGCCCAATACCTCAAGCGTTGCTTCCTTGTTGTGCAGAAATACGTCGCGCCACATTGTCGGGTCAGAAGCAGCGATTCGGGTAAAATCGCGGAAACCGGAGGCGGAATACTTGACCACCTCGCTTTTGGTGACGGTTTCCAGATCGCTGGCCGTGCCGACGATGGAATAAGCGATGAGATGCGGGATATGCGAGGTTACGGCCAGCACCTGATCGTGATGTGCCGCGTCCATGGTATCGACCTGCGATCCCAGACCTTCCCAGAATGCCCGGATGCGGGCCACTTGCTCCGGTGGATTGGTCGGCAGCGGAGTAATGATGCACCACCGATTGTCGAACAACTCCGCGAACCCGGATTCAGGGCCGGATTGCTCGGTACCTGCCAGCGGGTGAGCCGGTATAAGGTGAGCATGATCGGGCATATGCGGCAAGGCCTGTGCGATGACCGATGCCTTGACCGACCCGACATCACTGAGAATGGTGCCCTGTGCCAGAGAGGTCGCGATTTGCTCTGTCACAGCGCCGATTGCCCCAACAGGAACGCACAGGATCACGCAATCTGCCCCTTTGACCGCTTCCTCGGCGGTATCGGCAACGCGATCAAGAAAACCGAGTTTTGCGGCAGTCTCGCGCGTCTCAGGTGAGCGGGCATAACCGACGATCTCGTTTGCCAGCCCTGCACGTCGTGTCGCATGAGCAATGGATGATCCGATCAGGCCCAGCCCGATGAGCGCGAGCCGTTCAAACATCGCACTCATGCAACAAAATCCTGCAATGCGCTAATCAGGAGGCCGTTTTCTTCCGCCGTACCTATGGAAATTCGTAGATGGGCGGGCAAGCCATAGCTTTCCATGCGCCGGATGAGAATGCCACGCTTTTGCAGAAATTCGTCGGCGGCGGCGGCGGAACGGGGGCCACCTTCACCGAATTCCGCGAGGACGAAATTGCCATGGGAGGGGGCGACCGTGAAGCCCAGTTGCTCCAGTGCCGTTGTTACCCGCGCGCGCTCGACCCTGTTGCCGTCACGCGCATGGGTGATGAACCTGTCATCGGCAATGGCTTCTGTTCCAGCTGCAAGGGCAGGGGCCGCGACGTTGAAAGGGCCGCGCACCCGGTTCAGCGCGTCCACGACGCCCGCAGGACCATAACCCCAACCAAGGCGCAGGGCGGCCAATCCGTGGATTTTCGAAAAAGTGCGCGTCATCACCGTGTCTTGGCGTTGTTCCACCAGCCGCGCGCCCGTCTCGTAATCGGGATCATCCACATATTCGGCATAGGCCGCGTCGATTACCAGCAGCGTATGCGCAGGCAAGCCCTCGCGCAGTCGGCGGATTTCGGTATCGGGAATCATCGTGCCTGTCGGGTTGTTCGGGTTTGCGAGGAAAACAATTTTTGTTTTCTCGTTTGCCGCTGCGATCATCGCGTCGATATCTGCCGTCAGATCTTGTTCAGGGATACTGACTGGCTCTGCCCCCACCGCCAACGTGGAAAGGCGGTACATCAGGAAACCATGGGCGGAATGCATGACTTCATCTCCCGGCCCTGCATAGGCGAGGCAGAGAAGCGAGAGGATTTCATCCGATCCCGCTCCGCAGACAATGCGTTCCGAATTCAACCCTTCGGCCTTTGCAATCGCTTCGCGCAAGGCGGTCGCGCCACCATCCGGGTAGAGCGCCAGCGTATCCCCTGCTTCGCGAAAGGCCGCGATGGCGGCAGGGCTGGCCCCATAGGGATTTTCGTTCGAAGAGAGCTTAACAACCCGATTCACGCCGCCGATGCTCGCCTTGCCGCCGACATAGGGCGCGATGCGAAGGGGGCCGGGCCGGGGTGTGGGAAGGGTCGGTTGATCGGTCATGGCTGCAAAAGTCCGGTCTTGAGGGGGACGGGATAACCCCCCAGGGCGATTCCATCGGAAGGTGCGTTGTCGAAGCCCGGTATATGATGCAGGGTTCCGTCCTGCGCCAAGGTCAGGGTCACGTCCTCGCCGCTTGGCTCAGGCGCACCCATGGTAACGCACCATGCTGTGATCCCGGCTCCGGCGAAGGGAGCAGCAGCGACGACCTTTCCGCCGCTGTCGATTACCGCTTGCCAGTTGATCCCGTCAGCGGGCAACAGGGCGATTGTTCCCGGTTTCTGCGCCATGATACCCAGACAATCGCCGGGGGAAGGCGCAATGGTGAGAGCGGCCTGCACGCCGAAGGTATCACGGGCCAGTGCGGCGGTTTCTGCCACAGTTTCGACCGAGAGGGGAACCTGCGCCGCCGTGAAGCCGGAGATAATCTCACGCCAGACGGCGAAGACAGTTGCGAAGGCCAATGGATCTCGTGTGCGCTCGTAAAGGCTGCGCATCATGGCGATTTCGCGGGCTGGCCGGAAGGCGCTGGTTGCCCCGGTTCCACCGCTCTCACGCTTTAACCGCCCGACATGCTCGACCACGCGCGCCCGTGCGTGCAGCAGGTCGAGCAAGGTTCCGTCGATTTCATCAATCCGCTCGCGGGCTTCGTCCAGCGAGCGTGGCGACCAATCAGCGTCATCCATTGCCTTGCTCCTGCGCGGCGACATCGCCTTTGGATGTTGCACCGACGGGGCGAGGCAGCACCCGGATCGGTTGGAGAACGCTTCCCACGCTCTCTCGTTTGCCTTTGGGTAAGGCATAAATGCGTTTTGTCGCTTCAACCAGCAAGGCTCCTGCAACCCGTTGTGCGTCGATCCTGAGACCAAATCGCTCCATCGCGCGGGCGGAGCGGAGCCAGAACCGCTTTTCGCTTGGTGGGGCATAGAGGGCGGCGGCGCGGGAAACGGGGGTCAGATCGTGATCCTTCATCATTCGTTCGAGCTGTCCATAGGAGAAGGTGCGCCCGACCCCGAAGGGCGTCGAATCAGCACGTGCCCAGATGCCGGATCGGTTGGGGGCAATCACGACGACCCGGCCTTCCGGTGCAAGGACGCGCCCGATTTCCTCGAACAAATCATCGAGATGTACTTCTGTCTCGATGGCATGGGCGACGATGAGGCGGTCGATGAAGCCATTCGCAATGGGCCAACGTCCACCATCGACCAAAGCGGCGGTATTCTGCGCGTCATGCGGCCAGTGCATCACCCCTTGCCGCGCGGGCATAAGGCACAGCGTACGTGCGGCCTCGCCCATGAACGGGCGCAGGAAGGGCGCTGCAAAGCCGTAACCGGCCATCGTCATGCCCTTGCAGTTGGGCCAGATCTCGCGGAGTGCCTGTTGCAGGTTTGCCTGCGCCGAGCGACCCAACTCGCTGGCGTAGTAGAAACCCGACAAGGATGTCACATCATGGTGCACTTAAGGCTACCTTGCTATACGTTAACGGAAAAGATGTACCCATGAGGAACCCCCATGTCCAACGCCCTCTCCACCCTTGAAACGACAGAGGCGGGTGAACTGGAGATTGTCTCCGTCCCCTGCCTCAACGACAATTTTGCTTATCTGGTGCGTGACAGGGCAAGTGGCAATGTCGCCCTGATCGATGCGCCGGAAGCCGGGCCTGTCGAAGCGGCACTGCATGTGCTTGGCTGGACGCTGACGCATATCTTCATCACGCACCACCATGGCGACCATATCGATGGGGTCGAAGCGTTGCGTTCGTTTGGGAATGTGACGGTTATTGGCTCGTCTGCGGATGCGCGGCGTTTGCCGGTTCTGTCCGAAGCTGTGACACCCGGCGAGAGCTTTCTTTGGGGCAATGTCGAGGTGCAGGTGATCGACACGCCAGGGCACACGGTCGGGCATATCGTCTATTATATGCCAGGGCCGGGGGTGTTGTTCAGTGGTGATACCCTGTTCGCGATGGGCTGTGGGCGGTTGTTCGAAGGCACGGCGCAGCAGATGTGGGGCGGCCTGAGTACGCTTGCGACTCTTCCCGACGAAACAATGGTTTTCTTCGGGCATGAATACACGGCAACGAATGCCGATTTTGCGCTGACTGTTGATCCGCATAACGAAATACTGCACCGCCGGGTACATGACGTGATCGACGCGCTGGAATCGGGTGGGCGCACGACGCCGACGACTATCGGTCTGGAAAAGGCCACGAACCCCTTCCTGCGCGCCATCTCGCCGGATGTGGCGCGAGAGGTCGGCTTGCCCGGTGCAGACCCGGAAATTGTGTTCGCAGAAGTACGGCGGCGCAAGGACGCGGCCTGAAAGGCAGAAATGATGATAAAGCGCGTCCTTCTGATCGCCATCGTGATCTATATCGCGTCATATGCTGTTTTTCGCACGATGAACGCGGAGGTCTGGGCGAATGACGGGCAGACTTATGTGATCTTTCCTGAAGACGTGCCTGCCCTTTACTACGCTTATCGCCCCTTGTCCTACCTCGACAGTGCGCTCACCGGGATGCGGTTCCATATTGGGCCGCATCGTTAAGGTATCCGTTGTGATCAAGCAGGATTTACTGTCCAGTGGTAATTGACGCGATAATACCGAAACCGATCCCAAATATGATGATGACCGCACCCAAGGATAACCAGCTAGGAAGTACTGCAACGATAGTGTCGTCGTTATCCATCTTGGGAAACGTCACCCCGGCATCTCTGCTTCATCCCGCAGCATGGCAATCGCTTCGTCCAGCCGCATAACCTTTTGGCCCTTTTCGCCCAGCTTGCGAACCGCCACTGTATGCTCCTCCACCTCGTTGCGCCCCACGGCGAGGATATAGGGAACGGCCTGATCCGAGTGTTCGCGGACCTTGTAGTTGATCTTCTCGTTCCGCAAATCCGCTTCCGCCCGCAGGCCCACAGTCCGCAGGGCCGCGACGACGCTTTCCGCGTATTCATCCGCATCTGATACGATGGTCGTCACCACCACCTGACGCGGTGACATCCACAAGGGGAAACGCGCGGCGGTGTTTTCGATCAGGATACCGATGAACCGCTCGAATGAGCCGAGGATCGCCCGGTGCATCATCACGGGCCGTTTCTTGGACCCGTCTTCAGCCACATATTCCGCGCCCAGTCGCTCCGGCAGATTGAAATCTGCCTGCAACGTTCCGCATTGCCATTCGCGCCCGATGGCATCGGTTAGCTTGAAGTCCAGCTTCGGCCCGTAGAACGCCCCTTCGCCGGGGTCGATCTCGTAATCGTTCGTGACCTGCTGCACGGCCCGTTCCAGGGCGTTCTCTGCCTTGTCCCAGACTTCATCCGAACCAACACGGGTTTCGGGCCGGGTCGAGAATTTGATGTCGAATTTCTCGAAACCGAGATCTTTATACACGCTCGACAACAGCCCGATGAACGCCGCAGTCTCTGCTTCGATTTGATCCTCGGTACAGAAGATATGCGCGTCATCCTGCACGAACCCTCGCACCCGCATCAGGCCCGACAATGAACCGGACGGCTCATAGCGATGACACGACCCGAACTCGGCCAGCCGTAGCGGCAAATCACGATATGATTTCAGCCCCTGATTATACACCTGTACATGACAAGGGCAGTTCATCGGTTTGAGGGCGTTCACGCGTTTTTCGTTTGCATGTTCCTCATCGATCTCGGTGATGAACATGTTTTCGCGGTATTTGTCCCAGTGGCCCGACGCTTCCCATAGCTTTCGGTCCACCACTTGTGGCGTGCGGATTTCCTTGTAATCAGCGGCAGTCAGGCGTTTGCGCATGTAATCTTCCAGCGCGCGATAAATCGCCCAGCCGTTGGGATGCCAGAACACCATTCCCGGCGCTTCGTCCTGAAAGTGAAACAGTTCCAGTGCTTTGCCGAGCTTGCGATGGTCGCGTTTCTCTGCTTCTGCGCGCTGATGCAGATAGGCGTCGAGGTCTTTCTTGTTCAGAAACGCCACGCCATAGATACGTTGCAGCATCGCCCGGCTGGAATCCCCGCGCCAATACGCCCCGGCAACCGAGGTTAGCTTGAACGCATCGGCAGGCACTTGCCCGGTATGGGCCAGATGCGGTCCCCGGCACAGATCCTGCCAGTCGCCATGCCAATACATCCGTAGCGGCTCATCGCCCGGAATACCCTCAATCAACTCCACCTTGTACGGCTCGCCATTGTCTTCGTAATGCTTGATCGCGCGCGGTCGGTCCCACACTTCGGTGCGTACCGGATCGCGAAGGGCAATAATCTTGCGCATCTTCTTTTCGATGGCGTCGAGATCTTCGGTCGAAAACGGTTCGGCCCGGTCGAAATCGTAATAGAATCCGTTTTCAATCACTGGCCCGATGGTCACTTTGGTATCAGGCCAGATTTCCTGCACTGCCCGCGCCATGATATGCGCGCAGTCATGGCGCACCAGCTCAAGCGCATCATCGGTATCCTTTGCGGTGACGATACCAAATTTATGGTCCGTCTCCATCGGGATCGACAGATCAGACAGCGCGCCATCAATCCGGCAGGCAATCGCTGCCTTGGCGAGCGATTTCGATATATCCGCCGCCACATCCGCCCCTGTCGTGCCGGACGGATAGGTGCGGGTGGCTCCGTCTGGCAGGGTCAGGGTGATGTCGTTCATCGGAATGTCCTCGGATTGCAGTTCGCGCCCCTTTTCGCGAAGGGGGGGCATGGGGTCAAGGGCGACGCGTCATTGATGCAGTGTACGCCCATGAAAAAGGCTCCGCATCGGAGGGATGCGGAGCCTTTGTTATCGGTTTCGCGGCGCTTACTGCGCGGCGATTTTTTCGTCGCTTGCGAGATCGCGCAGCACGTAATGCAGCACGCCGCCATTCTTGACGTAATCAATCTCTGTCGCCGTATCGATACGGCAGAGCAAATCGATCTCTTTCGTCTTGCCGTCTGCGTATTCGATCGTCGCTTTCACCGTTGCGCGGGGGGTGACGTCGGACAGGCCTGCGACGCTAATGATCTCCTCACCTGTCAGGCCCAGCGATTCGCGCCCGTCTTCGCCCGTGAATTGCAGCGGCACGACACCCATACCCACGAGGTTTGAACGGTGGATACGTTCATAGCTTTCCGCAATCACCGCTGTCACGCCAAGCAGGGCGGTTCCTTTCGCGGCCCAGTCGCGTGAGGAACCAGTCCCGTATTCCTTGCCCGCAATGACGACCAGTTGCGTCCCTTCTTCCTTGTATTTCGCTGAGGCATCGAAGATCGGCATGACTTCGCCCGATGGGATATGCTTCGTGACGCCGCCTTCGGTGCCTGGGGCCATAAGGTTGCGGATGCGGATATTCCCGAAAGTTCCGCGCATCATCACCTGATGGTTGCCGCGCCGCGCACCATAGGAGTTGAAGTCGCGCACTCTGACCTGATGTTCCTGAAGGTACTCGGCGGCTGGCGAGGTCTTGGCGATGGAACCGGCGGGCGAGATATGGTCGGTCGTGATTGAATCGCCCAGCAAGGCGAGGATGCGTGCTTTCTCGACGTTATTGATTTCGCCGACTTCGGGGGTGATCCCCTCAAAATAGGGCGGGTTTTGCACATAGGTCGATGCCGCAGGCCAGCCATAGGTATCGCCGCCTTCCGTATCGATGCCCTGCCATTTTTCGTCACCGGCGAAGACATTGGCATATTGCGACTGAAAGGCTTCGCGCGTCACTGTTTCATCGACCAGTTTGTTGATCTCTGCCTGAGTGGGCCAGATGTCTTTCAGGAAGACGTCGTTACCTTCCTTGTCCTGCCCCAGGGCGACGGTTGTGATGTCTTCGGTCATGGTGCCGAGCAGTGAGTAGGCCACAACCAGTGGTGGCGAAGCGAGGTAGTTGGCCCGCACGTCAGGGTTTACGCGGCCCTCGAAATTGCGGTTGCCAGACAGCACCGAACACGCCACCAGATCACCTTCATTGATTGCTTCGGAGACTGGTTCGGGCAGTGGGCCGGAGTTGCCGATACAGGTCGTGCAGCCATAGCCGACGAGATCATAGCCGATTTCATCCAGCGCTTTTTGCACCCCGGAATTAACCAGATATTCCGTTACCACCTTAGAGCCGGGCGCGAGGGATGTCTTGACCCACGGCTTCGGCTTCAGGCCTTTTTCCACGGCTTTTTGTGCTACCAAACCGGCCCCGATCATCACATAGGGGTTGGAGGTGTTGGTACAGGAGGTGATTGCCGCGATAACGATATGACCATCGCGCATCTCGTAATCGGCGTCGCGCACGGCGGTTGCTTTTGCATCACCCTCGCGCATGTCGGTTATCATGGTATTGAAGGCATTCGAGGCGTCGTCCAGCAGGATGCGATCCTGAGGGCGTTTCGGGCCGGAAATCGCGGGACGAACCGTGCCGATATCCAGATCGAGTGTTGAGGAGAACACCGGATCGGGCGTCTTGCTGTCGCGCCACAAGCCTTGCACCTTTGCATAGGCTTCGACCAGTGAAATGCGCGTCTCATCCCGGCCTGTGGTGCGCAGATAGCGCAGCGTCTCGCGGTCCACCGGGAAGAACCCGCAGGTTGCGCCGTATTCCGGGGCCATGTTCGAGATCGTAGCCCGGTCGGCGAGAGACAGATCCTCCAGCCCGTCGCCATAGAATTCCACGAACTTGCCCACCACGCCATGCTCGCGCAGCATTTCGACCACGCGCAGCACCAGATCGGTTGCCGTGACACCTTCGGTCATGCGGCCCATCAGCTTGAAGCCCACGACTTCAGGGATCAGCATCGAGATGGGCTGGCCGAGCATCGCTGCTTCCGCTTCAATGCCGCCAACACCCCAGCCCAACACTGCAAGTGCATTCACCATGGTTGTGTGGCTGTCCGTCCCGACGAGGGTATCGGGATAGGCAATGCGGTTGCCGTCCTTGTCTTCGTCTGTCCAGATCGTCTGGGACAGGTACTCAAGATTCACCTGGTGGCAAATGCCGGTTCCGGGGGGGACAACGCGGAAATTATCAAACGCACCCTGACCCCATTTCAGGAACTCATAGCGTTCACCATTACGTTCGTATTCGCGCTCAACGTTGGCTTTGAAGGCATGGGGGGTGCCGAACTGATCGACCATAACCGAATGGTCGATAACCAGATCGACGGGGGAGAGGGGGTTGATCTTCTGCGGGTCGCCGCCCAGCGTTTTCATCGCATCGCGCATTGCGGCCAGATCAACCACGGCGGGAACGCCGGTGAAGTCCTGCATCAAAACGCGGGCAGGGCGATAGGCGATCTCGCGGTTGGTCCTGCCTCCATTGGCAACCCAGTCCGCGAAGGCCGCAATATCGTCTTTTGTAACGGTTTCACCGTCTTCATTGCGTAGCAGGTTTTCGAGGATTACCCGTAATGAGGAAGGCAGGCGCTTGAGCGATCCAATACCCTCCGCTTCGGCGGCGTCAATGGAGTAGAACTGATATTCTTCCTTGGCGACCGTCAGCTTGCGTTTTGTGCCGAGCGAGTCGTGACCAGTGGAAACCGTCATGGATGCCAATCCCTCATAAAACTGGGGGGGCGCAGGTCAGATCGCACCGATTCTCTGGATACGGTCGGCTTCCGCCCCCGGAAAGTGCAGAACAATAGATGTTCGTACAGGAGTTTGCCCGCTCCTAGCCTTATATGGCGCGGAAATCAATTCTTGGGACGCACCGATTTGTCAGCCAAATTTTCGGTTGTCTGATTTGTGCGATAAATGAGCCGCCTTCTGACCATATGCCCTGCGCGCCAATTCCGGCAATGTCTGGCGATGGATTTTAAGGGGTGCGGAAAGGCGGGCCAGTGCAATGGGGTCGAAATGGAAGACCACGAACAACCGGTTCACTTTTCCGTCGTTCCCTGCAAAGGGCAGAATCAAGCGCGTGAAGCTGAACGAATCGTCCTTATCCTGCGCAACAACGCAGCGCGTCATTGCCGGATCGCCGGTCATCGCGGCTTCCAGATACCGGGGCATTAGGTCGAACAAATATTCGTCGTTATAAATGTCCTCAATCAAGCGCCCCATTCCATCGCCAAAGGCGAGTGTAACGAAACGTCCTTCGAGGCGCTGGCGGAACCGGACACCGGCATCGCCGCGTTCGACATGCAACAACATGGAGGCGGGCAGGGTACGAACGATCCTGTCAGGGCGAAATTCCCGTTGCCGGGGGGGCATCCCGGTAGTCAGAGACAGTTCTTTCCATTGCTGGTAGGCGAGGGTCTGTCGCTGATCCAGGGGCAGACCGTCGAGTTCTGGCGTCTCAGTCATATCCGCTCTCCTGTTATTTGGGTATTCGATGACTTGATCTCTCGTTGATCAATCACCGTCAGCCCTTTCAGAGTATGTGTCGTGCATACATCTTAACGAAGATTCTTAATAAATCGTATGACCTCCATGAGAGTGCGCCATTATTGAAAATCAGAAGAGCTGCCCTTGCGAAAAGCTTCGCGTTTCGGCACACCCGCCTGATGGAGCATGAATCGTCCCAAAAGCCCCCGCAACCGCGCGTTGTCACCCTTGGGTGTCGGTTAAACGCCTACGAAGGCGCGGTCATTGAGCAGCATATCGTAAAGGCAGATGTCGAAGACGTTATCGTCGTGAATACCTGTGCCGTCACGGGTGAGGCGGTACGTCAGGCCCGGCAGACGATTCGCCGACTGGCTCGTGAAAACCCCGATTCGCGCCTGATTGTGACTGGATGTGCGGCCCAGACGGAGCCGGAGACATTCGCTGAGATGGGTGAGGTCGATCTCGTCCTTGGTAATGCGGAAAAGGTTGATCCCCTCGAATGGCGACGAATTGCCGGGGCGAATAATCCTGATTTTGGTGTCTCGGCGGCGGAAAAACTGCGCGTTAATGACATTATGCAGGTGCGTGAGTTGGCCCCGCACATGATTGATGGCCTGTCCGAGCGTACCCGTGCTTTCGTGCAGGTGCAAAACGGCTGCGATCATCGTTGCACGTTCTGTATCATCCCCTTTGGGCGTGGCAACGCGCGTTCCGTTCCCATGGGCGAAGCGGTGCGACAGGTGCAAAGGCTTGTAGAATCAGGTCATCTCGAAGTCGTTCTTACCGGCGTCGATCTTACATCATGGGGGCCGGATTTGCCGGGCCGGCCGCGTCTGGGTGATCTCGTACAGGCCATCCTGACCCATGTGCCCGATCTCCCGCGACTACGCCTGTCATCCATTGATTCTATTGAGGCGGACCCGGCCCTCATAGATGCCATCGCCAGTGAATCGCGCCTGATGCCACATCTGCATCTGTCGCTGCAATCGGGTGACGACATGATCCTCAAACGCATGAAGCGCCGTCATCTTCGGAATGATGCAATTGATTTTTGTGCGACGATCCGCGCTGCCCGTCCTGATGTTGTTTTCGGGGCTGACATCATCACCGGCTTTCCAACCGAGACGGAGGCGATGTTCGAAAATTCGCTACGCCTCGTGGATGAATGTGGTCTGACTTTCCTGCACGTTTTCCCGTACTCGCCCCGCAAGGGCACTCCGGCGGCGAAGATGCCGCAGGTATCGCAAGCTATTCGTAAGACGCGTGCGGCTCGCCTGCGGGCATTGGGCGAAGAACGACGCAATGCTTTCCTTGCCTCCCGTATCGGTAAGACCGAGCGCGTGTTGATCGAACGGGACGGCAAGGGCCATTCGGAACAGTTCGCAGAAGTGCGCCTCCACACGCCGCCCCCGGACGGAACACTGGTAGAGGCACGCATCGACGCCGTGCATGAAGGCCATCTGATTGCCGTAACGGCAAAATAGTGCCTTTTGACCAAAGGGCTGCTTTCTACGGAACGATTGTTACCTGAAACGCGACTGAACCTTCTGCACCCACAGGGAATGCGCCCGGACAATTCCATTCCAATGGTCCTGCATAGCCCGGAGCATTGGCCCCTGCTGCTGGCGTGGTCAGCGCGCAGACGAGACCCGGTGCAACGGTCGTGCTTGGCGTTACGGCTGATGACAGCGCGGTCCATGCGGGGGTCGCATCATTGACCTTCACGTTTGTTGCCGGAGCGGTCCCCGGATTCGTCAGGATAATGCGGTATTGCAACACGTCACCGACCCGGCCTGAATTCGCGGTTGCTTCCGCCGTATTGGCCGTCACATTGCGAACCAGCTTGCGCAGGACGAGGCGATCACCGCCCCCTGAGCCGCCAACCTGCAGGCGATCTGCGTTCCCGATATTATGGGTTACGGGAACACCAGAGAAATCGGTCATCGCCGTTAGGTCGTAGACCTGCACGGCTCCGGCTCCGGCCCCGTTGCTTGCCTGCGTCCGCACGACCAGACAGACCGATTGCCCAACCGCTACTGATATTGGTGCATTGACGGGCGTTTCCGGTGCTCCATCGCAGTTTGTATCAAGGAAGACCGCGCTTGCGAACGTTCCGCCAGGCGTTGAAACTGTGTTGGCCAGCGCAAAGGTCACACTCCCTGAGCTGGTGGCTTCGTAGCGATGTGCAAGATCGACAACCTGCCCAGGATTGATCGCAACGCTTTGATTCTGACTCAATAATGGTTTGGCGACGATGCCAAAATCAAGGCCGGTATATTCTGCGGCAAGTCCGGGCGTGAACTGGAAAACCCCATCGCGTGGTTCCGGGTTAATGAGCGATGGCAAGCCATTCGCCCCTTCGGACATTAGAAAATAATTGGGGTTTGGTGTGAACGTGGTGCCGAACGAACCGGGCAGACCGCTTGCCAGAATGGCGGACCAACTCCCATCGGCTGCTACCTCTGCGGTGGTCTGTGCTGTTCCGGTTGCAACATCGGTGAGGGCGACGGTCCCGTAGGGTCCACCTGCTTCCGTACCATTCGGTATGCCGTCATGGGCATTACCACCACCTGCACCGTTATCGAGGAAGATTCGGCCGCTCAATCGGGAAACTGCTGCACTGGCGAAATCGTCTTCGTTGGGCTGTGTTGCGCTGTTGTCCGGTTCGGAGTCCGGGTCAGCATAGAGTTGCCGTGTCACCTCGGCTATATTGGTGTAGTCTCCACCGGGAACGACTTCGGCACGCAAGGTCAGTGCGCGGCTGCCTCCTACCGGGACCGGACCCGGCAACCAGATCCCTGTGGAAGGATCATAACTGCCAGACCCTGTGTGATCGAAATAGGCGAATCCCGAAGGCAGGGAATCTGTGATCTCGACACCCTCAGCCGTATGCGGTCCCCCGTTTGAGGCGGTTATGGTGAACGTCACCAGGTTTGGATTTAATGGATCTGGCCCGGCGACTGTCTTGTCCAATGACATATCCGCCGTTCGCACGAAGACTGTTGCTGTCTGGGATGTCACGGTGAAGGCAAGGCCGTCCGCTCTTGCACTGAATCTGTTCGAATAGGCATTAAAAGCTGCGTTGGCTTCGCCTGTGAGCGTGACGCTGACTATACGAGGCGGCTGTCCCTGATTGAACGGGGGACTCGTCCCCCGTATCGCCGTTACCTGTAACGCCGAAGACGGGCATGCGCCGCCGCTAAAGCTTGTACACCAGACCGTCGATCCGCCGGGTTGGTTCGATACGTGGGTCGGATCGTCATTGATTTGCGTAGGCGGAGTTCTCGAATATTCGAATGTTTCTCCATTAGAGCCACTCACTGAGACGAAAGAAGATACTCCGTCGAAGTCAGTTGGTGGTGATTGCACGACACTCTCGTTCGGGAGCACGTCGATGAACTGGATACTGGCGAAATCGCTCGTTCCGGTATTGGCGTAGGTAAGGCGATATGTGAAATTTCCGTTCGGCGCGACCAGGGGTGGAAACGCAGTTTTTGAAATCGAAAACCCGGAAGGGTTCAGTACGAGTATGCTGTATACATCGGTTCTGGAACTCGCCGGACTGCCATCATTTGGTGAGGAGATGACTACACTATTGATCGCCGACGTCTGGTCCGGCGTCGTGGCGGCAACATTTACATCATAAGTGATCTGCGACATCGGGGAGTTTATGACAGTCCCCGGAAACTCCCAAACCAGATCGGTCGTTCCGTCTGGATTGATTGTAAAGTTCGCTGGTGGGGGTGACGCAGAGCCGATGACATATTCGTACCATTGGGGCAGCGTATCGGTGATCGTTACATCGGTTATCAATTGCGGCGTAGCGCCAGGCGTTGTTGCCGAAGGCTGCAACCGGAAGCTAAGTGGTTCGCCTGCGAGAACCTGATTCTCACCCGCCGGATCACTATCCTTGTTGATGCGTACCGCAACCTTCGTCAGAAACAGCCGATCACCATAGTTTCCCAGCGCAGTCGTTTCGTCATAGTCGCTGAGAAGAAAGTTCCCGTCGTTTTGTTGGTCGTTCCTGAACGTTCCGTATTCGGCGACAATCGTTCCAGCCGGGTTGTCCAGCGCGGTGTAGCGGACAATCAGGTTTACACGGTAGTTCGTGCTGCTACCGCCAGGTGCTGCGAGATAGGCTCCCCGCGCCCGAACCTTGGTGATTGCTGCTGCTCCGCCCGGTACGGAATTGATGTCGGTATACCACGTGCCGGTCTGGCAGGTTTGGTTGCCGCCGAAATCATTACCAGTGCTGTACTCGATGGAAAATGGAGGTTGCGTGCCCTCCGGGGTTCCATCGAAGGTGATTTTTGCGCCCTGACCGGGCGTGATCTCGGTTATGCGCTGTGTGGTATTATCGAAACTTGTACACATCTCCATGTTGTCGAGGGTCTGCTTGGTCAACCATGCGCCGTTATTCTGGTAATGCCGTGTCGCAAAGACCTGCCCAGGCAAAATGAAGCCATCACCGCTTCGACGGCTCGTTTGCCCTTGTAATAAGGCATAGCTGTTATGGTCTCTGTGGTTGTAGAACCATCTGCCGCTCCCTGCATCCTGTGCGATGAGTGTACGTCTGTTATTTGCGGTGTCCGGCTCAGTATTCGACTGGCCACTTATGCCTGTGGCGGTGAAATTCGTATAGCTGTTATCAATCTGAAGTTGACCGCCTGCTGCCTGAATATCAGAGATCGGAACCCATATATACATGACCCCGGACACGAGGTACCGGATGTTTGCGGGCAAACTATTGCCAATTGAATTTTGTGTTGGGGCATGTACCCCCGACAGATCTGCCCCTGTAATCGTAACCGTCGTCGTCCCGCCCGGCCCCGGCAAGGTGCATGCGATATCACCGGAGCTCCAGACTGATCGCTCTGCAGTGCCTGCACCTGCCCCACCGGGGCCACCGTCGCTGGTCTGTGTGTTGCCGTTTGGATTGAGCCATAGCCTTGTTCCTCCGGTAGCCGGGTTCGGGACACAGGCATCCGCAAAGGCTCCCGACCAACCCTGATAGAGAAGTGCATTCGGTGAGACACCGCTCAGATCGTCATCGAATGAAATCGGAGCAGTTACCAGTTCGTTGCCTTTGCCCTGGTTCTGGGTCGCAACGAGTAGTGAAAAGGCATAGAGGACACCATCTTCGCCGCTTGGGCCGTCCCTGCGTCCAAGCAATCTGATTTGGGAATTCTTGATGAGATCAAGTTTGGGAGCCGACGAAACGATATCGCTTGCACCAGGAAAATTCTCCATCGGTGTCTGATCGCTCTCTATGCTCGCCGCAGTCATGGAAACCGTGTCACCGTTCTTTCTGTCGGAAGCGACCATGGCGGGCAGGGCGTAGACGACCTGCGACCCTTCGGAAATATTGCCGACGTTACAGACGACTGAATAGCCGGTAGAGGACGAACCACTGATTGAGGAAACTGGAACAACGCCTGTCTCGCGGCAGAAAGCGGGCAACTCGACTTCAAGGCCCGGATCGACAGACAGGCGCAACACGATGTTCGTTGCATCGTCATTAAGGACGACAACTTCAAACCTGTAGCTGATGATGTCATTCGTTCGAATGATATTGTTGGTGAGACTCGAGTCATTGCCGGGAGAGTCATCGCCGGGTGTAAGGGGTAAAACACCTGTTTCGCGTGTGAAACTTACCGATATATCAGGCATAGCCATCGCCTGACCGGTGATAAGTGATACGGCAAGAAAGAGAATCGTTTTCAGCGAACGCATATCAGCATCTACCCCAAGGTTGTCGTCGCCTTGAGATACCTTGCAAGACTGGTTTAATAATTGGTTTATGCTGGTGATCTGATCCTATGCCTGATGCTGCAACTGCTCACACTCATCGTTGACGTGAGGCCATGCCGGGGAGTAGACGACAGGGGCGCGCACGGAAGGATACCCCATGACCGAATTCCTGTTGGATTACCTGCCTATCCTCATTTTCATGGGGATCGCTGTTGTGATTGGTTTGGCTTTCCTGCTGGCCGCCGCCTTTGCCGCACCGTCGAATCCCGATCCTGAGAAACTGTCGGCCTATGAATGTGGCTTCAATGCATTCGACGATGCGCGCATGAAATTCGACGTGCGATTCTATCTTGTCTCGATTCTTTTCATCATTTTTGACCTTGAAGCAGCCTTCCTCTTTCCATGGGCTGCGTCCTTCGGCTCCATTGGCATGTTTGGGTTTTGGTCGATGATGGTCTTCCTGTTCGTCCTGACGGTCGGATTTGTATACGAATGGAAAAAGGGCGCACTCGATTGGGAGTGAGTCGTACTCGCATGAGCCATGTTTTCGTAAGGGTGTCCGCATGACCTCCACACTTCTGACGTCCTCCGGTGAGCCTATGCGTTCTTCCGGCGCAGTAGTCGGCCCCGACCGCGAAGTCACCACCCGGCAGCTTTCAGCCGACCTTGCCGACAAGGGCTTTGTGCTGACCAGCGCCGAAGACCTTGTGAACTGGGGCCGTACCGGGTCTCTGATGTGGATGACCTTCGGGTTGGCCTGTTGCGCCGTCGAGATGATGCACACCTCAATGCCCCGTTACGACGCCGAACGCTTTGGCATTGCCCCCCGTGCATCCCCTCGCCAGTCGGATGTAATGATCGTCGCCGGCACATTGACCAACAAGATGGCTCCGGCCCTGCGCAAGGTCTACGATCAGATGCCGGACCCGCGCTATGTTATCTCGATGGGTAGCTGCGCGAATGGCGGCGGATACTACCATTATTCCTATTCGGTGGTGCGCGGTTGCGACCGGATTGTACCCGTAGACATCTATGTTCCCGGTTGCCCTCCGACGGCGGAAGCCCTGCTTTATGGTATTCTCCAATTGCAGCGCAAAATTCGCCGCACGGGGACAATCGAACGCTGATTGATGCAATCTCGTACGTGACGCGCGGTTATTGAGAGCGGCGCGTTGACCGTCGCGGCCCCGGATCGGTTTTCGGGGTTGGTAACACTGAGGAAGCCACCCATGGCCACAGAGACCCTCGCTCTGGACGATGATACCCTCTCCGATCACGGCGAGCATATTTCCTCGCACCTTGAGGACGCCGTCTCACGCTTTGAAGTGACGGGCAGCGAGCTGACCCTGTTCGTCCCCCATGACCGGATTGGCGAGGCGCTCACTTTCCTGCGCGACGATGGCATCTGCCAGTACAGGACGCTTGTGGACATCACTGGCGTGGACTGGCCAGCCCGCGAGAAACGCTTCGATGTTGTCTATCACTTGCTGTCGATGCGACAGAACCAGCGGATACGCGTCAAGACTTTCCTGCGTGAAGACGAAATCGCGGAGAGCATCGTGAATATCTTCCCGAACGCCGATTGGTACGAGCGTGAAATTTTCGATATGTATGGCATCCTCTTCGGTGGCCACCCGGACATGCGCCGCATCCTCACGGATTACGGCTTCACCGGCTATCCGTTGCGCAAGGATTTCCCTGTCACCGGCCATTCCGAAGTCCGCTATGATGAGGAAGCCAAGCGCGTCGTTTATGAACCCGTGAAACTGACGCAGGAAATGCGGAGTTTCGATTTCATGTCGCCATGGGAGGGCGCGCAGTACATCCTGCCGGGTGACGAGAAGGCCGAAGGGGACAGCAAATGAACGAGATAACCCCCGTACAGGTCGCGAAGGACGGCTCTACTTCGAACCGTAACTTCAACATCAATTTCGGGCCACAGCACCCGGCGGCCCACGGCGTCTTGCGTCTCGTGCTCGAACTCGATGGCGAGATCGTCGAGCGCGTGGACCCGCATATCGGCCTCCTGCATCGCGGTACGGAAAAGCTGATCGAGCAGAAGACCTATCTTCAGGCGCTGCCCTATTTCGACCGGCTTGATTATGTCGCGCCGATGAATCAGGAACACGCTTTCTGTCTCGCCATCGAGAAGATGCTGGACATTAATATCCCGCGCCGTGCTTCGCTCATCCGCGTCCTCTATTCCGAGATCGGGCGTATCCTCTCGCATCTGCTGAACGTCACGACGCAGGCGATGGATGTCGGTGCCCTCACCCCGCCGCTCTGGGGATTCGAGGAACGCGAAAAGCTGATGATCTTCTACGAGCGGGCCTGTGGTGCGCGCCTGCACGCCGCATATTTCCGCCCCGGCGGCGTGCATCAGGATCTACCCCCCGATCTGCTGGACGATATCTGGCAATGGACAGAAGAATTTCCACAGATTCTCGACGATCTGGAAACCCTGCTGACCGAGAACCGCATTTTCAAACAGCGCAATGTTGATATTGGCGTTGTCACGCTGGAGGAATGCGAAGCGTTGGGCTTTTCCGGTGTCATGGTTCGTGGCTCTGGTGGCGCATGGGATTTGCGGCGTAATCAGCCCTATGAGGGCTATAGCGATTTCGATTTCCGGATTCCGGTTGGGAAGAACGGCGATTGCTATGACCGCTACATCATTAGGATGCATGAGATGCGCGAATCCACGCGGATCATGCGGCAGGCGCTTGAAAAACTCGATACCTGTATCGGCGATCCGGTAATGACTGCGGATGGCAAGATTGCCCCTCCCCGCCGGGCCGAGATGAAACATTCGATGGAAGCCCTGATCCATCACTTCAAGCTCTATACCGAGGGCTTCCGAGTCCCGGAGGGCGAAATCTACACCGCTGTTGAGGCTCCGAAAGGCGAGTTTGGCGTCTACATGGTTTCCGATGGTAGCAACAAACCCTACCGCCTGAAAATCCGCGCCCCCGGCTTTCCGCATCTCGCGGCGATGCATACGATGTGCAAGGGGCATATGCTGGCCGATGTCAGCGCAATCCTTGGCTCGCTCGATATCGTGTTTGGAGAGATCGACCGTTAATGCGTTCAAACAGGATTTTCGTCATGGTTCGTTCTATCCTTGCTGCTCTGGCAATGTTCGCTATCCCCGCTTTCGCATTGGCTCAGGAAGCCCCGCGACTGCTGCAACTCGAGCTGGAGTCGTCTGGCAAGGGCTATGCTGTCATCCTCGATGGGGAGGGCAACGAGCATCATTGTGCGGCCCGCGAAACCCGCGAGTCGGTCGATCTTGGCCCCTGTAAGCCACTTCGCCTTGTCACGCCGCTTAATGCGCAGACCCGCGAGACCCGATTGCCCACCACACCAACCATGAGTCCGGCTAAACGGAGCGTGGTTGATTTGTTCGAGCGCAACAAATGCTCATTGACCTATACCGAACTGAAACGTGCCCTCGAAAATCTCGGCGCGCGCCAGCGCCAGACTATCGGCCAGACGGTTGCCGAAATGACCGAACGCGGTGAGATCGCCGATGATGCCGTGCGTGAGCGCGCCGTCCTCAGGATTGGCGACCGCTGTAGCTAAGGAAGACGACCCATGAGTACCCGCCGCCTCGCTGCCGACCGGCTGCAACCCGATAACTTCGCGTTCTCGTCCGACAACGCCGAATGGGTGAAGACACAAATCGCCAAATTCCCCGAAGGCCGTCAGGCATCGGCGGTGATCCCGTTGCTGTGGCGTGCGCAGGAGCAGGAAGGCTGGGTCACGCGCGCGGCTATCGAAGAAATCGCGCGCATCCTCGATATGCCAACCATCCGGGTGCTTGAGGTCGCGACCTTCTACTTCATGTTCCAGCTCGCCCCGACTGGCTCCAACGCTCATATTCAGGTTTGTGGCACGACGCCCTGTATGCTCTGCGGCGCAGAAAGCCTGGTCGCGGTCTGTGAAAAGTTGATCGGTCCGGCCCATACCGTCTCCACCGATGGCAAATTGTCGTGGGAGGAGGTCGAGTGCCTCGGCGCGTGCGCCAATGCCCCTATGGCCCAGATTGATTCATGGGTGAAGGGCGGCTTCCACTCCGACTACTACGAAGATCTGGATGAAGCGGGCTTCGCGAAGACTATAGAAGCCTTCCGCGCAGGTGAGTATCCGAAACCCGGCTCCCAAAAAGGCCGATTCGCTTCCGAGCCACTTGGCAACCAGACATCACTGATCACCGACCACGCCGAACCCCATAACGCGGCGGTCGCCACCGCCATCGCCGAAGGAGCCTCGGCATGAGCTTCGATTTCCTCACCGACGAGAACCGTATCTTCACGAACCTCTACGGACAGAAAGACCGCTCTCTCAAGGCTGTTAAGGCGCGCGGGCATTGGGATGGCACGGCGGACATTCTCGGCAAGGGCCGCGACTGGATCGTGCAGGAGATGAAGGATTCCGGCTTGCGCGGGCGCGGTGGTGCGGGTTTCCCGACCGGCCTGAAATGGTCCTTCATGCCCAAGGAATCCGACGGTCGGCCTCATTACCTCGTCGTGAATGCTGACGAATCCGAACCCGGCACCTGCAAGGATCGCGAGATCATGCGTCACGATCCGCATACGCTGATCGAAGGGTGTTTGATCGCCAGCTTCGCGATGGGCGCTCATGCCGCCTATATTTATATTCGCGGTGAGTACGTTCGTGAGCGTGAGGCTTTGCAACAGGCTATCGACGAAGCCTATGAAGACGGCCTGATCGGCAAGAATGCCAGTGGCTCCGGCTTTGATTTTGATTGTTATCTCAGCCACGGCGCGGGCGCGTATATCTGCGGCGAGGAAACGGCCCTCATTGAGAGTCTTGAGGGCAAGAAAGGGATGCCGCGCCTCAAACCGCCATTTCCTGCTAATGTTGGCCTTTATGGTTGTCCCTCTACCGTCAACAATGTTGAAAGCATTGCGGTTGTCCCGACTATCCTGCGCCGGGGTGCGGGATGGTTTGCGGGCTTTGGACGCGAGCGCAATGCGGGCACCAAAGTCTTCGCCATTTCTGGCCACGTCAACAACCCGTGCGTGGTCGAGGAGGCCATGTCGATCCCCTTCCGCGATCTGATTGACCGCCATTGTGGTGGTTTCCGGGGCGGCTACGAAAACATGAAAGCTGTCATCCCTGGCGGCTCCTCCGTTCCTTGCCTGACCAATGCACAGGCAAAAGACGTGCTGATGGATTTCGACGCCCTGTCCGAGCTTAAATCCGGCCTTGGTACGGCAGCAGTGATTGTGATGGACGAGAGTACCGACATCATCAAGGCGATCTGGCGGCTCTCGAAATTCTACAAACATGAATCCTGCGGCCAATGCACCCCTTGCCGTGAAGGCACAGGCTGGATGATGCGCGTCATGGACCGTCTGGTAGAGGGCCGCGCGGCAGTCGAGGAAATCGACATGCTATTGGAAGTCACCAAGCAGGTCGAAGGTCACACCATCTGCGCGTTGGGCGACGCCGCCGCATGGCCGATCCAGGGTCTCATCCGCAACTTCCGCGATGAAATCGAAGAACGCATCAAGGCACTGGATACAGGCCGGGTGACGGCGGCTGTTGCGGCGGAATAGGGGGAGTATTGGGGCAGTGTAGCCGCTGTTCCAACGCTTTCTTTCGGCCGGAGTCTCGCCTATTGTTGATGAATGACGAGCCTCATTCCTTTCTGGTGGGATGCCGCCCCCCCGCCTGATCCGACCCATGAACCCGTCGCGTCCACCTGTGATGTTGCGATCGTCGGCGCGGGTTATACCGGCCTCAGCGCCGCCCGGACCCTCGCGAATGCGGGCCTCAGCGTTCAGGTCTTCGATAAACAGCGGGTCGGGGAGGGTGCGTCCTCCCGCAATGGCGGTATCCTCAGCGGCAATCTGCGGATTGGCTTTGGTGCGGCAATTCGCAAATACGGGCTGGAACAGGCCATCACTATCTATCGTGAAGGTATCGCCGCTCGCGAATTCCTTGCCGCGACCATCCGCGATAATGCCATCGACTGCGATTTTCAGATGAACGGGCGCTTTACTGGCGCGTTGAACCTTGAAGATTTCGCGGCGATGCAGCGCGAGGTCGATCTTCTCAACCAGCATCTCGACATCGGTGCGCAGGCCATCGCAAAATCTGATCTCCCGGATGAAACCGGCTCCATCGCCTATAGCGGCGGCCTGTTACGCAACGATATCGGCATGTTCCACCCCGCCAAGTTCTCGCGGGGTCTTGCGACCCTTGCTGGTGACGCGGGCGCAACCCTCCACGGCGAGACGGCGGTGACAGGCATTGCGCAAGACGGCGACCGCTTCACCGTCTCCACCGCGCGCGGCCCCGTCAGCGCCCACCATGTCGTCATGGCCACCAATGGCTACACCGATGCGAGCGACCGCTGGCTCCGCCGCCGCATCGTTCCCATCACCAGCCGTATGGTCGTGACCGAGGAAATCTCTGACAACCTGATGAACCACTTGCTGCCAAAGCGCCGCGCGATGGGCGAGAACCGCAATCTCTACCGCTATTATCGCCCCAGCCCTGATGGCAAGCGCATCATGCTGGGCAGCCGTGAACCGGCATTCTCCCGCGATCCCCGTGCCGCCGCCGACCATGTGCAAGCGGGATTGATCGAGATTTTCCCCGAACTCTCGGACGTGGCGATCACCCATTCATGGAATGGCTATGTTGCCTTCAGCCGTGATGAACTGCCGCGCATCTTTATGCAGAACGGCATCCATTATGCCTGCGCCTATTGCGGCTCCGGCACTGTCTGGGCGCATTGGCTCGGCACGAAGGTCGCGCTGCGGATATTGGAACAGACCGGCGGCGACAGCGCCTTTGACGGCGCACCCAAAGCGATCCCTTTCTTCGAGGGTCGCCCGTGGTTCCTGCCCGCTGCTATGGCGTGGTATGGAATGAAAGACCGCCGGAAAGAGCGCAAGCCACGTTGATCGTCTACACGTATTTCACCGTGTCGCCCTTCAGTAATTCCCCGATCGACGGCGGTATCTGCAACCCGTCTGCAACCTCCGCATCCAATGCCGTTTCCAGTTCTTTCACCGTCTCCAGCTTTGCCAGCACTTCGTCGATCCGCCCGAAGGGTACGACAACCACACCGTCATGGTCCGCCACGATCATGTCACCTGTCTCTACCTGCCGTCCGCCAATCTGAATGGGCAGCCCGACCGAACCAGGGCCGTTGGTATAGGGCGAGGCCGGGGTAAGGCCCGTGGCCCAGCAGGGCAGTCCAATCTCTACAATCCCCGCATAATCGCGTACCGGCCCATCGGTTACGAGTCCCGCCGCTCCACAATTACGCAGCATCCCGCAGACACGATCCCCCGCCGCTGCACAGCCCTGAAACCCGTCAAATGCCGCCAACACCACATCGCCTGCCTGTATCGAAGCCATCGCCGCCAACAGCGCAAGAATATCTCCCGCTCCGCACCCCACAGTCAACGCAGGCCCAGCCACCACGCTGATGAGATCGCGGCTCTCACCCAACGGCCTGATCCGGTTCGACAGCGCGCCGGACCCATACATCGAGTCCGCCACAAAGCTGGTTGGTACACCCTGAAAAGCCGTGATCTGTTCAGCTTTGGGGCGGCGCAAATCACGCGCGATGGTCAAAAGTGGTGGTTCTTCGATCATGGCAACTTCCTCCTGTTGGCCTGATCATCACCGGAACTTGTGTTCCAATCCAGCAGAATGCTTGAATTTCGCCCCCGACCCCATACAACCCCTGCAATGTCCACGACAGAACAGGGTGAACCCGTGAGTACCTTCCCTATCCGTCTGCTTGAAGGCTATCGTTCCTTCGTCACCGATGCCTTGCCGCGTCAGCAGCAGCGGTTTCGTGATTTGGCGGAGGCTGGCCAGAAACCGGAGACGATGATTGTCGCGTGCTGTGATTCCCGCGCGGCCCCCGAAGTTATCTTTGACACCATCCCCGGCGAAGTTTTCGTGCTGCGTAATGTAGCGAATCTTGTGCCGCCCTATGAGCCGGATGGCGCGTATCATTCTACCTCGGCCGCTCTCGAATTCGCGGTTCAGGCTTTGAAAGTAAAGAATATCGTGGTGATGGGCCATGCCCGCTGTGGCGGTATTGGGGCGGCGCTGGCTCCGGCAGAAAAACCCCTATCTCCCGGCGATTTCATCGGCAAATGGATGAGTCTGCTACGCCCCGCCGCCGAAAAGGTCGCTGCTTACGAATCCATGACTGCCAGTGAGCGCAATACTGCGCTGGAGCGCATCTCGATCCGTCATTCCATCGACAATCTGCGCAGCTTTCCTTGTGTGCAGATCTTGGAAAGCAAAGGCCGCCTTGCCCTCCATGGTGCATGGTTCGACATCGCGACCGGCGAGCTTTGGATCATGGACCCGTCCACCGGCGACTTTGCCCGTCCCGATCTTTCAGCATAGCGGCCAGCACACGGAAGACGCGGTTTCGGCATCCCGTTCGTTCGGGTTGGCCACGTTAAATGTTCCTCATTCTCTCTGACATACACTGTAATCCAGTCGGGGTGAAAACGCTCCGGGTAACAGTATAGCGTCATGCGCTCCGAAGGAGAGTTTCCATGAAAACCATTATCGCCCTGTCAGTTCTTGCGACCGCATTTGCCAGTACCGCATTTGCCGCCAACGACTACAAGTTCGGCTGGATGACCGGACAGCTTCCCGGCACCCAGATCGTTGCCGCCAACATTGTGCGCAAGCCGGCCTTTTCAGGTCAAAAGGAAGAACAGGCACAGGCCATGGACAAGGCTAAATCTGCGCTGGAAAAAGATTATTGCGAGACGCGCGGTGGTGAATTCGTGGTCGATCCGGGCCTCATCGTGTTCGATAAAGGCATCAACGAATGGATGATTGGTGGCGTTTGTCGCTAATCCGGCTTCAATCATAAAACCCTTTATAATTGGCTGTCAGGGTACTGTGTGCAGTTTTGTATAACGTACCCTGACACGTTAAGGTCTTAATCTAGCGCATCTTTTTTTTACGGGTGTATGGCCAAACAGAAATATCTCCTCTATCGTTTTCCTCCGGGGCATATTGAGGAGATATAAAATGAAGTCAGTTTTGGCAGTCGTCGCTCTCACCGGGATACTCGCGCTTCCGGCAATCGCCGCTGAAGATTATCAATACAACATGAACACTGCCAAGCTGCCCGATGGTGGATTGGTCGTGGCCAATGTTGTGCGTGGCCCGAAATTTACCGGCGAGAAAGACGAGAAGGTACAGGCTATGGATCAGGCTAAAATCCAGCTTGATGCCGATTATTGTGCCAAGACAGGCAGTGAATTTGTCGTCGATAATGGATTGGTTCTTTTTGATGCCTCTTTGGGTGAATGGATGGTTGGTGGCATTTGTCGCTAACAATACCATGGTTCCGACCTCTCGCTAAGTATGTGACCGGTAAGCGTTTGGCAGCATGATGAAGCGACTTTTCGGGGTCGGCGCAATGGAACTCCTGCGCCTGTTCTGGACCCGCTTATCCGATCTGGATCAACCACGTTTGTGGCTCTATTCCCTGTTTGTCGGGACGCTTTCGGGTTATGCGGCGCTGTTGTTCTACTGGTCGGTTGCCGCGCTCCAGACACTGTTTTTCGGCGCAACGGAAGCGATGATCGAGACCCGCGTGTCCAGGCTCGACTGGTGGGTGGTCATCGGTGTGCCGACGTTCGGTGGTCTCGCCATTGGGCTTTTTCTTGCGCGCTTCAGTCGTAGCGGCCGCGTCGCCAGTGTGGCGGAGGTGATCGAAGCCTCTCGCCTTCGTGGTTGCGAGATGTCCACCCGCAGTGGCATGATTTCGGCAATTGTTTCCGCGTTTTCTCTTGGCGTTGGGGCCAGTTCGGGCCGTGAAGGGCCGGTCGTCCATCTTGGTGCAACGCTTGCGGCCATCTTTGCGCGTTTTACCCGTGTCACCGAAATCGAAGCACGTATCCTGCTGGGTTGCGCCACGGCTGCGGCAGTTTCGTCCAGTTTTAACGCCCCCATCGCCGGGGCATTGTTCGCACTGGAAGTCGTGCTTGGCTATTATGCTGTTCGTGCTTTTGCCCCTATTGTTATCGCCAGCGTCGCCGGGGCCGTCGTCTCGCGCTCGCATCTGGGGGATTTCCCGGCCTTCTCGATTCCCGACCGCAATCTGGAGACGTTTTGGGAACTACCTGCCTTCGGCCTGCTCGGTATTGTCTGCGCCATCACTGCGACATTTCTGATGGCGGCGATCATCGCAACAGACACTTTCACTGACCGGATGCAGGAGCGATGGTCTTATCCGCTTTGGGTTGAGCCAGCGGTCGGTGGCTTTCTCATCGGCTGTATCGCGCTTCTCTACCCGCAGGTCGTTGGAGTCGGATATGAAACGACATCCTCCGTCCTCTACGAGCGTGTGCCTTTCTGGACGATGATTGGTATCGTCGGTGCGAAAGTCACAGCGGTGGCCATCACATTGGCGACCCGCTTTGGTGGCGGCGTTTTCTCGCCCTCGCTGATGCTTGGTGCTCTTACGGGCGGAGCATTTGGGATCGTGGCAACGGCGATCTTTCCGGATTTGTCGAGTTCCTACGGCCTCTATGCCCTTGCAGGAATGGGCGCGGTTGCGGCGGCAGTGCTGGGCGCGCCGATTTCCACATCACTCATCGTCTTCGAGTTGACCGGCGATTATCAGACCGCAGTGGCAGTGATGGTGTCAGTTTCGGTCGCAACTGTCCTGACACAACAGGTCATCGAGCGTAGTTACTTTCATTGGCGTCTCGGCAATCGCGGTTTGCATCTGGGTGATGGGCCACAGCGGTATTTGCTCGATACAATGCAGGTCGGTGACTACATGACCCCGCGCGGTGCGGAGGGCAGCCCCTCCGAAACCCAGAGTTGGGACTTGATCGAGCAGGGCGTCACGCTGTCCAAGGACGATACGATGGCCACGGCACTGCCGATGTATTCATCGAAGCTCGAATACATCCCCATCGTCAGTGAAAACGAAGGGGGAGGGCGCACGCTTACCGGCGCGCTTTTCCATATCGACGCCCTGCGCGCCTACAATCGTGCATTGGTCGAGGCGCATGAGGAGGAGCATGGTTAATCCCCCGATGGTTAATCCTCTGGCGGCCACGGCCTTGAATCGTCCGCATCAATCCATGCCTGAACCCAGGGCGGCATCGCCGGTTTCCAGTCTGTATTACCGAGTGCGTCCGCCACTTCCTGCGTCGGCAGGATACGGCCCTTCTTCGTGACCGCAGTTCGGATGAGGGCGGAGGAACAGGTATCTTCGCCCCGCGTCATTTTCTGCACGAAATAGAACCAGCGATCATCGCGCCCGATCAGGCGGGTGTGCAAGGTGTATCGCTGGAACGGTAACAGGCGCTTTCGATAGCGAATGGTCGATCCTGCAACGACCAGCCCCCATTCCTTTTTCTTGAGTAAGGGTAACAGCCCACAGCGTGCGCCATAATCGAAGCGGCCCAGATCATAGAGGGTCAGGTGTCGACCGTTATTCATCTCGACAAAAACGTCGCAATCCCATGGCCAGACCAGCATATTGAGCGTGCCGGTATCATCCGGCCCCAGCGCGGAACGCTTTGGGCTGCTCAGGAAAACTTTGGCAAGGCGGATCAGCGGGTACATGCACGCTCCATGCGCTGCGTGCCCGCGCGCTGTCAATCGTGACGCCGGGTCGCTGTCGGAACGAAGGCACGCATTCCGTCAGGCTTTTCGCTTCGGGCGCAGGACGTGGGGTTGGTCGGCATCATAAAGCGCCGAATCCCGGAAATCGACTTCACTGAGGGCAGGGCCAAGCAGGATGAGCGCGGTGCGCGTAATCTTTTCTGCGCGAACCTTCTCGCGAATGTTGGCCAGCGTCCCTTCGATGAACATCTGGTCCGGCCACCCTACGCGATAGGCCACGATGACCGGACAATCCGCTCCGTAAAGGGGAGAAAGCGTCCGCTCGATCATCAGCAGGTTCCGCACCGACAGATGAATCGCCAGCGTCGCTCCCGTTTTGCCAAGAGTTTCTAGGTCTTCGCCGGGTGGCATCGCACTGGCCTTGCCTGCTGTGCGGGTCAGGATGACGGTTTGGGCTATTTCCGGGATGGTAAGTTCACGCCCCAGCGCGGCGGCGGCGGCGGCATAGGCGCTGACACCGGGGGTGACATCGTATGGGATGCCAAGGGCTTTGAGGCGACGGATCTGCTCGGCAATGGCCCCATAGAGCGACGGATCGCCGGAATGAACCCGTGCTACATCTTCGCCCCGCGCGTGAGCCTCCTGCATCTCCGCAATGATCTCATCCAGCGCCATGGGGGCGGTGTCGATGACCGAACCGGGTGCTTCGGCCACGATTGCCTCCGGCACGAGACTACCCGCGAAGAGGCAGACAGGGCATTCCCGGATCAGGCGCAAGGCCTTGACAGTGATAAGATCCGGGTCGCCGGGGCCGGCACCGATAAAATGGACGGTCATGGGGTCTCTTTCATCTGAAACCCTCTCCCTCCGGGAAAGGGCAGGGTGAGGGTTTTTCCACGAGTGCTAATTTTGTGAAGTGCTGGCGGGTTCGTGGCCACTATTCTCCACTCGCCATCTTTTTCGCATACCCGCGCGGCGTATACATCCGATCCCCGACCAACCGCGACTGTGACGACCCGATCAGCACCACCGTCAGCATATCCACCTCATCGACCTGCAACGCCGATAGGTCACGATAGACCAGCTTTTCCTCTGGTCTTCCCAGTGAAGATGCCAACAGCACGGGCGTATCTGCGGGGCGGTGTCCGAGCAGAATCTCGCGGGCTTCAGCCAATAGCGTCCGGCGCGTCTTCGACACCGGATTGTAGAACGCAATCACGAAATCTCCCTCTGCCGCCGCCCCGATCCGCCGTAAAATATCATCGCGGGGGGTCAGCAGATCCGACAGCGAAATCGCGCAGAAATCATGGCCCAGCGGCGCCCCCGCTCGTGCCGCGGCCGCCTGTAATGCCGACACACCGGGGGCGGATACGACCTCAACGCGGCTGGCCGCATCGCTTAGACCTCCCTTGTCCAGCAATTCAAAAACCAGCGCCCCCATGGCGTAGATGCCCGCGTCGCCTGAGCAAATCAGCGCCACATCGCGCCCTTTTCCTGCCTGTTCCAGTGCAAAGCGACAGCGCGCTTCCTCACCGCCCAACGGATAATCATGGCGCGGTTTTCCCGCCGCCAGTGGCCCCAGCAGATCAATATAGAGACCATAGCCGATCAGTTCTTCAGCATCGGCGATCATCCGCGAGGCTTCGGGCGTTCGCCATGCCGCCTGCCCTGGTCCGATCCCGACCAACGAGACGCGGCCTCGCTTGCGTCCGGGCAGGTTGATAATCGGTTCTGCTGCGCGGGCGATGGCGACGGTGGCATTCGCGGTCTTTTGCTTTTCGACCACCAGTTCGGCCTTGCTGCCTGCCGCTGCCAGCGCCGCTCCCTCGGCAACGCCATGACAGCCGACCTCGGCAAAGACGACTTCGGAAGGATTCGCCAGCCTATATGCCTCGCGCTCAAGAGTGGTCGCGTCGAACACCCGGAACGGGACGTCCAGATGGGCGGCAAGGGCATTCATTGCAACTTCGTCCGCTTTAAGGTCGAGCGATACCACCGCCGCCACATCTGCCGGAGAGATCATCGCTCGATCCATCGCTTTGCTTGCCAGCGCGATCAACTCTTCTGGCGGACATCCCCGTGCGCAGCCCACGCCCAATGTGCATTGTTGCGCCCGATAGAGCAGGCGTGGTCCGCCTTCGATCTCGACCATGGCATGCCAGCCCTGTCCGGTAATCTCTGTTTCGCGTTCCAACCCGCCCGCATCAATCCGGCGCAGGGCATCCAGCCCCCCCTGTACAATGCGCGTATTCTCCCGCTCTGCCAATGGAGCCAGCCATTCGGCCCGGTCATAGACAACGGTGGCCGATGCACCGGAGAGAAGCGCGGCCATGGCTGGTTTCGCGTCGTCGGGGTTGGTCAACCGCCACCCGGCGGGCGGTTCGTCCAGTGACAGGCCAAGCGCCACGTCTCCGGCGGTTGTGACTGCCGCCGATCCGCCAAGTACCACGGCGATCTCGCGGGCCAGCCGGTTCGCGCCCCGGTGTCCACCCAGTAGCGGCACGACAGACGACCCGTCATCGGCCACCGCCACCACAGGCGGCTCCGTGCGTTTGTCGTTCAGCAACGGGGCCACAGCGCGGATCAGAATACCCGCCGCGCAAACCCCCACGACCGGCACTCCGGCGGCGAACAGATTACGGGTATGGTCGAGGGCGTTGGCGAAGAAGGCGTCTGCCTTGCCCACTCGTCCTGTGCGCCCATGTACGGACGCGCCCAAGGCGCTGGCCACACGATGCGCTGTCGCCTCGCCTGATCGCGACAGACATAAAACTATGGGGTCAGCCACGGGTCATCCCCTTTATAAATCAGGATCATAGAGAAATAGGGCGCTGCATCAGGGGCATCGGCCAGTGGCATCACGCGTTGTTCTCCAAGCGAGGCGCGCTCCACATATCCGGCCTGTGCCGTCAGGTTCATCGTATCGAGCAGGGTGCGCAGGCGCGGCAAATGTCGCCCGACTTTCATAATTGCAACCGCCTGCGCCTGCTCGATACGTACGCGCAGGGCATCATCGTCCAGCGGACCGGGGATCACCGTCAGCACATCATTACGCGCGGTCAGGGGGCGGGCCAACGCCGCCGAACAAGCCGCCAGCGATGAGACACCCGGCACGACCTCGCAGGGGAACCGCTCCGACAATCGTGCGAATAAATACATGAAGCTGCCATAGAAGAACGGATCACCCTCGCATAGCACCGTCACGTCGTCTCCGGCATTCAGGTGCCCCGCAATCGTTTCCGCCGCCCCTGCATAGACATCCTGCGCCGGAAAACGTTCGACCCGCATCGGTACGACCATCGGGATTTCCACTGCATCCGCCGGGATGGCATCGGCGGCGATGGAGCGCGCGAAGCTCTCGCCTGAATCCGGGGCAGGATAAGCGACCACCCGTGCCGTCGAAATCAGGCGATGCGCTTTCAGGGTCATCAATTCGGGATCACCCGGCCCCACGCCGATGCCATAAAGAGTGCCACTCATGTCAGGAGGCTCCATTGCGTAACGGGCATCCCCGTGCGCCATCCGCGATAGGGACCAACGGCCTCGGCGTGGGAGGTTGAAATCCGCACCAACTCGCCACCATGCTGTGCGTGTGCCTGTGCCAGAAGGCTTTCGGATTCCAGTGTCACGGCATTTACCACCAGTCGTCCGCCAGGGCCGAGTGCCTCAAGGGCTTTGCTGATCACCGCGTCGGATAACCCGCCGCCGATGAAAACGGCGTCTGGCTTTGGCAAGTTCTCCAATGCGTCAGGCACTCGCCCCTCGATCAAGGCGAGGCGTGGAACGCCTAGCTGCATGGCGTTTTTGCGTGCCATGGTCAGCCTGTCGGCGCGATTGTCGATTCCCGTTGCCTCCGCGTCCGGGGCCGCGCGCATCCATTCGACCGATACCGAACCACAGCCACAGCCTATATCCCATAGCCGCGCCCCCCGCGCGGGCATCAGCTTGGCGAGCGTCAACACCCGCATCTCGCGCTTTGTCATTGTGCCATCATGGGCAAAGGCATCGTCGGGCAGTCCCGGCACACGCGGTAACAGACGCCCTGCGCCCGCCACTTCCACTGCCAGCGTATGAAAGGCGGGGCAGGGCGCATCCCACCCTCCGGCCAGCCCCTCAATCCGCACTTCATCCGGCCCACCCAGCGCGGCCAGGACCGTCAGTGTCGATTGGCCAAACCCGCGCGCTGTCAACAGCTCCGCAATCTCCCCCGGAGTCTGCGCCCCGGCGGTCAGCACCAGCAATCGCGCCCCCGGCCAGAAATATGGAACCACCTGTTCAGCGGGCCGCCCATGGGCGGTGAGGGTTTCAGTATCGGCCATCGACCAGCCCATGCGCGCAGCGGCCCATTGAAAAGCTGAAAGCTGTGGGTAGTAGACAATCTCGTTCGCTGGAATATGCGTTGCATATTTCGGATTGGAAATCCGCGCCCCAACGCTGAACCACAACGGATCACCCGTCACCAGCACCACGACCTGTCGCCCCTTATAGCTGCGAATGGTCGCGATCATCGCATCGAACGGCGACGGCCACGCCACCCGTTCGGCGGCTATATTCGCCGCCAGCGCATGATGCCGGTCGCCTCCGACGATCACCTCGGCACTCTCGACCTGCGCACGGGCAGCGGCGGAAAGACCGGCCATCCCGTCCTCCCCGATCCCGATGATGTGGAGCCAGGGGGTCATTGAACTTCCCGTTTGCGTGCATCTGCGTCTGTTCGCAGTAATCCGTGGAGTGCGCGTTCATCATAGGCGCGCGTGCCATCCCGAACTGCCGCCAGCCACGCGAGCAGGTTTTTCCGCGTAGGCGACGGGTTTGCCACCGCGCCAATTCCCTTGCCCAAATCATACATATCGAAATGATCGGCAAAATTCGCCCGTGCTTGGGTCAGGGAATACGCGCCGTTTGGGCCGTCGTTCAGGGTATCCGCATCCGCATCGTCCTGCCCGTCATCTTCCCACCAGCAGATCGTGCAAATCTCGTAATTCCCCCGCGCGCCCAAGGTTGGATAACCACAGCACGGGCAAGCCAAGAAATCGCTCACTCAAGCCCCCCGGCCAGCGCATTCACTGCCGCGCTTGCGATGGCCGAGCCGCCCCGCCGCCCCTGCAACGCCACGAAAGGCACGTCGCGTGGGTTACGGGCCAGTTCGGCCTTGCTTTCCGCTGCGCCTACAAAACCGACCGGAAATCCAAGTATGACCGCCGGTTTTGCCCAACCCGTATCCAGTCGCTCCAGCAGATTAAACAGGGCGGTGGGCGCATTTCCGATGGCGACGACCGCCCCCTCCAGATGCTCACGCCACAGAACGACCGCCGCTGCCGAGCGCGTGGTTTTCAGCTTTGCGGCCAACATCGCCACACGCGGGTCATTCAGCGTTACGATCACCTCGTTGTTTGCGGGTAATCGTCGCTTGATAATCCCCGCTGCCACCATCTCACAATCGCACAGGATCGGCGCACCCTTGGCAATCGCCGCAATTCCGGCCTCTGCCGCATCGTCCGAGAACGCCAGATCATCGGCCACATCCACCATCCCGCATGCGTGGATCAGACGGATGGCAACGGGGTGCAGGCTGTCGGGCAGACGCGCCAGATTGGCTTCCGCGCGCACGGTGGCAAAGGATTCAGCATAGATCGCGGCAGGGTCGCGTTCATAGACAGGCGTTTCAGCAATCACGATTTGATCCTGCCCCGCACACTCTCCGGCCCCATCGGGTGATCGGCATGGGGGTGCGGATGGTGGTGGTGATCGTGATCGTGCGCGTGTCCGTCTCCATGGTCATGGTGGTGGTGATGCGCCCCTGCATCCGCCAGACGGCACGCTCCGGTACAGAACGTGTCGCAATGCTTGCAATCCTCGACATTCGACCCCGGTGCGCTGGCCCCTTGTCCTTCGACATGGTGGTGATGGCTTTCCTGCGCTGCCCCAACCTCGGCCTCAAAGCCCAGCACTTGTGCGCGATATTTGCACATGGCGCAGTTCATCAGGTTTTCGCCTGCCAAAATCTCTGTCACGCGCTCCTGAAACGTGTCGATTACGCGGTCATGGTCGTTCAGATATCCGGCCTTCACGAACTGAATATCGGGGTGGGCGGCGGCAACCTCGTCGGTAAACCCATAGATACGGTCGATCAGGATGCCGGTGAACAGGAAATACGGGAACACGATCACCCGTTTAAAGCCCAGCTTCGCCACCTGATTCAGGCAGGGTTCGACCAGTGGGAAGGTTACGCCCGAATACCCCGTTTCGGCCCAGCCAAAGCCCATACCCTCCCACAGCATCCGCGTGATCTTCGCGACGTTGGAGTTGGCATCGGGGTCGCTCGCCCCGCGACCAATCAAGACGAGGCAAACCTCGTGATTCGGCAGTTCGCCGTGATCTGCGTTGGCTTTCTCAACCGCTTCGCGCACGCGATCTCCGGCGGCGGCGATCATCTTTGGGTCCACGCCCAGCTCACGCCCGTAATGCACTGTGATCCCGTGCTTTTTGGCATAGGTATTCAGTACCGTCGGAATATCGTTCTTTGCATGGCCTGCGGCGAACAGCATCCCCGGCACAGCAAGGATTTCGTCGCAACCCTTTTCACGCAAGGCATCCAGGCCATCCCGAATGACAGGGTTCGCGAATTCCAGATAGCCGTATTCCACGGGCCAATCGGGGAACCGCTGTCGCAAGCGGGTCGAAACCACGGCGAATTCGTCAACCGCCGCCTGGGAACGCGAACCATGCCCGCAGACCATCACACCATATTTCTTGCTCATGCCGGGCATTCCTCGGTTTCGGGTTCATCTTCGGATTTTGCTTCCGGCGTTTTCTTGCCCTTGCCGAGTAACCCGGCGAGAATCGCGGCCCCGGCCAGCGCGCCCAATCCGATCCAGTGCCCATGCCCTGCCACTTCCCCCAAATGCCCCAGATGAGCATAGGCTGGCGTAGTGATGAACGTGGCGAGAAATGCGAATCGGATCATAACGGTCCCCTTTCGGCGCATCACAACCGAAGGATGCCGAGCGTTCTGCGCGGCACGGCAGGCACACCTTTCGCCCCCCGGTATGGGTCGGGCCTCTCCGGCGTCTCCGTTCGGCCTTCGGTCAAAAGGCGCACTGTTCCGTAGCGCTTTCCTTAATCCTGCGTTAAGGGAGCGGCAAACGAAAACACGACGCTTGGAACAGTCATGCCGACCACGATCTTCGTCTGCGATACCTGCAAATATTCGGCAGAAGAGAAATACCACGGTGAAAAGACGGGCGGCGAAATGCTGGCCGAGCATGTGGAGGCATTGGCGGAGGGGCAGGAAGATCTTATTGTAAAACGTGTATCCTGCACCATGGGATGCGAGCGTCACTGCAACGTCTCGGTCACAGCCCCCGGCAAGCTGACCTATGTGATCGGCAAGTTCACCCCCGACCGTGAGGCGGCGGAAGCTATAGTCGAATATGCCCATCTGCACCATGCTGCCGAGACGGGTCAGGTTCCGTTCAAGCAATGGCCGCAGGGCGTGAAAGGCCATTTCGTCGCACGTATTCCCGCCCCATCCGAATAAATGTATTCTGCGCCCTGTGACGATGCACGATTACGCCGCACAGATGTATATGGTCGCAAAGACGGGCGAGGGTGAATCGTGAGCCGTATATCCCTTATCCTCGGTGGTGCGCGTTCGGGCAAGACCGCCCGCGCCCTGACCCTCTGTGCCGAACCGCCCCACACCTACCTCGCCACGGCCCAACCGCTCGACGGTGAGATGGATGCGCGAATCGCAGCTCACCGTGCGGAACGGGGCGAGACATGGGGCGTGATCGAGGAACCGTTGGAAATCTCTGATGCCCTGCGCGGGGCTGATGCCGGAACCACCATTCTCATTGATTGCCTCACCCTCTGGCTCTCCAACCTGATGCACCACGAACGGGACGTAGAGGCCGAAACCACCCGACTGATCGCTGCGCTGACCGACACGACGAACCGCGTCGTCCTCGTCTCCAATGAGATCGGCCTTGGCCTCGTGCCGATGGAAAAGCTGTCCCGCGATTTCCGCGATGCGCAGGGACGCCTCAACCAGCGCATTGCGGCGGCGGCGGATGATGTGGAGTTCGTGGTGGCGGGCTTGCCGATGACATTGAAGGGCGGAGCATGAAGAAGCGCAGCCATACCGCAAACCGGGTCGCATCGGTGCGTTCTGCTCCGGGTATGTATCCGCAACAGCGCGGTTCCTGATGACCCCCCGCCTCATGCTTCAGGGCTGTGGCTCCAACGTTGGCAAGTCGATGCTCGTTGCGGGCCTCGCGCGGGCCTATGCTAATCGCGGTTTGAAAGTCGCGCCTTTCAAACCCCAGAACATGAGTAACAACGCCGCCGTTACCGATGATGGGGGAGAGATTGGGCGCGCACAGGCATTGCAGGCGCTCGCCGCCCGCCTGCCTACGACTGTCCATATGAACCCTGTCCTTCTGAAACCGGAAACTGAACGCGGCGCACAGGTGGTCGTTCAGGGAGAGCGTCTGCGCCATGCGACGGCGCGCGATTATACTGCCCTGAAACCCACGCTGATGCGCGCGGTCGTGGATTCCTTCGGGCGCATTTCGCAAGATGCTGACCTCGTGCTGATCGAGGGGGCGGGCAGTCCCGCAGAGATTAATCTGCGCGCTGGTGACATTGCCAATATGGGCTTTGCCGAAGCCACCAGCACGCCCGTCATCCTGATTGGAGACATTGACCGGGGCGGCGTCATTGCACAGGTGGTTGGTACGAAAGCTGTGCTCGACCCCGCTGATGCGGCCCGTATCAAAGGCTTCATCATCAATAAATTTCGGGGCGATGTGTCTTTGTTCGATGATGGCTATCGCATGATCGAGCAGCATACCGGCTGGCCCGGTTTCGGTGTTGCCCCATGGTTCGCTGATGCGGGTCGCCTGCCCGCCGAGGACGCTTCAGACCTGCGCGCCACTGTCCATCATGGTCCTGTAAGAATCGTTTGCCTTCAACTTTCGCGCATCGCCAATTTCGATGACCTTGATCCCTTGCGCGCCGAACCCGGCTGCACGGTCGAAATGATCGCCCCCGGCCAGCCGATCCCCGGTGATGCCGCCCTTGTCATTATCCCCGGCAGCAAATCCACGCGCGGCGATCTCGTATATCTTCGCGCACAGGGTTGGGACATTGATCTGCTTGCCCATCGCCGCCGGGGCGGAATGATTCTGGGTATTTGTGGCGGATACCAGATGCTTGGCCAGACTATCAATGACCCCGATGGCATCGAGGGTCCGGCGGGTGTTTCCGACGGTCTTGGTCTGCTCGACGTGGAAACCGTGATGACACCCCGGAAATCCCTGACAAAAAAGACAGCGCGTCATCCGTCCAGTGGTACGGATTTGACCGGTTATGAAATTCATATTGGCGTCACGACCGGCCCTGATAATGAACGCCCCTTGTTTGAAGTGAATGGCACACCCGAAGGGGCGGTTTCATTAGAGGGTAATGTTTTTGGAACATATCTACACGGTATGTTTTCCGCCGATTCATTCCGCGCTGCTTTCCTGGCAAAACTCGGCGTTCGCGCAGGGCAGGACAACTATGCGTGTGGCGTGGATGCCACCCTTGACCTGCTCGCCCAACATCTGGAAAAGCACCTTGATCTTGATGTCATGCTGTCACTCGCGCGTGAAGCCGGTTGACGGGGAGGGCAACCATACCATTCCTGTGTCGCAATGCAGTATGATCCCAAATATCCTTTCGGCTCTGCCGGTCTTGATGCAAGCCCCCGCGTGGTTGGCCAGATTGGCCAGACGCTTGATGGGCGTGTGGCGACGGAAACAGGCAAGTCCCTCTACATTAATGGCCGATGTGCGCTGGAGCATTTGCACAGATTGCGGGCGGGTGTGGATGCGGTGCTGGTTGGTGTCGGCACAATCATTGCCGATGATCCGCGACTGACCGTACGTCTATCGGATGGCGCGTCGCCCGTGCGTGTCGTGGTCGATCCTGAAGCGCGCATACCATCAGACGCCCGCTGCCTGACCGATAACGCGGCCCCGACCCTGCTGATTCACCGTGAAGGGGTCGCTGCGCCCTGCAAGAACCGATTGATGCTTCCTGCCGCGCCTGATGGCACGCTTTCGCCCGATTCTGTCCTGGCTCACCTCGCGCAACGGGGTCTGCGGAGGGTTCTGGTCGAAGGTGGCCCGACGACATTGTCGCATTTTCTTAGGGCGGGGGTCATTGACGACCTGCATGTCATGGTCGCGCCAAAGATATTCGGTTCCGGGCGCGAAGGCATCGTCCTGCCGCCCATTGACCAGCTTGATGAGGCGTTGACGCCTGTCACCCAGACGTTGATGTTCGAGGATGGCGACGTATTGTTCCGCTGCGATCTGACCCGAAAGGCCTGATTTTATTATCGCGCGGTTTTTGCTATTTTGCACAAAACGGGGGTGCAGACATGACCGTGACTATCGAACGTTACACGTTTATCCAGAAAGTATTGCATTGGCTCATCGCGCTGGCGGTGATTGTGGCGCTGGGTATGGGGGCGTCGCTGGACTGGCTGGGTAACGGTGCTCTCAAGAATCAGCTTTATGCGCTGCACAAGGCGACCGGGATTTTGATCCTTGGGTTGATGCTGCTGCGGGTTGTCGTGCGGATCGTCTTTGGTGCGCCGTCACTACCGGTCAATATTCCATCGTGGCAGCGTACAGCGGCAGCGGCCTCTCACTTTCTGTTATATGCCCTGATCCTGTTGATGCCCATCATCGGCTGGGCCGCAACCAGTGCCTATCCGGCCCCTATCCCGTTCTTCGGCATTCTGGATATGCCCCCCCTGATTGGTGCTGACCGGGATTTGTCGAAACAGCTGTTCGCGATCCATGAATGGATGAGCCGAGGTATACTCGCCCTTGTCGGGCTACACATCGCGGCGGCCCTCAGACACGCACTCATCCAGAAAGACGGGGTGTTCCGTCGGATGTGGTTTTAGCAGTCAATCCCGACTTGATCGGGAATGACTTCAGGATTTCGCCAAGGCGTCGAATGCCATCAGTCGTTTGACGACGCCCTTCATCTGATCCAGCGGGATCATGTTCGGGCCGTCTGAAGGCGCGTTGTCCGGGTCTTGATGCGTCTCGATAAACACTGCCGCAATGCCGAGCGACACGGCACAGCGCGCCAGTAGCGGGGCCATCGTGCGGTCGCCCCCTGATGCGCCGCCCAGACCTCCGGGTTGCTGAACGGAATGGGTCGCATCGAAAACGACCGGACAAGCGCATTGATCCTTCATTGTCGGGATCGAGCGCATATCGGCGACCAACGTGTTATAGCCAAAGCTGACCCCCCGCTCGGTGGCCCAGACATTTTCGTTCCCTGCCTCACGTACCTTGTTGACTACGTTTTTCATGTCCCACGGGGCGAGAAACTGGCCTTTCTTCACATTGACCGCTTTGCCCGTCTTTGCGGCGGCGACCAGCAAGTCAGTCTGACGACAGAGGAAGGCCGGGATTTGCAGCACGTCACAGACTTCGGCCACGGGTGCGCAATGCTCGATTTCATGCACATCCGTCACGCAAGGCAATCCCAGCATTTCCCGGATTTCCGCAAAGACTGGCAGCGCCCCTTCAAGCCCGATACCCCGCTTGCCATGGATCGACGTTCGGTTCGCCTTGTCATAACTCGCCTTGAATATCAGCGGGATGCCCAGCCCCTCGCACATTTCTTTCAGTGCAGACGCCATCATCATCGCATGGTCGCGCGTCTCCATCTGACAGGGACCGGCAATCAGGGTGAGGGGGGCATCATTGGCGATCTGGGGCAGCATGGCCATCTCCGGTTGGGATTATCGAGACGGGCTTACCCGCTTTTCAGGACGGCGTGAACCGCAACGACAGGCACGACATTCCGCCATCAATCAGCGCGGCTTGCTCATTTGGCAATTCGACCAAATCATATCCGGCTTCGCGTAGCCGCGCTGCTGTCTGCGGGAAGCCCGCCGGGAACAACACCACCCCATTGAAGCGGATGCAGTTGGCGCACGGTTCCTCGCCCGCTGCGACCTCGATCACCTGATAATCCGCAAAGCACCCGGATGCAGCAAGGCGCCTGGTTGCCAGAACTGTCTTCCCATCCAGTAATCCGCAGTCGGTCTTGAAATGCAGCACGTCAGGCGGCGTTTCCAATTCCCGGACGCTATGCCCCCACGGCTCCACGATGGCACGCAGGGCTGCGACCCCGGCGGCATCAGTGCGCGCCGAGAGGCCGACGAGAATTTCGCGATCCGTAACCAGAATGTCCCCGCCTTCGATAAAGCCATCTTCCACGCGCGCGACCCGTTCGTAGACATCGCACAATGTTGGCTCCATCGCCGCCGCTTCCCCCAACCGCGAGGGCGCACCGGGGCGCAGGACCACTGCACCGTCGGGCAGGCACAGCGCCGCATCCTCCACAAACACCGAGTCGGGAAAATCCTCCAGCGCGGGGAGGGCGATCACCTCAGCTCCCGTATTTTTCAGCGCGGTGACATAAGAGGCATGGTCCGCCGCGAACTGCCTCGCATCTGGCGAGCCGGTATCAACCGCGCGCAGGCCACCTGTCACGCTGGCCGAGGGCGCGCGAACGATAGCATGGGTGAAATGCGTCGCTGCACTCATTATCGCTCTCCGTTTTATTCTATCCGCATACCGCAGCGTCCTGCGACAGGCAAACGGCTGATCTTTATGAACTGTAATATTCCCGCTTGACCCCTGCCGGGCCACTCGCTAGGCAATCCTTTAAGACTTTGTAGGGATAGAATATGACGATTCTCGTGGTAGGTTGGCGCATCGTGGCCCGGACGGTATAACCGCTCCGACGACGATGCGCTGTTCAGGTCCCGCCGGGGCCTTTTTTTATGTCCGAAATCATCTTAGCCCTCTGCAACGATACCGTCCGCATGATCGATATGAAGGAAAGAACGATGCCCACGAACACCAACTCAAATACCATGACCGGTGCAGAGATCGTCATCAAGTCGCTGATTGATCAGGGTGTCGAAGTGGTATTCGGCTATCCGGGCGGTGCGGTCCTTCCTATCTATGACGAGCTGTTTAAACAGAACCAGATTGAGCATGTGCTTGTCCGCCACGAGCAGGGCGCGACCCATGCTGCCGAGGGCTATGCCCGCTCAACCGGCAAGCCCGGCGTCGTTCTCGTCACTTCCGGCCCCGGCGCGACCAATGCGGTCACGGGATTGCAGGATGCCTTGATGGATTCGATCCCGATGATCTGTCTGACGGGGCAGGTTCCGACCTTTATGATTGGCAATGATGCCTTTCAGGAAGCCGACACCATCGGCATAACGCGCCCTTGCACAAAGCATAATTGGTTGGTGAAAGACACGGATGACCTCGCTGAAACGATGCATGAGGCATTCTACGTTGCAACCAATGGCCGTCCTGGTCCGGTTCTGATTGATATTCCAAAGGATGTGCAATTCGCATCCGGGACCTATGTTGGCCCGCGCGGGGTCAAACCCGCAGGATACCAGCCCAGAGTCAAGGGCGACACAGCGGCCATTCAGGCGGCGGTCGAACTGATGGAAGGGGCCGAGCGCCCATTATTCTATACAGGCGGCGGGGTTATCAATTCTGGCCCCCATGCGTCGCAATTGCTGCGTGATCTGGTCAAGGCGACAGGTTTTCCGATCACCTCAACGCTGATGGGCTTGGGCGCGTATCCGGCATCGGGCGATAAATGGCTCGGAATGCTGGGGATGCATGGCTCGTATGAAGCCAATTGGGCGATGCATGATTGCGATGTGATGATTTGCGTTGGTGCACGCTTTGACGACCGGATCACCGGGCGGCTGGATGCCTTCGCGCCAAATTCCAAGAAGATCCATATCGACATTGACCCGTCCTCTATCAACAAGAACGTCCGCGCGGATGTCCCCATCGTTGGCGATGTGGGACATGTTCTCGAAGACATGACCCGCATTTTCCGCTCGCGTGGAGCCAAAACGAACAAGACCGCTGTTGCAAAATGGTGGGGCGAGATCGGTGAGTGGCAGGCGGTTAAATGCTTTGAATACGAAGGTTCCACTGACCTCATCAAACCGCAATACGCGGTTGAGCGCCTTGCGGAGGCAATGAAAAAGCACGGCGATTACTATGTCACCACCGAAGTCGGCCAGCACCAGATGTGGGCGGCTCAATACATTCCGTTTGATGCCCCGAACCGCTGGATGACGTCTGGTGGCCTTGGAACCATGGGTTATGGCGTTCCGGCGGCGGTCGGGGTGCAGATCGCCCACCGTGACAGCCTCGTGGTCGATGTCGCGGGCGAGGCCAGCTTTATGATGACGATGCAGGAGATGAGCACGGCGGTGCAATACAAGCTGCCCATCAAGATTTTCATCCTCAACAATGAACGCCTCGGCATGGTCCGCCAGTGGCAGCAATTGCTGCACGGTGAGCGGTATTCCTCCAGCTATTCCGAAGCTCTGCCCGATTTCGTCAAGCTGGGCGAGGCATTCGGTTGTGGCGGGATACGCTGTGACAAGCCCGGTGAACTGGACGATGCGATTGCCGAGATGATCGCCTATGATGGCCCGGTCATCTTTGATTGCCTGGTTGAGAAGCACGAAAACTGCTTCCCCATGATCCCAAGCGGCAAGGCGCATAACGAGATGCTGCTGGGCAGCAGGGCCAGTGGTGGTGGTGGCGACATCTCGAAAGCCATCGAGAGCGACGGCGCGGTGCTGGTATGAGAACGTTGATTTCTGCCGCATTGGTCGGCATCGTTTTCGCTGGATCCGTAAACGCGGCTGAACCTGAAGCCAGTACAATCCTCATTGTCCGGGCGGGTGATGGCGGCCCTGTTACCGACCTCATCCCCTTCGAGGCGTTGGTCGGAGGCGAGGAAATCGAAACAGCCACTGATTTTGGATTCTTGCAGGAATCCGATGACGGTTATGCCATCCGCGCTGTCCGTACCCGAATCGGGGCTAATGGCCTGAGCGCTAGCGATTGCGTGGGTGGGCTGGCCCCGACCCCGCTTCCCGACCTCTTTGAGGGGGCTTATGCCTGCGGCGATGAAGTGCCGGTGGGAGTGTCTTACCAGCCCGGAAAAAACCTCTTCCGCCCGAACATGATCGACCCCAATGGTGTGTGGGAGGAGGAAACGTTTTTCGTTTCAAAAATCATGTCGATGAAGATGCTGCCCGTGCAAGGCGTCGGTCTGCCCGGTGCTGCCTTGGTGCCCCTGTCCAAAGATGCACCTGAAACCCTTGACGGCTTCATCGGTCGCGTCGCCCCGCCACGTGTGCAGGCTTCTGGTGCTTGCGGCGAGGACGTAGCCGTCTTCTTCCCCCTCGCTGCGCTGCCCGCCTGTGCGGATGCCAATGTCTTCGAGCAGGAGTAAAGCCCATGGAACTCAAACGCGGTAGCTCCAGTCACAGTGCCTATCACCTGGGCCCTGCCCTCAAGGAGGGCGAGGAACGGCGTACGCTGTCTGTGCTGGTGGATAACGAGGCGGGGGTGCTGGCCCGCGTCATCGGCCTTTTCTCCGGGCGCGGCTACAATATTGAAAGCCTCACTGTCGCCGAGACAGATCATACCGGCCATCGCTCGCGCATCACTGTGGTCACGACGGGCACTCCGATGGTGCTGGAGCAGATCAAGGCACAGGTTGACCGCATCGTCCCCGTCCACCGTGTCCGTGATCTGACCAGTGAAGGCCCAAGCGTCGAGCGGGAGCTTGCTCTCGTGAAAGTCGCCAATGTTGGCGATCACCGGGTCGAATCGCTGCGTGTAAAGGATGCCTTCCGCGCACAGGTGGTCGATGCGTCGCTGGAAAGCTTCGTTTTTGAAGTGACTGGCTCGCCAGAGAAGATCGACGCCTTCATCGATCTGATGCGTCCTCTCGGTCTTGTGGATGTCAGCCGAACGGGCGTCGCCGCGATCAGTCGCGGCCCGGAGGGCATGTAGTCTGGAAAAACTGGCGGTGGGACAGGGATTCGAACCCTGGAGACGGTTTCCCGCCTACACACTTTCCAGGCGTGCGCCTTCGACCACTCGGCCACCCCACCGTCGGAGGCGTCTGTACACGCCTCCGTATCGTCTCCGCAAGTGTTGTACGAGCCTCAGGTTGAGATTGTGCGAACAGTTTGCAATTATCGCTCTGACTGGGCCTCTGCTGCGTCAAGACGGGCGCTTTCCCAGGCAAGCATTGCGCGCTTTACGGGCAAGCCCCAGTGGTATCCACCCAGTTCCCCCGACTTTCGAAGCGCACGGTGACAGGGAATCAGCCATGAGACTGGATTGCGCCCCACTGCTGTCCCCGCCGCTCTCACGGCTTTCGGATTACCAATTCGTGCGGCGATGTCGGAATAGGTCGTAACGTGGCCAGAGGGAATCGCCATGAGCGCCTCCCACACCTTGACCTGAAACGGCGCACCAAGAACCGCGAGATGGACGCCGTTGCCGCCCCCTCCGAAGATTTCCAATAGCATCGCTGACGCCCGTTCGCCGCTTTCCCGATAGCGCGCGTTGGGCCAGCGCCCGCGCATGTCGGTCATTGCTGCCTCACGCCCTGTCTCTGCCGTAAAGGCAAGGCCGCAAATGCCGCGTTCTGTCCACATCACAAGGCCGTCGCCAAAGGGCGTGTCGCCATAGCCGAAGGCAATATCGAGGCCTTCGCCATGCCTTGCGAATTCCCCCGGCGTCATTGCCTCCCAACCAACGAATAGATCATGCAGACGCCCCGGCCCCGACATGCCGGTCTCGAATGTTGTGTCGAGCAGGCTGTGCCGTTCGCGCAGCAAGGTCTTTGCGTGGCCAAGGGTCAGGTATTGCTGGTATTTTTTCGGGCTGACACCGACCCAACGGGAAAAGAGGCGCTGGAAATGGCTGGGGCTGAGTCCAAGATGTCCGGCTACTGTGTCGAGGTTTGGTTGTTCTTCGCGGGTGGCATCTATGAAACGAATCGCTTCTGCCATGCGTGCGTAATCGTCCGGGCTTTCCTGTTCCATTGCTCGCTCCCCCTTCTCGTCACTGCGGTTTAACAGCTATGGGAAGTGAGCTTGGCGAACCACCCAATTCCTGCGGTCAGGTGAAGAATCGGGAAAGTGCTGCGGCGGTTTCCGCCGGGTTTTCTTCGGGTAGGAAGTGCCCTGAGTTGATTGCATCGCCCCGTAGATCACTGCACCAGTTGCGCCAGACATCGAGAGGGGTCTGCGCACTTTGCGCAATGCCGCTTGCCCCCCAAAGGACCAGGGTTGGCGCATCAATCCGCTGATTCGCATTGCGGGACGCAAGATCGTGGTCGAGATCAATTGTCGCCCCTGCACGATAATCGTCACACATCGCCTTGAGGCGAACGGGGTCTGTAAAGTTTCGGCGGTATGTTTCCATCGCCTGTGACGAAAAACTGTCCAGCGATTGCGATTGGGTCCAGCTTTTCAGAGTCCATTCCAGCCAGAAATCCGGTGCATTGCCAATCAGGGTTTCGGGCAGGGGAGAGGGTTGGGCCAAAAATGCCCAATGATAGATTTTGAGCGCAAAGCTGCGGTCCATGCGTGCCCAGTAATCCGAGGTTGGCAGAATATCGAGAATGGCGAGGCGATTGACCCGCGCTGGGTGATCCAGCGCCATACGATATGCAACGCGCCCGCCCCGGTCATGCCCCGCCAGATCAAAGGTCGAAAACCCCAGCGCGTCCATGGCTTCGACCAACGATATGGCCATGGCCCGCTTTGACGCGGTCTCTACGTCTGCGGGGGCATCACTGTCGCCGTATCCGGGGAGATCGGGGATGATGAGCGTATGCGAAGCCGCCAGCGAGGTCGCAACCGGCTTCCACATCGCACGGGTTTGCGGGAATCCGTGTAGCAGCAGGAGTGGAGGTCCGCTGCCAAACACGGATGCCGCAATAGTGCCGCCACGGGTGTTGATGTGACGGCACGTCTCGGTGTCAGAGTTCAACCTGCCTCGCGCACGTCGAGGCCGAGTTCACGAACCTTGCGATAGAGCGTGGAACGCCCGATCCCAAGACGACGTGCAATCTCTGACATATGGTTGGAATACTTGCGAATCGCGAGATGGATCATATCCGCCTCCACTTCCGCAAGCGTTCTGAGATGACCCTCGGAATCGAACGGCGTCACACCGCCATTCGCCCCGCCGCCATGCAGGCCTTCGCCATCAATAATCAGGCTGTTTTCGCTTTCTTCTGCTCCGGCGATGCCGACAATCTGCGGAAAGTCGTGCAGGGTGAGTAATTCACGGTCCGAGAGAACGACAGCGCGGTACACAGCGTTTTCAAGCTGTCGCACGTTGCCTGGCCAGCGGTATCCGGTCAGCATATCGCGTGCTGATGCTTCGATGCCGCGCACCGTCTTGCCTTCTTCGGCAGCGAATTTGCGGATGAAGTAATCAATCAACTCAGGGATGTCCTCCTTGCGTTCACGCAGCGGAGGCAGGTTCAGTGGAAAGACATTGAGGCGGTAGTATAGGTCTTCGCGGAACGCGTTTTCGGAGACAAGCTGTTGCAGGTTTTTGTTTGTTGCCGAGATGAGTCGAATATCCACCTTGACCGGCTTCACGCTGCCAACGGGATCGACTTCACCTTCCTGAATGGCGCGCAGTAGTTTGACCTGCACCTGTGGTGGCAATTCACCAACCTCATCAAGGAAGAGAGTGCCGCCATCGGCCTCCTGAAACTTGCCGATTTTTTTCGCGGTCGCTCCTGTGAACGAGCCTTTCTCATGGCCGAACAGGATTGATTCGACGAGGTTCTCCGGGATTGCACCGCAATTGACTGCAATGAACGGTTTGCCGGAGCGGTCGGACGCACCCTGAATCGCGCGGGCCATGACCTCTTTACCTACCCCTGATTCTCCTTCGATCAGGATTGGGATATTCGACTGTGCGGCGCGCTCGGCCAGCATGATCGACTGGCGCATCACGAGGCTCTTCGCGATCAGATCGGTGAAGAGCAGCCGATTATCGGTTTTACGCGAAAGGCGTGAGATTTCGCCGGCTAGGACGTTCATTTTCAAGGAGTTTTGTATCGAGACCTGAAGCCGTTCCGGGCTGGCGGGCTTGACAATGAAGTCGTTTGCGCCTGCCTGCATGGCCTGCACGACGGTTGAAACCGACCCATTTGCGGTTAGCACCACAATCGGCAAACCGGGTATTTCCGGGCGGATTTCCTCAAGGACCGTGATGCCACTGATACCTGGCATAACCAGGTCCAGGAGCATCAAATCAATGCTCGTACCCTTCGGTCCACGAAGAGTATCAAGAGCTTGCTTGCCATCGGAAGCGGTAATCGCGCGATAGCCTTGCGCGCTGATGACGGATTCCAAAAGGCGGCGTTGGGCCGGATCGTCGTCTACGATGAGAACTGTCTGTGCCATTTTCCCTCTGGATGTAGCGTTCCGGTCATCCAAATCGCTTTTATTATGGTCAGCGCCGGATACGAATGAACCCCCGACCACGGGGCAGATAGAGTGATTAAATTCCAAAGCCATACACATCATGCCGTATTAAGTGGCCTTAAACCGATATGTTTACGGTTTTCTGGCATATCTTGCTACAACACTATGTCAATTCGACACAGCAGGGAAATAGTTAACAAAAGGTTAACGAGCGTAAGATTCTTGACTTTCGCGTCCCGAATCGAAACGTGCCCTGACGCGCCAGTTTACACTAAAACTGTGCCTTCATTGCTACGCAGTCCTGAAAACACTACCGGACGCTGAAATGCTTTCGGTGAAGCAATTGCACTGCGGTGCAAAACGTGACAATCATAAGGCAAGTGGGTCTATAGGGGCATCCAGTGCGCCCCACATGTCTCACTGACGAAAAGAAATACGGTGTAACGCAAAGTTGACGGAGAGAGGGATGAAAACTCTATCCCGCATTATGACCGCCACGGCTCTCGTGAGCGTGGTCGGTTGCGGCAAACTACCCGGAGCAAGTCTTGGCGGGACGTTCTTGGTCGAGCCATTCCTCGGTGCTTCTATTCCGACGGAAGGACTCAACTTTCCTGCCCAGACTTATAGCGCAGCCCTTGCGCGTGAATATCAATCGCTCGCACGTACTGCAGCGACAGAAGATGTAAACTGGATTGATGCTTCTGCATACATGCAGAAGGGTTATGCAGCCCTGCGTGGTGAGCAAATTCAACCGTGGGCTCCATCGGTTCTTGGCCTTTCAGGCGAAGCTGAGTCGGTTTACAAGCGTGTGGTCAATACGATCAACACACATGCCGGACGTAACCCGGTGGCTTGTGCTCGTGCCCTCGCACTCTACGACAACTATGTTGAAGAGCTGTCAGAAGGTGCTCACTCCTGTACTGATCCAGCCGTGATTCGTGCGGAACTGGAAAAGCAACTCAAAGCCTGTAGCTTTGCTGCGGCACCGAAGTATACCGCACCAGTACAGTTGCCACCACCCCCACCAGCGGCTCCGGTTGTTTATGCACCACCTCAAGTGGTCGTGGCTCCTCCGCCTCCGGTAGTCGTGGCACCACCACCTCCAGTGGTTGTGGCTCCTCCACCTCCAGTGGTTGTGGCTCCGCCCGCTCCTGTTGTGCCTTTCAACGCTTGTAGTGCAGTTTCGGTTCCTGAGAACTGTACCTGTAGCGGTGAGACCGGCAATGCTGTCCTGACTTGCGAGAGGGTTGTGACCCGCGAAGTGGTTAAGGAAGTGGTGAGAACGGTCGAGGTTCCAGGACCAGAGCGTATTGTTCAGGCACCGGCTCCAGCGCCTGTGCCAGCGCCTGTGCCAGCACCGTTGCCTGCGTCAGAGCCAGTATATACTGCCCCTGCGCCAGTTCCGGCTCCACCACCAGCACCACCTCCCGTAACTGCACCACAGAACTACACGATCTACTTCGGCTATGACCGTTACGATCTTACCGCTGAAGCACGTCAGGTGATTGATGAGGCTGTTGCGGCGTTCCGTGCCTATGCGGCTCCGTTCATGGACATCGTTGGTCACACCGATACCCGTGGTTCGAAGTCCTACAACACGCGTCTTGCCCAACGCCGCGCAGATGCGGTTGCCGGTGCAGTTTCTTCGCGTGGAGTTGACCGCAGCGCCCTGCGCGTTTCGGCCAGCAGCGAACTGGACCCCGCAGTCACGACCGGCGACGGCGTGCGCGAGGCACTCAACCGCCGCGTTACGATCACAATCGCCCAGTAAGCGATACGATCTACGCAATCGAAATGAAGCCGCCCCGGATTGGGGCGGCTTTTTTGTTTTTGATGGCTATGGGGGTTTTGTCATCCGCTAAAAAGCCCATATCCAGTGCGAGATTAATGTAAACTGCGATCCGCTTGCACCGGGGATGATACTTCATGGCCCCATACTGATCGTATTTTAAATTCGCATTCCGCACCGACGGAGGACAGAATGATCATTCCCTTACGCCCACGCCCCCTTGTACTGGCAGCCGCCCTTACGGCACTATCGTTTTCAGCATCTTCTGCTGAACCATCGCCCGCACAGATATATTCTGTTCAGGTGCAGGATGAGACCCTAAAGGAACTGGAACGCAAGGCGGATGAGCTTTCCGAGACGGCCCGCCGCACGATTCAAGAATTCATTAACCTCGTTGGCCCCATGCTGACGCGGTTCTCCCGACTCATCGAGGGTTTACCCGCGTATGACACACCGGAAATCTTGCCAAATGGCGACATCATCATTCGCCGCAGGCATGATCCGGTCATTCCCGATACCAAGGATGATGACGGTCTGACCGACACCTGATCCAACCTCAGAGGCTCCATGACCCACGCTTCCTCTTCTCCCGCTATGGCTCCCGATGGCGCAACTTCTCCTGCTTCGGAGACACTTGGTGTATTGCCCGTCTGGGATCTTTCCGATCTTTTCCCAAGTCCTGATTCGCCCGAACTCGAAGCTGCATTCGAGCGGGCAGAAGCAAGCGCGACGGTGATCGCGAAGCAGCAAGGCGGTCTTGCCGACCTGAATGGAGACGGCCTGGCCGATGTCGTAGGGCAATACGAGGCGTTTTCAGAAACGCTTGGGCGAATCATGTCCTATGCAGGGCTACGATATTACGCGGATACCAGCGACGCCCTTGCCGGGAAATTCCTTGGCGATTGTCAGGCGCGGGTTACGGACATCTCCGGCAAGATCGTATTTTTCAGCCTTGAACTGAATGCCATTGAAGAAGGTGATCTGGCTGAAAAGCTCGCCACCAGCCCTGCATTGACCCGTTACAAGCCGTGGATCGACCGCTTGCGCGCGATGAAGCCGTATCAGCTTTCGGATGAACTCGAACGTTTCCTTCATGATCAGAGTGTTGTCGGATCAAGCGCGTGGGTGCGCCTCTATGATGAAACCCTCGCTGCCCTGCGCTTTGATGTTGATGGTGAGGAATTACCGCTTGAAGGCACGCTTACCCTGATGACCGACGCCGACCGGGCGAAGCGTGAGGTAGCGGCACAGGCATTGGCAAAAGTCTTCGGCGAGAATCTTGCGCTTTTCTCCCGCGTCACCAATACGCTTGCGAAAGACAAGGAAATTGATGATCGGTGGCGTAACCTGCCAAGTGCTGATGCCAGTCGTCACCTTGCAAACCATGTCGAGGCCGAAGTCGTGGACGCGCTGCGTGAGGCTGTGACCGCCGCCTATCCGCGCCTGTCCCATCGCTACTATGCGCTCAAGGCAAAGTGGCTTGGGTTGGAAAGACTCGAATATTGGGACCGTAACGCGCCTTTGCCCGAAAAGGATGAGCGGAAGATCCCGTGGGATGAGGCGCGTGAGACTGTGCTTGAGGCATATGGCGGATTTTCCCCCGAACTGGCCGATCTTGCGAAAAAATTCTTCGATAATCCGTGGATTGATGCCCCGGTTCGCGGAGGCAAGGCATCCGGGGCTTTCGCACACCCGACCGTTGTTTCCTGCCATCCTTATGTGCTGGTCAATTATCTCGGCAAGACGCGGGACGTGATGACCCTTGCCCATGAGCTTGGCCATGGCGTGCATCAGCTTCTTGCCGCCGGGCAAGGTGAATTGCTGTCGCATACGCCTCTTACATTGGCAGAAACGGCCTCGGTTTTCGGAGAAATGCTGACTTTCCAATCCCTGCTTGCCAAAGAGAGTGATCCAGGCCGCAGAAAGGCTTTGCTCGCCAGCAAGGTCGAGGACATGCTCAACACGGTGGTTCGTCAAATCGCGTTCTACGAATTTGAACGCCGTATCCATGCGGAACGCCGTGCAGGGGAGTTGACTGCTGATCGTATCGGCGAAATCTGGATGGAAGTTGCTGCCGAGAGTCTTGGTCCGGCTGTTAATCTTGCGGACGGGTACGAGACGTACTGGACCTATGTGTCCCACTTCATACATGCGCCGTTCTACGTCTACGCCTATGCCTTTGGTGATGGATTGGTGAATGCGCTTTATGCGCGCTACCGCGAAGGCGATCCGGGTTTCCAGCAGCGGTATTTTGATCTGCTACGCGCTGGAGGGGCAAAGCACCATAGTGAATTGCTGGAACCGTTTGGGTTGGATGCTGCCGATCCGGCATTCTGGGATCAGGGGCTTTCGGTCATCGAAGGCATGATTGACGAACTTGAAGGGATGTCCTGACGCGATGAGCGAACCCGACCGGAAGGATGAAGAAAAGAAGCAGCGCCTGGCCGAGGCGCTGCGCGCAAACCTGCGCCGCCGCAAGGATCAGGCACGGGATCGAAGAGTGAAGCCTGATGCAGGCGCAGCAGACGATGAAGTTTGACGCCCCCAGGCTTGGCTTCCCTGATTTCCAGTCGCGAAATAGTAAATTTTTTATCAAAATGCGACTCAGATACTCGTCTTATGAGGGATATATTTTTTAATAAATCTTCTTTAAGATTATTTCGTTCCTTTTTTGTTAACTTTATTCCACCCAGAGATGTGTGGCGAATTGTGGCGTTTTTTTTGCTACTGACACGACGTTCGACAAGTAGTGTCGATTTGTGTTGGAGAAAAAAATGTCAATCTTACGGAAAATGATTGCCGAATTCATCGGTACATTCACACTGGTATTTTTGGGTTGTGGTGCTGCTGTAATGGCGGGTGCGCATGACATCCTTGGAATGCTTGGTATCAGCTTTGCGTTTGGTTTGGCGCTGATTGGTATGGCTTATGGTATTGGGCCGGTATCGGGTTGTCACATCAATCCGGCAGTTAGCCTTGGCGCTGTCGTCTCAGGTCGTATGACCGTGTTCGAGATGGTTCGTTACTGGATTGCTCAGGTTGGTGGTGCATGTGTCGCGGCGTTGCTTTTGCTCATTATGATGAAAGGGCGCATAGCCGGGTATGATGTTGGGGCAAGTGGTCTTGGACAGAACGGTTATGGTGCTGGCTATCTTGGCGAATACACGATGTTCTCGGCTCTTGTATTCGAAGTTATTGCGACATTCCTGTTTGTTGTAGTCATCCTTGGTTCGACATCGCCGGGCACACCTGCTTCCATGGCTGGCCTTGCCATTGGTCTGACCCTCGTTGTCATCCATATCGTTGGTATCCAGATTACCGGCGTTTCGGTTAATCCTGCGCGTTCCATCGGTCCGGCTATCTTTTCGGGCAGCGTAACGGCGATCTCACAGCTTTGGCTGTTCATCGTCGCCCCGATGATTGGTGCTGCCGCCGCAGGCATGTTGTTCCGTGACGGTTTTATGACCGAACGGGCAGAGGTGGCTCATGTTGACTAGGTCGCCGCCTGATCCGTGAAAACGGTGCGTCGACATGAACCATGCAGCCCTGGGCAACCGGGGCTGCTTTTTTCGTTTGTCCCCATCAGGGATGGTATTTGACCGCTTCGCAAGCCCCCGGTAAACAACGCGCAGATAGCGTTGTGAGGCGGGTGTATGGACAAAATTGCGGTTACGGGTGGCACGGCGCTGCATGGAACGATTCCGATTTCGGGATCAAAGAATGCATGTCTGCCGCTAATGACAGCGGCGTTGCTGACTGACCAGACATTAACGCTGACGAATGTTCCGAATCTCGCGGATATTGGAACCCTGTCCAACCTGCTGGCATCGCTTGGGGCGACCATTGACCATGATCGCGAGGCCAATCGCCTCAATTTACGCGTTGCGCGACTTTCCTCACCGCTTGCCCATTACGACATCGTTCGCAAAATGCGCGCGAGCATTCTGGTGCTTGGGCCGATGCTTGCGCGGGATGGGGCGGGCACAGTGTCGCTGCCCGGGGGGTGCGCGATTGGTGCCCGCCCGGTCGATCTTCACCTCAAGGGGCTGGAGGCAATGGGTGCAACATTGGATCTGCGCGATGGGTATGTCCATGCGAGCGTGCCGCGCAGTGTAAGTGGTGGACGTTTGCGCGGTGTTTCACACCGCTTTCCTTTCGTCTCGGTCGGTGCAACTGAAAATTTGCTGATGGCCGCGACCCTGGCCAAGGGGACCACCCGCCTCGTTAATGCGGCCCGCGAACCGGAAATCGTTGATCTTGCCGATTGCCTTTCGTCCATGGGAGCGCAGATTGAGGGGGCAGGTACCGGAACAATCGAGATCGAAGGTGTGGATGCGCTTTCGGGAACCGAACACAGGGTTATTGCTGACCGTATCGAGATGGGCAGCTTTATGATTGCCCCGGCCATCACCGGTGGCGATGTCACGCTGGAGGGGGGGCGAATCGATCTGGTCTCCTCGCTTGCGGGGGCGCTGGACGCTGCCGGGGTGTCGGTGGAAGAAGTGCCACAGGGTCTTCGTGTGCGCCGCCGTGATGATAGATTGAACCCGGTTTCAATTGTGACCGAGCCGTTTCCCGGCTACGCGACCGATCTTCAGGCGCAGATGATGGCGCTGATGACCCTCGCGGATGGCACCAGCTCGATCACGGAGCAGATTTTCGAGAATCGTTTCATGCATGTCCCTGAACTTGCGCGCATGGGGGCGCAAATCGACATCACCGGCAATACGGCGCAGGTCACGGGAGTCGAAAGCCTGCGAGGTGCGCCTGTGATGGCCACGGACCTGCGCGCCTCGATCAGCTTGCTTCTGGCTGGGCTTGCGGCCAAAGGCGAGACGGTGGTGAGCCGAGTTTACCATCTCGACCGGGGTTACGAACGGGTTGAGGAAAAGCTGCGCGCCTGTGGCGCACGCATCGAGAGGATATCGGGCGATGACTGATGCCAGCTTTGCTGACGGAAACCCTGAAAACACCCATCGTCTCGCCTTGCGTGCGGAGGATGTTGAGGGGTTGGCCGTTATTTCTGCGTTGATGCAGGATGCGGTTGGTAAAACCGTTGATACTGCGTGGATGCCTACGCGCCGTATCTTTGCCCTCGTGGTGAATCGCTTCCGATGGGAACAGCAGGATGATGCTGCGGCAGAGAGCGTCCCGGAACCATGGGAACGCTGTCGCTGTGGCCTCCATGCCGAGAATGTGCTGGCGGTGCGCGCCACAGGCTTCGATCCCGACAAGGCACAGGAAGCCTTTGAACTGCTCGCTGTGACGTTTGAGCCAGGCGAGGATGGCACGGGTATCGTCCGTCTCGATTGTTCGGGCGGTGCGGTCTTTGCGCTGGAGGTTGAAGCGTTGGATGTGCGCATGGCTGATATGGAGGCCGTCTGGAAGACCGCAACCAAACCGCAGCATAATGAGGACGAGCCTTGATGGTGCGCAGGCTTTCTACCGCCGATCCCGGTTTTGATGCTGATTTTACCGATTTGCTTGGTCTGAAGCGCGAAGAAAGCGTGGATGTGGATGACACGGTGCGGGGCATTATCGCGGATGTGCGGGAGCGTGGCGATACAGCAGTCATTGACCTGACCTGCCGCTTTGACCGTTTCGACCTGACCACCGGGACTATGGCCATTACCCCGGCTGAAATTGACGCGGCCATCGCTGAGACCTCGCCAGACCACATGGCCGCGCTGGAGACCGCCGCGCGCCGTATCCGTGCGTATCACGAGCGCCAGCGGCCCGCTGACGAGAGCTTTACTGATGAGGCGGGCGTGACACTTGGATGGCGCTGGACGCCGGTGGATGCTGCCGGTCTTTATGTCCCCGGTGGTTTGGCCAGCTATCCATCCTCGTTACTGATGAACGCCATCCCGGCGACTGTTGCCGGGGTTTCGCGACTTGCACTTTGTGTTCCGACGCCTGATGGTGTGCTGAATCCGCTGGTTCTTGCCGCCGCGCGCTTGTCTGGCGTAACCGAGATCTACCGGATCGGGGGCGCACAGGCGATTGCGGCATTGGCTTACGGGACGCCGACCATCGCTCCGGTCGATGTTATCACTGGCCCCGGCAATGCTTATGTCGCCGCCGCCAAGCGACAGGTCTTTGGTCGCGTCGGGATCGATTCCATCGCAGGGCCATCCGAAATCCTTGTGATTGCCGATGGCGGGAACGACCCGGACTGGATCGCCCTCGATCTGCTCAGTCAGGCGGAGCATGACGCATCGGCGCAATCGATTCTCGTGACTGATGATCCATCCTTCGGTGATGCGGTCGCCACTGCCATTGATCGCCGGTTAGAGACACTGGAACGCGGTGTCATAGCCGGAGAAAGCTGGTGGGCAAACGGTGCAATCGTTGTTGTGCGCGATCTCGATGAAGCAGCAGGGCTTGCCAATCGCATTGCGGCTGAACATCTTGAACTCTGCGTTGCTGACCCGGATGCGCTCGCGGCGCAGATACGCCACGCGGGGGCGATATTCCTCGGACGCTGGACCCCGGAAGCTGTGGGCGACTATGTTGGCGGCCCCAATCATGTCTTGCCGACTGCGCGCAGTGCCCGTCATGCGTCGGGTCTGTCCGTCCTTGATTTTATGAAACGAACCACATTGCTCCGCTGCACGCCCGGTGCGCTTGGCAAGATCGGCGGCGCTGCGGAAACTCTGGCACAAGCGGAAGGGCTTGAAGCTCATGGGTTGTCTGTCCGCGCGCGACTCAATGCATTGAATCGAGAGGGTGCATGATGACCGAAACTGCCCGTATCGCGCATTTCAGCATTGATGAAACAGGTCTGCCTGCTCCCTCACCAGAGGCCGAACAGGAGCGTAATATAGCAATCTTCGATCTGCTGGATGTGAACAGCTTTCGCCTGCTGCCGGAGGGGGCACCGGAAGGCCCGTATACGGTGATTCTTGCCCCCCGCGACCGGCATCTGGCGTTTCTCGTCACTGCCGCCGATGACAGTGAAACCGAAATCGCAATCCCGTTTTCCGCGTTCCGCAAGCGTGCGCGATCATATTTTGCCATTTGCGAAAGCTATTTTGAGGCCGTCCGTCGCCATTCCCCGGACGAAATTGCGCGTCTCGACGAACATCGCAAATCCCAACATAATGAAGGGGCCGATGCCCTGCGCGAACGACTCGCAGATCATGCTGCCCTTGATGACCATACGGCCCGCCGCCTCTTTACACTCGTTTGCTCACTGTCCTACCGGGGGTGAGAAAAGCGACATATATCCCGTTTCGGGATGCTGCATAAGGCGAGAGGGTTGCTTTTTGCGCCGCTCACCTCCATCTAGGGCGCGGCGGATTTTTCCCGTCGATGCCAGAGCAGGAATATGGATGGCGAAGGAAGAAGTACTCGAAATGCCCGGCACGGTCACGGAGCTGCTACCCAATGCGACTTTCCGGGTTGAGCTTGAGAACGGGCACGAGATCATCGCGCATACGGCAGGCAAGATGCGGAAAAATCGCATCCGCGTGCTCGCGGGTGACAAGGTTCAGGTCGAAATGACCCCCTACGACCTGACCAAGGGTCGCATCACCTACCGTTTCAAATAGCATTTGGGCCAATCTGACGGGTGCAGTTATGCCGGTTTCCCGCGTCTCGCGCCCCCGTTTGATCCTTGCCAGCGCCTCACCGCGCCGTCTTGATCTTTTGTCGCAGATCGGGATTGTTCCTGATTCTGTTCTCCCAGCCAATATCGACGAAACCCCGCATGATGGTGAATTGCCGCGCCCTTATGCGGAGCGATTGTGCGGTGCCAAGTGCCGCGCGGTTGCAGAGGAGCAGGGCGAGGCCGATTGTATCGTTCTTGCCGCCGACACGGTCGTTGCGGTTGGGCGACGCATCCTCGACAAACCCGCTGCCGCCGCCGATGCGCGCAAGCATCTCGCGCTTCTTTCCGGTCGTCGTCATACTGTCATCACCGGCATTGCGGCGATCCGCTGTGGTGATGGTCGGGCATGGTCACGTCTTGTCACGACACAAGTGCGTCTCAAGCGTTTATCCGAAGCAGAAGTCGATGCTTATCTCGCCAGTGACGAATGGCAGGGAAAGGCAGGCGGTTACGCTATTCAGGGCCGCGCTGCCCGCTTTGTTCCGTGGATTGGTGGCTCCTATTCCAACGTTGTCGGTTTGCCCTTGACCGAAACGACAGGGATGCTCGAAGCGGCGGGTTATACCCTGTGAAGGGGGTTGTGCTTGCTGTCGAGACTGATGATGCCCTGCGTCGTGCTGTACTCCTGCGCGACGGGATGATCGCCGCCATCGAGATCAACCGTCTGAATGACTGTATCCCGCTCCCCGGTGCGATCTACCGCTGCCGCATAACTGGTATGCTCCACGGTATTGGGGCCGCAACCGCCGATATGGGGCAGGGCATCGAAGGGTTTTTCCCCGAAGCGCACGGCCTTGCCCCTGGCCAATCGCTTTTGGCAGAAGTCCGCCGCGAACCCGATGGCGAAAAGGCGGCGCGTCTCTCGTCTGCGATCCAACTTCGCAGTGCGCATCTCGTCTTTACCCCGGCTCGCGCCGGTATCAATATCTCTCGCAGAATTGAGGATGAGGCCGAACGCGCGCGCCTCCGCGCTGCCCTTGATCCCTTTGCCGGCCATGGCGGTTTCGTCATCCGCACGGACGCTCGTGATGTGCCTGAACAGGTTTTGCGTGAGGAGGCAGCCTCCCTGACCACGCGCTATGAGCGGCTTGCCACCGATCCGGCCCCTGGTTTGCGCGCTGCGCCACCCGATGCCATCACCTGCCTTCTGGACCGGGTCGGGCGGATCGACAGTATCATTGCCGATGAGGCCTCCATTTCCGCACTCCCCCAGGCAGCTCAGGTTCGCTGCGATTCGGCCCCTTTTGAAATGCTCGATATAGATACGGCCCTCGCTGCCCTGATCGCCCCGCGCCACGACATGACTGAAGGCTGGCTTTCTATCGATCCGACGCCTGCCCTCGTCGCTATAGATGTGAACACCGCTGGCCATTCGCCTGCGCGCGTCAATCTTGACGCCGCCCGTGCGATTCCCCGTCTTCTGTCGCTTAAAAAACTTGGTGGTCTCGTCTGCATCGATTTTGCAGGTGCGCCGAAAGGCCCGGATCGCACCCGCATCGCTGATACGCTCCAGCGCGCAGCGTCCCGATGGCTGGAGGGCGCGCGCATCGCCGGATGGGGACCAGCGGGTTTGCTCGAACTTGTCAGCCCCCGCCCCGGACGTTCCCTTGCCACACTCATTGCGGAGGACACGCGATGACAACCAAAAAAAAATGCCCGATCTGTAAACGCGAAACGGTGCATGACTATCGCCCCTTTTGCTCCCGCCGCTGCGCCGACCGGGATCTGGGAAACTGGGCGTCGGGAGCCTATGCCATCCCGACCAACGAGCGCGTTACCGACTCGCGCGATCCTGACGATTGATGCCGGGTTTTTTCGGCTGGACAACCGCCCGCCCCTCCGCTACCAAGCCCGTCGTTGCCCGGGTAGCTCAGTTGGTAGAGCAGCGGATTGAAAATTCGCGTGTCGGTGGTTCGAGTCCGCCTCCGGGCACCATTTGTTCTTTTTGAGACGGCGCTCCGTCTCTAACGCCTTGATTTAATTGGATGCAGTCTGATCTCCGTGGACCGGAATTTTCCGGTTCTGGACAAATTCTGGACAATCGTTCGGATATTGGAGGTCGGATGATGTGGGGATCGCATCTAAAGCGCCGGGGGCGCTGGTGGCATTATTACCGTGCCGTGCCGGTTGAGTTTCGTGACGTCGAAGCGCGGGAACTGGTCAGCTTTTCACTGAAAACAACGGATCATGCGGCTGCGAAGCTGAAAGCCGCCCAGATTTCGCTTGATCTTGATCAGGAGTGGGCTGCCGCGAAAGCTCGTGGACAGTCGTTGCAAGCCGGAGAAGCGGCTGATCGATATCGTGCGGGGGTCGAGGTTCAGGGCCGTCATGGCATGACGCCCAAATCGAGTGCTGAACTGACCGATCAGGAGATCATCGACCGGTTGCGTCTACTGATCTCTGGCGATGTACAGTCAATCGAGCAGAAGGCCCTTCTTGGACTGGTGGAAAAACCAAAACTGAGTTTGTCGCAAGCCTTCGATCGGTTCTGGGCGCATATTGAAGATGAGTGGATGCGGGTCAGTCATGACCAGCAGCGCACGAAACGGAACGTCTATCTGAAAGCCATCCGTAATTTCGAGGCGGCAGTCGGTGCAATCCCGCTCTACGAGATCGAACGGTCTCATACGCTGAAGTTCCGGAGTTGGTGGGTGGAACGGGTCAAGACGGAAGGGCTGAAGCCGTATACCGGCAACCGCGAGATCAACTCCCTACGCCGGATGGTGTCGGTGAACTTCGACATCGACTCGGAGGCGCGGCCCAATCCCTTCTCGCGTGTTCGTTTGAAAGAGGAGAAGGAGGTTGCGCGGGTGCCGTTGGAGCGTGATCAGATCGAGGCGATCATCGTGCCCGGTGCGTTACCGAAGCTGCACGACGACTTTGTCATGCTGGTGCGGCTGCTGATCAATACCGGGATGCGCCCGGTCGAGGCTATCGGGCTGGAACTGGCGGATATCGATCTGAATCACGAGATTCCGCATGTGCATGTTCGCAAGAACGCCACGCGCGGGCTGAAGACCGATCATTCCGAACGGCTCCTGCCCCTTGTGGGCGTGTCGCTCGATGCCGCCAAAGCTCTCGTCCTTCAGGGAGGCTGGGGCAAACGGCTGGGCAAGAACATGTACGCGACCAGCGTGATCAACCGATCCCTGCGCGAGAGCGGGATTGTCACCGATCCACGCCAGAGCCTCTACAGCTTGAGGCACTGGTTTCAGGACCAGCTGACCAAACGCGATGTGGTTGATCGTGCACAGGCGCAGCTGATGGGGCACCGGTTCCAGCGCCCCAAATACGGCTACGGCAAGGATCTCTCAGAACTCCGCGACATCATCCAGCCTTTCGCCATCACCCCGCGCTGAGAGTGATGTCGGTATCGGCAAGCCTCAGCGTCATGGGCGTCGCAGCTATATCATCGGTCTCGACCCAGTGCGTGTCGAGTTTCCACCACTGACCCTGCCGCTCAATCAGGGTTGGATTGGAGCCGGTATGGCGAAGGAACAGACGATCACCCTGACGGCTGATCTCAAGGTGTCTTGAGGATACGGTCCCCGGCAAACCGGCGAGATTGGCACGGCCCAGACGGATCGTCTCTCCATGCCTGAGCGGGGTGCGAAAGCGGCCCTGAATCGCGGGAATGATTATCAGCAGGGTGTCGCTGGTATTCTTGATCGTGACGGCGTCACCGCACCAGGGACAGCTGGATGCGGATTCACCGCCAACAAAGGCGTGGCCGCATTTATGGATCCAGCAGTTTTGCAGAGCATCAAGCTGCGCCCTGCGCCATTCATCGGCGACGGGGCGCGCATTCGGGTCAAGAGAGAACGCTTGGTCGAACAGGGAACACAGCCTGGTGCCAAGGGCTTCAATGGGCGTTTCGCCTGTTTCGACAACCCGGTTGCGCTCTGGCCAGTTTCCGGTGCTCATCGCCTGATCAAGCGCAGAGGGCGGTGTCGCCCATTGATCCGCCGGATGTCTCGAAAGCAGGATCATATTGAGCATTACCGCTATGGCGAAGCGGTCGCTCTCGATGGTCGGGGGCTGGTTGCCATTCCTGATCTCGGGTGCAAGCATCATGCGCTGCCCGGCCATCGTCGGGGATGGTACACCCGGATCATCGATAACGGCGTTATCGACATCGATCAGGGCTACAAATCCTTCCGGCGTCACCATGACATTCGACGGCGCGATATCGCCATGGGCCAGGCCGTTTTCTTCCAGGGTGGCCACTTGACACATGAAGTGATGGGCCATCTCCAGCTGTTCAGGGAAACTGCGTGGTTGGTCATTCTCCAGATCAACGCCTTCAATGAAGGGCGCAACGTGCCAGATGTGGTTGCTACCGACTTCCATCGCGATCGGACCTGAGAGGAACAGGCTCTTGCCCGGAAGATTCTGATCGACAAGGGCCTCGGTTCGGGACGTCGCTTCAGGTGTCACTGGAAAGGTCTTGATGACAAGCTCGGTGCCAGGATCACCGGCCAGTACTGCTTTTTGCGCCTTGCCCTGGCCCCCGGCACCAAGCGCCGGATCGGTGATCTGGAGCCTGATGCCATCAAGGGTGACAGTGTCTTTAGCCATTGCGATCATCTCCCTCGACATCGGGAAGCAGAGCAATGGCCAGTGTCATGTTGTCGTGATGGAGATAGGCACCGGTATAGGGATCCCGCGCGCCCTCGATCTGGGCCAGAAAGTGATCGGCGAGCTCCGCGCCCGGTGTTTCCATCATCTGGATGATCGCGTACCGGTCATCGGCGATCCCGTCGAAGGGCAGCAAATCACTCACGCCGTCGGACATCGCCATTAGCAGACTGCCCGGCTCAACACGCAAGCTTCCGATCCGGGCCGGTACGGTGCAACCATCTCCGATGTATCCGGCGATGGTCTTGCCCGGTGAAAGTGGAGGGACAGTTTCTCTGTTAGCTTCCGGCTGCCTCGAATGTGATCGGTGCTTTGTATCCAAGTGCTGAATGTCGTCTTCGAGGATTGTAGAATCCGTCGATGTAAGTGCCAATGTCTTT
>CALFFK010000048.1 GCA_937957975.1 uncultured Neomegalonema sp.
CAATATCAGGAATATGCCATCCATATCAATGACAGTGGCAAACAACTGCTGACCATTATCAACGATATTCTCGACGTCTCAAGGGCCGAGATGGGCAAGATCACCTTCGAGCATCAGGTTTTCAATATCGCATCGACAGTCGGCGCTGCCATCGCCGCCTGTAATGCGAACTCAAAGGCCATGGGCGTCACCGTGGTTCGCGCAGAGCCACGATTGCGCAAGCTGCAAATCAAGGGGGACGAAGCGCGCTTGCTGCAAGCCATGACAAATATCATCAGCAATGCGATCAAGTTCTCGCATAATGAAGGAAAAGTGGCCGTCAGTCTTGGCCTTACACCACTTGGGGAAGTGTATTTCAGCGCCACTGATAACGGAATCGGAATATCCGAAGAGGACATAGAACAGATCAGGCAACCATTCCGGCAGGCCGAAAGTGCCTTTGCCCGAAATAACGGTGGGCTGGGGCTGGGGCTGGCGATCTGTAACATCGTAGCGGATGCGCATGACGGCGCATTACAAATCGAAAGCACATTGGGCAAGGGCACGACAGTATCCCTCACCCTACCGGCCAGATGCGTCATCTCGGAACCTGAAGCAAAGAGAGTAGCTGCGCTGTAGCAGGCAGTCCGTAGCGCCCCTACCGCGTCGGAACCGGCTCTTCGCCGCGATAGTCATAAAAGCCGCGTCCGGTCTTGCGGCCCAGCCAGCCAGCCTCAACATATTTCACCAATAGCGGGCAAGGCCGGTACTTGGTATCGGCGAGGCCGTCATGGAGGACATTCATAATGGCCAGACAGGTATCCAGCCCGATAAAATCGGCCAGCTCCAATGGCCCCATCGGATGGTTGGTCCCCAGCTTCATGGCCTTGTCGATGCTCTCGACCGTTCCGACACCCTCATACAGCGTGTAGACCGCCTCGTTTATCATCGGCACGAGGATACGGTTAACGATGAAGGCCGGGAAATCCTCGGCAATCGCCGCTTCCTTACCCAACGAGGCGACTACGGCGCGCATGATTTCGAAGGTCGGTTCATCTGTGGCGATACCCCGGATCAGCTCGACAAGCTTCATCACGGGGACGGGGTTCATAAAGTGAATACCCATGAACCGCTCAGGCCGGTCGGTTACAGTAGCCAGCCGCGTGATCGAGATGGAAGAAGTGTTCGACGCAAGGATAGCCCGCTCAGGAACAACCTCGACCAATGCACGGAAAATATCCTTTTTCAGCGCCTCGACCTCGGCTGCCGCTTCGATTACCAGATCGCAACTTCCGAAATCTGCCAGATCAGTCGTGCCCTTGATACGCGAGAGGGCCGCTGCCTTGTCTTCAACGCTCAGAAGGTCACGGTTCACCTGACGTTGCAGGTTTCCGTCTATAACTTCCATGGCGGCATCAAGGCGCTCCTGTTCAAGATCGCTCATCACGACGTCATAGCCCGCCACGGCGAAGACATGGGCAATTCCGTTACCCATTTGCCCTGCCCCAACCACGCCAACTGTTTCGATACCCGGAACGGGAGTGCTCATGCCGCCTCGCTGAATGAATTCTGGTCCGGGTGTATGCGAGGGGGGGCGCGGATGGCAAGGGTGGCGATCATCGCCAATGCAGGATCAAAGAGCCATCGCATCCAGAAAACGTCGGCGTGTAGGCTCATCCCCGATATGCCCCGCTACAACAGCAATAAAGGCTTGCGGGGAGCACGCGGTTGCTGCCGCCCGGCGCACAAGCGTTCCGGCGATGGGACCGATGGCAATGGCGAGCTGCGCGGCCGCCTTGGTGATCAGCGTATCGTCGATAGCGGTTGCATTCGCCTCGGCCTGTACGGGGTCTTCCTGCACAGGTTCCCTAATGGCCGTATCGGGCTTTTGCGTCCCCTTGCCTACAGCAGCAAGGAAAGTGCGGCGTTCGGTTTCAGAATCAATTTTCTCCGCCAGCCGGGCAATGAAGTCCTCCGGCGAACGCGCGACATCAACAGTCCGTCCCACGATCATATCCGCCATCGGCCCAAGAGCCTGCGCAAGATGGGTGCGGCAACATTCGAGGAGATCATCGGGTAGATCGAGAACAATGGTGGGGGGCGCGGCAGCAGGCGCAAAAGGGGCGTCATCGGCTTTGCGCCCTTTTTCAACAGCATCCCGGACGACATAAACTTCATGTTCGCGGATATGTTTGTCCTTGCGAACACCAAGTGAGCGAAAGCTGAAGGTATTTTCATCGCGCAGACAGGAAACAACCTCGAAATAAGAGCGCGATATCAGCACTTCATGCTCATCCGCAAAGCTCATAATCCGCTGGGCGACATTGATCGCATCGCCGACAACGTTTCGGTTGCCGTTCAGGTCAGTCACGACCTTGACAGGGCCGAGATTGATGCCAGTCCGCAACCGCAATGTACCACGCACTCCCTGCGAGATGGCCGTAGCCGCAAACAGTGCGTCTTCCGGGTCATTGAAGAAGCAGATCGCTGCACCGTCCCCCGTGTCGAGGACAATCAACTCATCCTCGGAGGCGTTGACGAGGCTGGCGCGGATTGCATCGTTCAGGTCCGCCTTCATCGTCACCTGGCGATCCACGGCAGCCTTCGAATAGTCGGCAATATCGACAAAGACCACGCTACAGATCGAGGTGCGGAAAGCGAGTTCAGACATGGGTTCAATCCATCATCTTCATCGCTTGTTCCAGACTACGACGCATCCGGTTAAAGGCGACACCAAGAGTACCAATCTCATCACGTCGTTCACTGCTGAATTCGGGTACGGTGAAGTCGCCGGTGCTCACCTTCCCGGCATCCGATGCAAGGCGCATCATCGGTGCGATAATCAGCCGGTTCAGCGCAAGGTTCAGGACCAGGAAGACGAGGGCGAACACTCCGGCAAGCAGGGCCATGAAGACGCCGAATGCCTCCATCGCGCGATTACTCGCGATGGACATGGGCACAGAGACGATCTGCGCCCCGACGATCTCGTTCATCTGCCAGCCAAAACCATTGGCATTGCCATACTTCGCAATCAGGGATTCTGGCGCTGCATCAGCAGTAGAATGACAAGCAAGACACGCTGGATTGGTAATGACGATCGGACGGGCAGTGTAGAGCATGACCCCCGTCGGAGTGGCACGCTCACCATCGAGGAAGGTCAATTCGGAGTCGCGTTTGAATTCCTGAATAATATCCGATTCCCAGTCAACGGCCCGGTCGCGCGGATTGGTCGGGTTGAGCGTTGCCTCCTTGTAGAGGAAATCGCTGAACTCCTTGGAAAATCGCCCAATCGCAGCGGTTGCGGCATAGGCAGGGACTGTCTGGGGAAGGAATTCGGGGTGTGGCTCCTGATTGATGAGCGGGCGAATCTCCTCAACGGTATATTTGCGGATCGCCTTTGCAGCTTCGGTCATCAATTCGGCAGAGTGGATCACTTCCTCACGGGCCTGTTTTTGCAGCAATGTCCAGCTCACCACCGCACTGAGCAGCAAGGCGGGCAACAATACCGCAAGCAGCAATAGATTGAACTTTGTCCTGATGCCCACCGCGCCATCTCCCTCAAACCAGATAATCAACCAATTGGAGAAATACCGGGAAAACCTCGCCTGTTCCAGATAATTACATCGAACAGCGAATTCATACTAATGTGTGCGGCTCTCAAACAGCCATCTGCCACTGCTTGATCCAGTCCTGTGGAGAGAGGAGCATGATAACATTGAGGACCAGACCATCACGAATCATCCAGCCAACGAACAATTCCGCCGCAATAAACAGCAACACGCTGATCCAGACTGGCAGAATGCGTGCGAGAGCAAAACCGACCCACATCCACGCAATATCGGCCACCGAGTTGAGCACGCTGTCGCCGTAGTAATCGAGGGCGATAGTGGCCTCGCGATAGCGCTGGATTACCGCGTCGGTATTCTCCGCAATCTCCCATGCCGTTTCGATGGCCGTGGCAATCACGAAGCGCGAACCGAGGCTTGCGCGGCTCAGTACCAGCCACAGGAAAAAGTAGAAGACCAGCCCATGCAGGATATGGCTTGGCGTATACCAGTCCGCGATATGCTGTGAGTTTTCGGAACTGACGGTCTCGCCATGCCAGAACTTCACATATCCACATTCACATATAGGCGCGCGGCCCATCCAGAGCAGGATGGCCGCAGCAAGGACAACAACCCCAAGGGCAAGCGCGATTGCCCGCCCGCTTACAGGGTTAGACGTAGCGACCATCGCGCATCACAGCGGCAAGAACCACACCGTAGATAATATGTCCGACCAGCGCTACCCAGGTTAGTTTGACCCAGCCAAGAAATGGCGGATTACCCGCAACCAAATGCGCCATAACAAACAGAGCAAAAGCCCAAAGAACAACCCCGAAAACGACACCCGTCACCCACCAATGTACATTTGGCCAGATCATCCGGCTGATAGGCCGCGCGAGCAAAACATAGCCCAGCGGGTATCCGATGATCCCCATGGCCCAATGAGCGTATTCAGCATATTGGGCAAAATCCGGTAACAGCTTTTGAAGGGATTGCTTCGCCAACCCCACGGGTTGAAGGGCGGGGTAGCCCGCCTCCGGGCTGTATATCTGGCCAAAAGCATCGAAGGCTGCGAGCGCAATGGCTCCACCGATCAGCATCAGCAGAATCGTACCAATGAAGGAACCACCCTCTTCATACTCGTCGTCATAGCCGTAAGTATCGCCGCGCATGGCTATTTTTCCTTTGATGATGCCTCGTTCCTGACGGGCATTCCTATGCCGTAGTACCATTCAGGATCAACCTAGTTTACGCGCCGGTCCAGAATCAATAGCCGGTCGCGACTTGCCATTAGAGCACTTCGTTGGAAGAAAGAGCATCCCACCCCTTCGCGAGAGCCTGTGCAATGCCTGACCTACCTCCCTTCGCGCCGATCCCTGCATCGCTGCCTGCAACCGTGCCTTTTGTTGGGCCAGAGCAAATGGAACGCGAACGGGGACGGGCTTTTGCGGCCCGCCTGGGCGCGAACGAGCTGACACTGGAGCCATCACCACTTGTGACAGAAACGTTGCAACAGGCGGCAACAGACGAAGCGCGCTGGTATCCCGAATCGACGAACCACGATCTGATCGACGCGTTGGCCTCACATTTTGGCTACCACCCGGAGGAAATTGTGGTCGGCGAGGGGATTGATGGTTTGTTGGGGCTGGTTGTCAGGTTGTTCATGGCACCGGGCGACCGCGCAGTTACGTCGTTGGGTGCCTATCCGACCTTTAATTATCATGTGGCGGGATTCGGTGGTGTGCTGGAGACCGTCCCCTACAATAACGACCGCGAGGACTTAGCCGCGCTCGCCGCCCGCGCGCGGGATACGGGCGCACGGCTCGTCTACATCTCAAACCCGGATAATCCAATGGGAAGCTGGGTAGCGCACAGGGATGTGGAAAAGCTGTGTGACGCCGTACCATCTGACTGCCTTGTGCTGCTCGACGAAGCCTATGCGGAGTTCCACACCGACCCCGAAGCGATCACACCACCCGGTTTCCGACGCCCAAATCTGCTAAGATTTCGAACCTTCTCGAAAGCCTATGGCCTCGCAGGGCTGCGGGTTGGCTGTGCAATCGGACACCCGAATCTGATCGCGGGATTTGACCGTATCCGCAATCATTTCGGCGTTACACGCCTTTCACAACGGGCGGCATTGGCGGCAATCAGGGATGAAGCTTATCTGACCAGTGTCATCGCGACGGTTGCAGCGGCACGCGAACGGCTGGCCGATATTGCACGGGAAAATAACCTGACACCCCTACCCTCGGCCACCAATTTTGTAACCATTGATTGCGGACGGGACGGAGACTATGCACGCGCCGTACTGCGCGAGATACTGGCACGCGACATTTTTATCCGAATGCCTGGCCCTGCCCCCCTCGACCGTTGCATCCGCATCAGCACAGGGTCGGATGCAGAACTTGATCTGGTTTCAGAGGTCTTACCGGAGGCATTGAAAGCGACGGCGCATATCTGAGGCTTTCCCGATATTGGGTCTGAGGCTTTCCCGATATTGGGGAAGTCAAATAAAGGAGGAATAGCCATGATTTCGGGGACTGTTCCTGTGATCGATCTTTCCAAAAACACCGAAACCATCGCGGCCAATATCCATGAGGCAGCGACGGGTATCGGATTTTTCTATGTATCGGAGCATGGGATACCACAACAGGTGATTGATGAAGCCTTCGCTGCCTCGCGACTGTTTTTTGAAATGCCGGAGAACATCAAACAAGCGGTAGCCATCGGGACGGATCAAAGGGGATGGATGGGGCCGGGGATGTCCCGTATGGCCGGATCAATGGCGACAGACCGTAAGGAAGTGTTTTTCTGGGGGCGCGAAGTTGCGGCAAATGATCCTGATCTGGGCAAGGCGATGGTCGCACCGAACCGCTGGCCTGACGATGTCGTGCCATGTCTGCGCGAGGGAGTGAACCCTTATTACCGTGCCGTCTGCAATGTGGGGGCAAGGGTGATGGAGGCAGTGGCGGTGGCGCTAGGCGGAGCACCGGATACCTTTGCCCCATTCTATACGAGGCCACTGGCGCGAGGGCAGCTCGTGCATTATCCACCCTGCGCACCGGAAGACGAAGCGGAAGGACGCTTTGGTGTGGCCCCGCATACGGATTTCGGAGTGCTGACACTGCTGATGCAGGATGACAGCGGAGGATTGCAGGTGCAGCAGCGGGATGGACAATGGATCGAAGCCCCTCCCCTGCCCGGTACGCTGGTCTGCAACATTGGTGATCTGTTACAACGCTGGAGCAATGATCGTTTTGTCTCGACAGTACACCGTGTGGTCAATCGCAATGCGCAGGTGCGGCAGTCAATCCCGGTCTTCTATGATCCGAACACAGATGCAGTAGTGGACCCCCGGTTGTTCCTGCGCGACGGCGAGGATGCCCGGCATGAGCCGATTACGCCGGGAGAGCACATCGCAGGGCGCAATCGCCAGAGTTTCAGCCAGTACACCACCAGGAACTGACCTTGAGCGCACGGCGCAAAGGGGTATCAGTTCCGGCGGGGGCACCGTTTATATATTCATGGGCGGCGGCGAGGCTGTCACCTTCCAGTGTTTTCAGATAGGCGATACCGCGTTCCACAGTGAAGGGTGCGCCGGTGGCTTGCTCGAAATTTCCGTCAAGATCGGTCCAGACGGCCCCGGCAGCATCAGTGGCCTCACACCAGTCACGAACCCGCTCTGCCACACCTTCACGTTGGGAATGGGATGTTCCGGTGGCAAGATCGACCCAACCAATATGGGCGGCATCCGTGCGCTCTCTGGCGGCAAGGTCGGTGACGGCTTCGGCGACAGTGGATCGCGTGCTCTCGATGACATGCGTGGGGCAGGGATCGCCCGCGTCGGTATCAATCACAACGACAAGCGACTGCTTGCGCTTGGGCGAGACACGACTGAATTCGAGCGGCAGGGACGGCCCCGCCCCCATGCGCCATTCGCCGCGCACTTTTGGTGCAAGATCATCAAGATCCCAAATCAGGGAGCCATAGCCAAGGATGAGAACAGGTTTGGTCATCAACCTCGCATAGCACGGGTTTGCCTATCTTGAAAACTTGACCCGCGAAGCGCGGAGCCTATCGTGCCGACATGATCACCTATGCTCCATGGGCCGACCCGCGCCTTGCACGCAAACCGGGTACGCAGCCACTCGATCCTGCCAATTGGCTGGAAACGGGCGCGGATACGGCAGGGCAGATGGCATATCGGCGGGAGTTGATCGAAACGGAACGGGAAGTGGTGCTTGCGGCCTTGCCGGAAAGCGACGGGGCGCAGGCAGAATTGCGGGATGGGGTGGCCACACATACAGGCAAAGCCCTGCCGGACGATCCGTCGCCACTGGGGCAAGTCGGGCGGATGGTGCAGGAGGATTTTTGCCTTCTGGAACAACGCGCTGAGGGCGAGGAATATCGCCTGACCGCCGCAATCCTGTGCTTTCCGTCGCGCTGGTCGTTGGCCGAGAAACTGGGGCATCCGCTAACGCATATCCATGGGCCAGTGCCTGATTATACGGATGATCTGGCAAAGCGGGTGAACCGATTATTCGAGGGGGTGCAGGTCGGGCGGCCCCTCTGGCGGGCGAACTGGACCGTGCACCCGACGGATGAACTGCACCAGCCGTCGGGCGACTGGCGACAGGCCGAAGATGGGCCGCTACACATCCGGGTGGAACGGCAGACATTCCTGCGACTGCCCCGCTCGCAAGCCGTGGTGTTTGGTATTCGCACCTATGTCGATCCACTGTCAGCCTTGACCGACGCACAGGCATTCGCCTTGAGGGAGGCGCTTGGGCCACTGGAGGCGAATGAAATCGAGTATCGCGGCGGGGCCGACCTGCATCGGGCAACGCTGGATGCGCTCAGGTGACGCTTGCCGTTCGACATCTGAAGTTGGTCGCGTTTCGCTCTTATGCGCGGCTGGATCTTGATGTGAGCGCGCCGATGATCGCGCTGACCGGGCCGAACGGGGCGGGGAAGACGAATATTCTGGAGGCCGTGTCTTTGCTCGCACCGGGGCGGGGGTTGCGGCGGGCCTCACCTGGGGATTTCGCAAGAAAACAACAGGGGATAGGCTGGGCGATTACGGCCATGCTGGAAACGCAGACCGATCCCGTGATGCTGTGGACCGGAGCCGAGGAGGATGCACGGCGGTCAGCAAAACAGGACGATAAGGCGACGTCTGTATTATCGTTGGGCCGGGTTGCGCGGCTACTATGGCTGACGCCCGCACTTGATCGGGTTTTCGTGGAAGGACCGGCAGAGAGACGGCGGTTTCTGGACCGGATGACCCTTTCGCTGCTGCCCGACCATGCCGAGACGGCAACACGCTATGACCGGGCGATGCGGGAACGCAACCGGCTGTTGAAAGAAGGCCATGACGATCCGCGCTGGCTGTCGGCTTTGGAGGCGCAGATGGGCGAGCATGGGGTGGCATTGGCCACAGGACGCGCGCATGTTCTGCGCGCATTACTGGCCGCACAGTCGCAAGGGGGTGCATTTCCACGCGCAGAGGCATCGCTGGTTGGGGATTTCAGGACGGAGGCAACAGCGGAGGATTTCGCCCGCACGCTCCATAATGCGCGGGGGCGGGATGCACAGGCAGGGCGCACACTGACGGGGCCGCACCGCAGTGATCTGGCGGTGCGCTATGCCGAGAAAGACGCCCCCGCCGCCGAGTGCTCAACAGGCGAGCAAAAAGCACTGCTGGTGAGCCTGATCCTCGCCAATGCGCGGGCGTTGCATGGGGAAACGGGGTCGGCCCCTATCCTGCTGCTGGACGAAATCGCCGCACATTTTGATGCCAACCGCCGTGCCGCCCTGTTCGCAGAGATCGCAGCACTGGGGGCGCAGGCCTGGATGACCGGCACGGAACCGGGGCTGTTCGAGGCGATGGAAGGCCGCGCACAACGGCTGGAAATTCGCGATGGGGGCGAGGGGTCGGTACTGATGGGTTAACCCACATTCAGCGCGCTGCTCTTCAACGCCGAAACCTCAAGGAATTCTTGGACATTGAGGGCATTAACGAAGTAACCTGCCGACGTGAAAAACACCGCCCTACATAGCGCCCCGCAGGCTCGCCCATGATCGGGTTTATCCTCATTGACCCCATCACGCGGGCGATGCTGTCAAATGCCCGCTCGGTACAATGGACTAGCCGGACGGCAAGTGCCGCAATGGCGGTGCCATGACGATAGAATTTACCCAGCTTGCCCTGTTCCTGCTCGCCTTCTTCGTGATGGTCGTGACGCCCGGACCATTCGTCGCCGCGATTGCTGCGCGCTCGGCGGCACATGGATTCCGCTCCGGCTTTGCCATGGCGGCGGGGGGATCGGTGGCGGAGATCATGTTCGTAACACTGGCGATCTTCGGGCTGGCGACGCTGGCCGAAACCCACGCGTGGACGCTGGAAATTCTGAAGTATATCGGGGCGGCGTGGCTGCTCTGGATCGGGTGGAAACTGGTCAGTGGCAAGGCAGAGACATTCTCCGACAAGGTAACGGCGGACCCCGGCCCTGCGTGGCAATCCTTTCTGACCGGCTTGTTGCTCAATCTCGGCAATCCGAAAGCGGCGCTGTTCTATGCGGCGATCTTTCCCGGTTTCTTTGACATAACACGGATCGGCTGGATCGATGCCGTCATCATCATCGCCTTCACCCTGCCCCTCGGCCTGGCGTCCGACCTCGCCTATGCCGGAGCCGCCAGTCGCGTCCGTCACCTCTTGCGCTCCCCCCGCGCCGTCACCCGCCTCAACCGCGTGACGGGTGGCGTGATGATGGGTGCGGGTGTGGCGATTGCGGGGGGTTGAAGGGATGGACTGGTCAGCATTGCTCTATGGTGCAGGTGGCGCTGCGTTGTTTGTTGCAGTCCTGTTTGCTGCAAAAATTTTTAAAGCCCGGTATGAAGAGTATTTCTACAATGCCAATAATGAAATAACCCACTTTGAAAGTGAATGCATAAAGTACCAGGATGAGGATAGGATATACAGATCCTTGATCGAACTCGTTCAGTCCTCAGCAAATCAATATCAATATGCCTCGATAGCGCATTACATTATAGGTTTTAGCATCTCAATAACTCTACTCATTGCCTTGATATACACAAAATTGATGGAGCAGAGCTCAAACTATGTGTTTGCGGCAGTAATACCCATATCATATATATTTATGATGGCATTTCATTGGTCGGTTAAATCCGATTGCTTCCACAAAATTCTACACAAAGAAGCCTCTCGGCTAAGACACCAGCACCAAACTTCGATGCAAGGAAAATAAAAATGGCTGAAGACAGCATCCCCGACGGCGTCGATCCCGAAGAATATGGCGCAGATAGCATCAAGGTCCTGCGCGGGCTGGAGGCCGTTCGCAAGCGCCCCGGCATGTATATCGGGGATACCGATGACGGGTCGGGCCTGCATCACATGGTCTATGAGGTGGTGGACAATGCCATCGACGAGGCGTTGGCCGGTCATGCGGATCGGGTAAAGGTAATCCTCAATCCCGATGGCTCGGTCACGGTGGATGATAACGGGCGGGGCATCCCGGTCGATATTCACGAGGAAGAAGGCATTTCCGCCGCCGAAGTGATTATGACCCAGCTTCATGCGGGCGGAAAATTCGACCAGAATTCCTACAAGGTATCGGGCGGCCTGCACGGGGTCGGGGTGTCGGTGGTCAATGCGCTGTCCGACTGGCTGGAGCTGACCATCTGGCGCAATGGCAAGGAGCATTTCTGCCGCTTCGAGCATGGCGATACGGTCAAATCGCTGGAGGTCGTCGGCCCCGCCGAGGGCGGGCGCAAGGGAACGCGTGTGACGTTCCATGCCGCCGAAAGCACGTTCACGATGGTCGAGTACAATTACAAGACGCTGGAGCATCGCCTGCGCGAATTGGCCTTCCTGAACTCCGGCGCACGCATCCTGTTGCGTGACGAACGCCATGCCGAACACCACGAAACCGAACTCTACTACGAGGGTGGGGTCGAGGCGTTCTGCCGCTATGTTGATCGGGCGAAGACGCCAATATTCGAGCCACCCATCACCGTACTGGGCGAAAAAGACGGCGTGACCGTCGAGGCGGCCCTCTGGTGGAATGACAGCTATCACGAGACGGTGCTGGCCTTCACGAACAACATTCCGCAGAAAGACGGCGGCACTCACCTGTCGGGCTTCCGGGCTGCGCTAACCCGTGTGGTCAACACCTATACCGGCTCCTCCGGCATCGCATCGAAGGAAAAGATCACGCTATCGGGCGAAGATGCGCGCGAAGGGCTAACCTGCATCCTGTCAGTGAAAGTGCCAGACCCGAAATTCTCATCCCAAACCAAGGAAAAACTGGTGTCATCGGAGGTGCGCCCCGCTGTCGAGACTCTGGTGCATGAGAAAATTTCCGAATGGTTCGAGGAACATCCCGCCGAAGCAAAGCTGGTCGTGATGAAGATCGTCGAGGCCGCGCAAGCCCGCGAGGCAGCACGAAAAGCCCGCGAACTGACCCGCAAGAAGGGTCAGGACATCAATTCGCTGCCCGGCAAGCTGGCGCAATGTCAGGAACGCGATCCGGCGAAGGCCGAACTGTTCCTCGTGGAGGGGGATTCCGCCGGGGGATCGGCCAAGCAAGGCCGCAACCGGGCCAATCAGGCCGTACTGCCCTTGCGCGGGAAAATCCTGAACGTGGAGCGGGCGCGCTTTGACCGGATGCTTGGCTCACAAGAGATCGGAACACTCATCACCGCGCTCGGCACAGGTATCGGGCGGGACGAATTCAACCTGTCGAAACTGCGCTACCACAAGGTCGTCATAATGACCGATGCAGATGTGGACGGGGCGCATATCCGGACCCTGCTACTGACATTCTTTTATCGGCAGATGCCCGAACTCATTGAAAACGGGCATCTCTATATCGCCCAGCCGCCGCTCTACAAGGTCGCGCGCGGAAAATCGGAAGTCTACCTCAAGGACCAAAAGGCGCTAGAGGATTATCTGGTCGAATCCGGCATCGAGAGCGCATCGCTGACGCTGGCGAATGGGGAAGTGCTGGCGGGGCCAGACCTTGCGCGTGTGGTCGAGGAAGCCCGGCGGGTCAAGGCGCTGATGGCGAATTTACCACCCTCCCTTCCCCGCTTCGTCATGGAACAGGCAGCGATTGCCGGGGCGCTGGATCCGGAGGTTCTGGAAGACCCCGAACAGGCACAGGCTTTGGCGGACCGCATCAGCGCGCGACTCGACCGGATCGCACCAGAGACCGAACGTGGCTGGCAGGGAATACCCACATCAAGCGATGGGTTGCGCTTTATGCGGACAGTGCGCGGCGTAACCGAAACACGCACACTGGATGGCGCGGCGCTGAATTCGGGCGAGGCGCAACGACTTCATGCGATTGCGGAAAGCCTGTCGGAAGTCTACGCCAAGGCCGCGAGTTTTGAACGCAAGGAACGGCGCATACCCGTGCGCTCACCATCGGATTTGCTGGACGTGGTGATGATCGAGGGTGAGCGGGGAACAGGGCTGCAACGCTACAAGGGTCTCGGTGAGATGAATGCGGGGCAACTCTGGGAAACCACGCTCGACCCGGAGGCACGCACATTCCTGCAAGTCACGGTCGATCATGTGGACGAGGCGGATAACATCTTCTCGAATCTCATGGGCGATCTCGTCGAACCCCGCCGCGACTTCATCATGGCCAACGCGCATAATGTGGAGAATTTGGATATCTGACGGGCGCATCTTGCGATGGCGTAGCCAGTGAACCAAGTTTACTTGATCTACTTGAATGACCAACAATGCTGACCGTTAATATCCACGAGGCAAAGACTCATTTGTCGCGGCTGATCGAGGCAGAGGCAATGGGTGAACCGTTTATCATCGCACAGGCAAAAATTGAGGGAATAACGCTACTGACCGCTGATCGGACTGTTGCGAGTTACCCTGGCCCTACCGACTTCGCAGCGTGACACGCGAAATTTATACGTTCATCGCCGTCACCACCTCCCGAAACGCCTCCCCCCGTGCTTCAAAGCTTGCGAACTGGTCAAAGCTGGCGCAAGCGGGGGCAAGGAGGATGGTGTCGCCGGGTTGAGCGGCGGCGGCGGCTTTGGCGATGGCGTTTTCCAGCGTGTCGCAAAGAATGTGGGCAATGTCACCGAGTTGGGCAGCAAAAGACTGTTGCGCTTCACCGATGAGATACGTGTTTTTCACGCGATCCATGAGGGGCAAAAGCGGTGCAATGCCGCCCTCCTTGGGTCGTCCACCTGCGATCCAGTGGATATTATCATAGGAGAGCAGCGCCTTTTCGGCGGCGTCCGCATTGGTGGCCTTGCTATCATTCACATAGGTTACGCCGTCGATTTCAGCGATCCACTCCAAACGATGGGGAAGGCCCGCAAAGCTGACCAAACCGGCCTCGATCTGCTTCGGCCCCAGCCCCATGAGGCGACAGGCAGCCCATGCAGCACAAGCGTTCTGGCCATTATGCGCACCACGCAGGGCCGGAGCGTTACGCAGATCAAAAGAGCCGGTCTGCTTGCCGTTCTGACGCTCGGTCAGAAAAGATTTCTTCATCGAGACGGTCCAGCCGTCACGCCCGCCGACCCGGATGATCTTTTCGGCGGCACCCTCCAGACGATTGGCGAGATAGCGGCCCTCCGGCTCCTCAACGCCGATCACCACACGGTCGGGCGCGCCCGCCTCAAACAGGCGTGACTTGGCCGCGAAATATCCACCCCGCCCTGCATGGCGGTCGAGATGATCGTCAGAGAGGTTGAGGAAGACGGCAATATCAGGCGCGAGATTACGGGCGAGATCAGTCTGATAAGACGACAACTCCAAGACGATGGTGTCCTGTGAGGTTGGGTAATCCAGATCAAGGACGCCAACACCAATATTGCCACCAAGTTGCGCGTCACGGCCCGCGCCATTCAGGATGTGATGGATCAAGGCGCTGGTGGTGGATTTGCCATTCGACCCGGTGACGCAGACAATGCTGGGGTCGCCGTCGCCAACATCGTCCAACCCCGGCTCCCACGCGGCCATTTCGCGAAAGAAGAGGCCAATGTCGTTATCCACAGGAATACCCGCCATCATGGCCCGCTCAATGACCGGGTGCGGAGCGGGATAGAGATGCGGGATGCCGGGGGAGACGATCAGGGCGGCGATACCCTCCCATTCCCGTTCACGGGTCAAATCGCGCACCGAAAAGCCCGCATCAGTACCTGCGGTGCGGCCTTCGGGGGAATCGTCCCAACAAACCAGCTCCGCGCCACCCGCCTGCAACGCCCCCGCCGCCGCAAGGCCGGAGCGGCCCATGCCAAGCACACCGACGCGCTGACCCTCATAGGTGCGAACAACGATCATCGCAGTTTAAGCGTTGAGAGGCCAATCAGGGCAAGGATGACGGCGATGATCCAGAACCGGATCACGATTGTCGGCTCGTGCCAGCCTTTTTGCTCAAAATGGTGGTGGATGGGGGCCATGCGGAAAACGCGCTTGCCGGTCCATTTGAAGCTGACGACCTGAATGATGACGCTGAGTGTCTCGACCACAAACAGACCGCCAATGATGGCCAAAACGATCTCGTGCTTGGTGGCCACGGCAATGGCCCCAAGCGCGCCGCCCAATGCCAGCGATCCGGTATCCCCCATGAATACCATGGCGGGCGGAGCATTGAACCAGAGGAATCCGAGGCCAGCGCCGGTCAACGCCCCGACAAACACAGCGATCTCGCCAGTTCCCGGAAGGTAATGGAGATGCAGATACTCCGATGCGTTGGAATTGCCTGTGCAATAGGCGATGATAGCAAAGGACAGCCCCGCGATCATCACCGGCACGATGGCCAGCCCATCGAGACCATCGGTCAGGTTCACAGAATTCGCCGCCCCTACGATGACGATGATCGCAAAAGGAAAGAACAAAAGCCCCAGATCAATCATAAAGTCTTTCGAGAAGGGCAAGAGAAGCTGCAACTGTATCCCTTCAGGCGTGAGCATATTTGCCCAAATTCCAGCGATCAGGGCGATTACCAGACCTGCGAGCAGACGTAATTTTCCCGGCGCGCCCTTTGTATTGCGCTTGGAAACCTTCAGAAAATCATCCCAGAACCCAATGGCCCCAAAGCCAAGCATGGTAAACAAAACCATCAGGACAAACCCGGTATCAAGCCGCGCCCAGAGCAGGGTCGAGACGGTCAACGCGCCAAGGATCAGCGCGCCGCCCATGGTCGGGGTTCCGGCCTTTTCGATGATATGGCGCGCGGGGCCGTCGTCGCGGATTGGCTGTCCCTTCTTCTGCTTTATGCGCATCCAGTCGATCATTCCCCGCCCGAAGACGATGAAAAGCAACAGCGAAGTTAGCAGCGCCCCGCCCGTGCGAAAGCTGATGTAGCGGAAGACATTGAAGCCACCGACGAAATCCGAGAGGGAATTGAGATAATAGAGCATGGGCAGGTCTTCCAGCAGAATCTATCTTTTCTTGCGGCCTTGGCCAAGAGCATCGAGGGCGGCGATAACCTTGGCCATCGCGCTACCGAGAGACCCCTTGACCATCACCACGTCACCCGCGTGCATCTCGTCGCGGACCAGAGGCGCAAGGGCAGCAGAGTCCACAGTCCAAGCGCCACGTTTGGCTTTCGGTAAGGCGTCATACAGCGTTCTGGAATGGGGTCCACAGGCAAATACCGTATCCACGTTTTCCATATGAGGCGTGGCCGCGATGTCGCCGTGAAAGCGGTCGGCCTCATCGCCAAGTTCAAGCATGTCTCCCAATACGGCGATGCGCCGCCCCGGTCTGCCCGTCGCTGTCTTCGCCGGCTGTGCAAGAGACAGGGTTTCCAGCGCCGCAACAACAGAGGCAGGATTGGCGTTATAGCTTTCGTCGATCAATTCAAAAGCGGTATTCGGGTCGATGGGATCAAGGCGTATACGGCGGCGCGCTCCTCGCCCATCGCCCGGCTTCCATTGGCCAAGCGCAAGGGCACAGCGGGCCAGGTCGGCCCCGGCAAGCTTGACCACTGCAAGCACAGCCAGCGCGTTGATAACCTGATGCCTTCCGGCAGAGTTCAGTTTGAACAAGACACGCTCGCCAAGGATGTCGGCTTCGATACTGGCAGATTCGGATTGTTGCGACAGCTTCAGAAGGCGGGCAGTGGCTGTTTCGGCTTCACCGAAGGAAATGACGGTCAGGCCGAGTTCCCGCGCCCTCGTTTCCAGCAGATCGAACCATCGGTTATCGCGATTGAGCAGCACATGCCCCCCCGGCACGACACCTTCCATGATCTCGGCCTTCGCCACCGCAATATCGGCTTCAGAGTTAAAATTGCCCAGATGGGCGGGCAGGACATTCGTGATGACAGCGATATGGGGACGGACCATACCGGTCAGCGGAGTAATCTCGCCTGAATGGTTCATGCCGATTTCAAAGATGCCGAAAGCCGTGTCCATTGGCATCCGCGCAAGGGTAAGCGGAACACCCCAATGGTTATTGTAGGATTTTGCCGAAGCATGGGCCGCGCCCTGCGGCGACAGAATTGCGGCGAGTGCATCCTTCACACTGGTTTTACCCGCCGAGCCGGTAATGGCGATGATCTTCGCGCCTGTCGTGCGGGCACGGGCCGCTTTTCCAAGGGATTCAAGCGCAAACAGCGCGTCGTTCGCCAGAAGCAATGGGGCATCCGGCGAAACACCGTCGGGAACGCGGGATACAAGGGCGGCCCCGGCCCCGGCCTCTAGCGCCGCACTAACAAAATCATGGCCGTCACGCACGTCTTTCAGGGCAACAAAGAGATCACCGGCCGCAATGCTGCGCGTATCAATGGAGACGCCGGAGATTTCGGCCCAATCGCCCGATGCCACGCCCCCGCTGGCCGCAATCAGGCTTTTACGGTCCCAGAGCACACTCATCCTTTACCCGCCAACAAACGTGCAATCCCGTCTTCGTCATCATCGAGAGCGGCAACAGCAATACGGGCATGTTCAGCATCATCAAAGGGGATCACGTCACCCGCGATGACCTGTCCGGTTTCGTGGCCCTTGCCTGCGATAAGCAGGGCATCGCCTTCTTCCAATCCGTCCACGCCGCGCAGGATGGCCTCGGCCCTGTCCGCCACCTCGGTAGCATCGGGGGCGGCGGCAAGGATAGCGGCGCGAATGGTGGCAGGGTCTTCGGACCGGGGATTGTCGTCAGTGACAATAACGATGTCAGCCCCCTCCATTGCCGCTTGCCCCATCAGAGGGCGCTTGCCGGTATCACGGTCGCCCCCCGCGCCGAAAACAACGTGCAGCCGCCCCGACACATGGGGGCGCAAACCAGAGAGCGCCGCCGCAAGGGCATCAGGTTTATGGGCATAATCAACGAAAACCGGCGCACCAAAACTGCGCCGTGCGACCAGCTCCATGCGACCACGAACGCCATCCAGCGTGGGGAGCGCCGCAAGAACCGCGCCTTCCTCCGCACCACAGCCAATGGCAAGGGCCGCCGCAGTCAGGACATTGCGAGCCTGAAATGCACCGATTAACGGCAGGTCGAGGATATGGGTATGCCCACCAAAACCCACTTCCACGCGCTGACCAGCTTCGGTGAAAACCGTACTAATGATGTGGAAACCGTCAACCGCCGCATGGCCCACCGGGGTTAACCGGAGGCCACGCGCCCTGGCAATCTGCGCGGCGAGGGGGAACAGCGCATCATCCGAATTCGCAACAACTGTACCGCCATCGTCCAGCAAATCAGTGAAAAGACGCAGCTTTGCCGCCGCGTAATGGGCAGTGGTAGGATGATAATCCATGTGGTCGCGGGCAAGATTGGTCATGGCAGCGGCACGCACCCGCACACCGTCAAGCCGGTATTGGTCCAGCCCATGCGATGAAGCCTCCATGGCCAACGCCGCAACGCCACCACCCGCCAGCTTTTCGAGAGTACGATGCAGACCCACAGGGTCGGGAGTCGTCAGGCCACCGGGGATACTGACGCTACGCGAAGCGACACCCATCGTGCCAAGCGAGGCGGCCTCCACACCAAGACGTTCCCAAATCTGGCGCAGGAAATCAGCGACCGAAGTCTTGCCACTGGTTCCCGTCACCGCCGCGATGATCGGCGGTTGATGCGGGTGCAAACGTGCCGCGATGTCCGAGAGGATGCGGCGGGGTTCCTCCACAACAATCATAGGTACATCAGAAGCTTCACCCATCGTCTCCAGCGCCGTCACCGCCCCTTCTAGGGTGGTGACGATAGCAAGCGCCCGCTGGCGCACAGCATATTGGATGAAGTCCGCACCATCGAGGGTCGCGCCCTTGATGGCGACAAAGACCATACCGGGCTTGACCTCGCGGCTATCCGCCGTCACCCCGGATACCCGCATGCCCGCATCCGGGCGCGGCCCAAGGATATGGCCGGTATCAAGCAGGCCAAGCCCGGCAACCGTATGCTCCGCTCCGCTCACTCTACCGACTCCAATGGAGGCAGGGAGATCGGCAATTCGCCCCCTTCCGTCACCTCATCCACGAACTGTCCGGTAGGGCGAAAACGGTCAGTTGGGGCGAGACCCAACAGCGGCGCAATCCGTTCGATGGCGCGCCCTGCTGCCGGAGCCGCCGTGCGCCCGGCCAAAGGCAGTTTCTTGCTCCCGTCGAGCAATTTGGGATCGTCGAGCGAAAGCAGCAGCAGGTATTGCGGCTCAGTCGTCGGCCAGAGGGCAATGAAGGTATTGAATCGCTTGTTAAAATCGTATCCGCCCGGCTTGATTTTATAGGCCGTGCCGGTTTTGCCGCCAATCTCGTATCCAGCGATATTGGCGCTGCGCCCTGAACTATGCTTGCCCACCACGCGCATCAACGCCCGCAATTTACCGGAAGTTTCGCGACTGACGATACGTTCACAGGGAAGCGGGCGCTCGCGTTTCAGCAAGGTCGGTGTGATTTTGCAGCCATGATTGGCCAACGAAGCGATGGCCGTGGCGATGTGCAATGGCGTAACAGCTAACCCATGCCCATAGGATACTGTCGCGGCGTTCGAGCTGCGCCATTTTTCGGGCAATTGTCCGGCACTGCGTTCGGGGGCGGGCAATTCAGCGAGCGGTACCTTGCTGGCCATGTCCAGCTTTTCAAGGAAAGCCTTATGCCGTGGCACGCCCAGACGATCGGCTATCCGCACCGCACCGATATTCGAGGAGTACCGGATCACTTCCTCAAGCGTCATCATCCGACCCTTGCCAAGGAAATCGCTGATTCTGAACCCGCCCCGTCTAATCGGATGCCGTGCATCCAGCAGCGTGTCGAGATCCGCCACGCCCGCATCCAGAGCAGCAGAGGCGGTAATAAGCTTGAAAACCGACCCAAGCTCATAGATTCCCTGCGATACCCGGTTAAATAATGGTGAAAGCGCAGGGTCCGTTCCCGGTTCGGGAAGGGGTGGCCGCTCATTGGGGTCAAAATCGGGAAGCGAAACCATGGCGAGCAACTCGCCGGTCCTGACATCCATCACCAGACCCGCCGCCCCTAACGCCGCGAATTCGGCAACAGCTTCTGACATGGTCAGGTGCAGCGCATTTTGTACACGCAGATCAAGGGAGAGGATAACGGGCGTATCACTTACCCTCTGATCGGTAAGCCGGGATTGCATCCCTTTCTCAAGGCCGGAAATACCCTTGTTATCGACATCCACGCCGCCGAGCACATGGGCGGCCACGCGGCCCGCCGGGAATACGCGGTCACTGCGGGAAATCGCCTCCATACCAATGATCCCCAGATCACGGGCCTGTTTCCATTGGCGGGGCGAGGCACGGCGCTCGACATACGTGAAGGCGCGTTTACCGGAATTGATGAGGTAGCGCAGGTTATTGCGGTCAAGATCAGGGAAGATGCCCTGCAACGCCGTCAGATCATCGGGCGACAAGCCCCCTGCCTGGGCGGTCATGCGGGGGCGCAGGGCGACTTCCCAGGTCGGCAGGGTGCTGGCCATAACACGCCCATGACGATCCGTAATCTGTGAACGGTCAGGGGCCGCCGCCGTCGGGGGCGTGCCCTGCGCATCCTCCTGCGATACGAGGGCCAATGCGCCCATCCGCCAACCCAGCACCGCGAAGGCAAGGCCGAACGCAGTAGCAAGGAACAGACCGCGCCGCTTTACAACATCGCGTCTGACAATCCGACGTTCCGTTTCGGGGTGATCCAGAGGGGGTTGGTCTGGAAAGGGGATTTCCCGGAAGAATCCGCTCATTACTGGCCCTCCTGCGCCGCAAGCCCGGCTCCCCTTGGTGGCAATTCCGAGAGGCGCGCAAAGCTGTCCGGCACTCGCTCCTGCAACTGGAGCGCATCGAAATGAAGGCCGATGAGGTAATAGAGATGTTCAGGCGAATTCAGATACGACCATTCGGTATCGAGCGCAGCAATCTCGCGTTTTACGGCATTCTGGCGCGCTTCAAGCCGTTCAAGCGCGCGGGTCAGTTCGCGGGTTTCGATCTTCGCTTCGTAGAGGCCGATGGCACTATAGACCAGCCCACCGATTCCAAACGCCACAATCACGCGCCACAACCACATCATCACGCAAGCCCCTCCAGTGCCAATCCGGGCAAGCCCAACCCCCGCGCTTCAAAGGGCAAGGCGGGCGCGTCGGTGCGCCGTCCTGCACGCAACCGGGCCGAACGGGCACGGGGATTGCTGGAAAGTTCCGCCTCGCCCGCTTCGACAGGCTTGCGGGTCAGGGTCTCAAAGCTGGGGTCAGGTCCGGCCTGTGGCCCCGGCGCATGGCGGGAGACCCCTGCCCCGCTGCGCTCGGAACGCACTTTCAAAAAGCGTTTGACGATGCGGTCTTCCAGAGAATGAAACGTCACGACAACCAGCCGCCCGCCGGGGGCCAGCACCCGCTCTGCCGCTGCAAGGCCACGGGCAAGTTCGCCCAATTCGTCATTTACGGCGATGCGCAGGGCCTGAAAGGTGCGGGTTGCGGGATGAACCTGACCTGGCTTCTTGGCGGGTGATGCCGCTTCAATCACGCGGGAAAGCTCTACGGTTGTTCGAATCGCTGATTTGGCGCGCGCAGAGGTGATCGCCCGCGCCAGAACACGCGCACGCCGCTCTTCGCCGTACTGGAACAGAATGTCGCCCAGAAGCGCTTCCTCCGCTGTGTTCACGAGGTCCGCCGCAGATGGACCATCCGATCCCATCCGCATATCAAGCGCCCCGTCGCGGAGAAAGGAGAAACCGCGCCCGGCACGATCCAGTTGCATTGATGACACGCCAATATCGAGAACGACCCCACCGACCTTCTCTTTCGGATCGGGGGTTGTATCCAACTCGCTGAACACGCCTTCTACCAGTCTCAGGCGATCACCATAGAGCGACGCCCATGGGCGCGCTTCGGTCAGGGCTTCAGGGTCGCGGTCCACACCGATGACCCCGCACCCGGCCGCCGCAAGAATCGCACGCGAATATCCCCCCGCGCCAAACGTGCCATCAATGATAAGATCGCCGTCCTGCGGGGCGAGCGCCGCGACCACTTCCGAACACAGGACAGGGAGGTGATTGCGTTCCGCCGCTACAAGCGCCTCCTCCGGTGTCACGAATCCTGTCCACCAAGGCCCAGTGAACTGAGGCTCGGCAACATCGCCGCGCTCTTGCGGGCCAACGCAGCCGCTTCGATCATATAGGCTTTCAAGGCTTCCGGTTCCCATATCTGGAAGGTATGCCCCAACCCTACAAAGACCGCCATATCGTTGATACCGGTAAATTCCTTCAATTCTTCGGGCAGGATAATGCGCCCATCCCCGTCGATGGAGACACGATCTACTGTACCAAGCATCATCATGGCGAGGGCTTTGCGATCCGCCGATTCCGGGGGCAATGTGTCCAGCTGTGCCAGCCGCGCGCGGATCTGCGACATGGGGGCGGCTTCGATAGCGGTTTCGCCCGTGACAGGCTGGGTCAGGGAAATGCCGTCGGCAAGCGCCTCGCCCAAAGCCGAGCGAAAGGCGGCGGGGACCGAAACACGGCCCTTTTTATCCACCTTGTGGGTGCTTCTCGCAAGAAACAGCGCCATCCTGCCCGCCTGTTATTCGGCGACCCGGTGCGTTCGACAGAGATAAAGGCCATTGAGCATTGTCCGTGACAGGACCATCATAAACCCGCGACTTCAATACACTGAACAGTGTTACGGAAGAAAACGGGATGCGCGTTGCACACCCCGCTACTGCCTCAATCGCCAGTTATTTTCTTTTTCTGCTCTTGGCCCTTGGTCTCTTGCGGACGTTAGGGTCTTCTTCGTTTTATTTGGAGAGTGAGCGTGGTCAGGGAGATTGCTCTGTAGAAACCTGCCTCATTTTAAGCTTTATTATTCGTTGCTACCGAGCACCACTACACTCTCCATACCCATGGGGATACGTGGATAAATCTGGGGCGTCAACGGGATTTTATGGATTTAATTTAACAGTGCTGCGCACAAAGTGGCAACATTTGGCGCATATCGGCACTATTTTAACTATATATGGTTAAATTTTGGGTAAATTAACGCTTATATTGTGATGCCTACGGGACTCCAGATGTTTTCCATGATGGCCCGTATTTTCCCGTTTGAATCCACCCAAAACCGAAAATCTCTCGAATCAGATACGATTCCCTGCGACTCACTGTAAGTAACGGCAGACCACATCCGCTGCCTTGCAAACACCTGAATCCCTATTGGCAACAACCCATACGAGGTGATGCGCCACAACAAAAAACGAAAAAGGTGCAAGCCCCCCCTCACGTCGTCCGTCAGGAAGGGGGCGTACACATCAGGCCGTAATGGGTGCTTCGGACATATCTTTGGGCATACGGCGGCGTTGCAGCCATACGACAAGCCAAAGCAACAGAAGCGCAGGAATGAACATCCAGTATTTTGACGGCTGCGAATTGGGCTGGAGTACGCGAAGCACCTCCTGATCCCAATCAAGACCCGCATTTTGGGCGGCAGAATCATAGGCAACATCGTCAATGACTATCTTGCCGTCATTCTCCAGGAAGGTCAGCCCCACAGATTCCAGCTTTTCCTCGCCCGTTCCATCCTCGGTTATGGGCAGAAGGGCGACGAACTCAATTGGATCACCGATTTCATTGACCCCCGCAACACGAATACGCAGATCTTCGCCGACCGGGGTGTTATTGGCGGCCTGCACAATCGCGGAAGGCGCGACCTCCTGATAAGGGGGCGACACCATATCCATCCAGAAGCCGGGCCGGAACAGGCTGAACGCCACCAACAGCAGGATCGCGGTTTCCCAGATACGGTTCTTCGTCAGGAACCAGCCCTGCGTTGCCGCCGCGAACAGCAACATCGCAGTCGTTGCAACAATGAACACGAGAATACCCTGCGCCCAGTTCACATCAATCAACAACAGCTCGGTATTAAAGATGAACAGGAATGGCAGCGCAGCGGTACGCAGCGAATAGAAGAACGCAACCACGCCGGTCTTGATCGGATCGCCCCCGGAGACGGCGGCGGCGGCAAAGGACGCAAGCCCCACAGGCGGCGTCACATCCGCCATGATACCGAAGTAGAACACGAACAGATGCACAGCAATCAGCGGTACGATCAGGCCGTTCTGCTGACCCAGCGTAACAATCACAGGCGCGAGCAGGGCCGAGACGACAATATAATTGGCTGTCGTCGGCAGGCCCATTCCCAGAATCAGCGACAGGATCGCGGTCAGGAACAGGATGGCCATGATATTGCCGCCCGACAACACTTCGACCACATCCGCGAGAGCAGACCCCACGCCGGTCTGCGATACGGCCCCGACGATAATGCCCGCCGTGGCGGTCGCGATGCCGATGCCGATCATATTCCGCGCGCCCGCAACCAGTCCTTCAAGCAAATCAACAAAGCCCGTACCGATAGCACCAAAGAATCCCCGTCCACCCCGGAACAGGGCCATCAATGGGCGTTGGGTCAGCAGGATGAAGATCATAAAGGCCGCCGCCCAGAATGCCGAGAGGCCGGGCGACAGGCGATCCACCATCAATGCCCAGACCAGCACGACAACAGGTAGCAGGAAATGCAGCCCTGAGCGGATCGTTGGTCCCGGCAGGGGCAACGCCGTTACCGGCTCATTCGGATCATCAAGCTTCAGTTCCTCTTCGCGCGACCCGATAAATAGCAACACCATATAGATCAGCACCAGCGCCCCGAAAATGATGTATCCGGCGGTTTCGGGGAAGGCCGGGCGTATCCAGCCCATGCCGTAATAGACGATAAAGGACAGCGCGCAGATGGCAGCAATGGTAAAGGCCATACCGATCAGCCATTGCATCCAGGGCTTGGGCTCATAAGCGCGCGGCAGCCCCTCGAACCCGGCCTTCATGGCTTCGAGATGCACGATATAGACGAGGGCGATGTAGGAAATGACAGCGGGAAGAAAGGCGTGCTTCACCACATCAAAATAGGGAATGCCCACATATTCGACCATCAGAAAGGCGGCAGCGCCCATCACGGGCGGCATGATCTGGCCGTTGACGGAGGATGCAACCTCGACCGCGCCTGCCTTCTCGGAACTGAAGCCGACTTTTTTCATCAGCGGGATCGTGAATGTCCCGGTTGTCACCACATTGGCGATAGAAGAACCGGAGATCAGGCCGGTCATGGCTGAGGAAACGACGGCGGCTTTTGCTGGCCCACCGCGCATATGGCCCATCAGCGAGAAAGCGACCTGAATGAAGTAATTACCTGCCCCTGCCCGGTCGAGCAACGAACCGAACAGCACGAACAGGAACACGAAAGAGGTCGAAACCCCCAGCGCGATCCCGAATACGCCTTCCGTCGTTATCCATTGGTGGTTCACCACTTCCGATAGCGAATTACCCTTATGCGCGATAATCGACGGCATGTAGGGACCAAGGAACGTATAAGCGAGAAAGACCGACGCCACGATCATCAGCGCTGGACCAAGGCAGCGCCGGGTTGCTTCGAGCAGCAGCAGGATGCCGATAATGGCGACAACAAAATCCTGCGTAATTGGCGCACCAACGCGGTCGGCAATGCCTTCATAAAAAAGATAGAGATATAGGCCGGCAAAGGCTCCAACGATGGCCAGCGCCCATTCCCATGGCGGGATATAAGCCTTGGGCGAACCAAGAATGACAGCGGCAACCACGGCCAACCCGCAGAGGGGTATCCACCAGACAGCCACGCCAGCCTTTGCCCCGATCATAAACAGGACCGTCAGCAGTATGGGCACACCAATGGCCAGCGCCATCTGCACAGGACTGCGCGCGGCGGGATATGCGGCAAATGCAAGGAAGATCGCGAAAGCGAGGTGGATCGAGCGGGCTTCGGTATCGTTGAAAACCCCGAATCCGACCATGAAAGGGATCGGCGATGCGATCCAGAGTTGGAACAACGACCATGCAAGGGCTGTGAGAATGAGAAACGTGCCAACTGGCCCCGCCGGATTCCGTGCTCCGGTATCGGAAGAGGCGACAAGCTCATCGAGTTCGGCCTGACTCAGCCCCCCACGCCCTGCACCATCCATTTCGACACGAGCGGCTATAAACTGATTCGGATCATTATCGGAATTCGTCATCGCACCATCGCACATCGGCGTCGAGGTCGATGTGCGCCCCTTGAATGATTGCTTTTGCCATGGCGGGCCGGGGAGCGATTTTGCCCCCCGACCCTTCGTCTGCCCCCGTTAACCTGTTAGAGTAATAGGCGATCAGGTTGAGCCAAAGAGTGTTAGGAAATGCGCGGTTTCTGGCGCAATTCCTGACCCATCCTGATCGCCGAATACTCTAGAGCCAGCCGCGTTCCTTGTAGTATTTCTCCGCGCCGGGATGCAGCGGCGCAGAAAGGCCATCTGCGATCATTTCTTCTTCCTTGAGGTTCGCGAACGCCGGATGCAGCTTCTTGAATCTCTTGAAGTTCTCGAACACGGATTTCACCACTTCGTAGATCACGTCATCCGGCACGTCGGCAGAGCTGACGAAAGTCGCCTTGACGCCAAAGGTCGTCGTGTC
>CALFFK010000049.1 GCA_937957975.1 uncultured Neomegalonema sp.
CCGCTGAAGTCGCTGGCTGACATGCTCAAGGGCAAGCAGGGTCGCTTCCGTCAGAACCTTCTCGGAAAGCGCGTGGACTTTTCGGGCCGCTCGGTCATCGTGACAGGGCCGGAACTCAAGCTGCATCAGTGTGGCTTGCCAAAGAAGATGGCGCTCGAACTCTTCAAGCCGTTCATCTATTCGAAACTGGATGCGCAAGGGCTGTCTTCGACCGTCAAACAGGCGAAAAAGCTGGTCGAGAAGGAACGCCCGGAGGTCTGGGATATTCTGGATGAAGTGATCCGTGAACACCCGGTCATGCTCAACCGTGCGCCCACGCTCCACCGCCTGGGCATTCAGGCATTCGAGCCTGTCCTGATCGAAGGCAAGGCGATCCAGCTTCACCCGCTGGTTTGTGCCGCCTTCAACGCCGATTTCGATGGCGACCAGATGGCTGTACACGTTCCCCTGTCGCTGGAAGCGCAACTTGAAGCGCGCGTCCTGATGATGTCCACCAACAATATCCTTAGCCCTGCGAACGGAAAGCCCATCATCGTGCCGTCGCAGGATATCGTCCTCGGCCTCTACTATATGTCGCTGATGCGCGAGAAGCAGCCGGGTGAAGTGCGCTACGACGACAAGGGTCGCCCCGTCTGTGGCATCTATGCCGATATGGAAGAGATTGAGTACGCGCTCTCCAACGGCACTGTCACCCTGCATACAAAGATTCAGGCGCGCGTCTGGACTTTCGACGAGGATAGCGGAGAGCGTGTGTTCAAGCGGGTCGAGACGACACCGGGCCGCATGATGCTTGGCGCGTTGCTTCCTGAGAGCGATCTGATGGACTTCCAGATCGTCAACAAGCTGCTCCGCAAGCGCGAAGTGGGGGATTTGATCGACACCGTTTACCGTCTGTGCGGTCAGAAATCGACGGTCATCTTCTGTGACCAGTTGATGAAACTCGGCTTCACCGAGGCGTGCAAGGCGGGCATCTCGTTCGGCAAGGACGATATGGAAATCCCCGAAAGCAAGTGGGACGAAGTCGAACAAACCCGTGACTATGTGCGAGCCTTCGAAAAGCAGTACCATGACGGTCTGATCACCCAGGGCGAGAAGTACAACAAGGTCGTCGATGCATGGGCCAAGTGTAACGACCGTGTGACCGAGGCGATGATGAGCACCATCTCCGCCGAGCATACAGATGAAAATGGACGCACGCTTGAACCGAACTCCGTCTACATGATGGCACATTCGGGCGCGCGTGGTTCGGTTACACAGATGAAGCAGCTCGGCGGGATGCGCGGCCTGATGGCCAAACCTTCCGGTGAAATCATTGAGACGCCGATCATCTCGAACTTTAAGGAAGGCCTGACCGTGCTGGAGTACTTCAACTCCACCCACGGTGCGCGTAAGGGTCTTGCGGATACGGCATTGAAGACGGCCAACTCCGGCTACCTGACCCGCCGTTTGGTGGATGTGGCACAGGATTGCATCATCGAGGAACATGACTGCGGCACTGATATGGTCATCAGCTGCTCGGCAGCGATTGATGGTGGTGAAGTCGTGGCTTCGCTGTCAGAGCGTTTGCTGGGCCGCACGCTGGGCGAAGACGTTCTCGATCCTGCCACCGGCGAGGTGTTGTTCAAACGCAACCACGTTGTCGTGGAAGGCGAGGACACGATTATCGAGAAGGCCGATGTGCAGATCGTAAAAATCCGTTCGCCACTGACCTGCGAAGCGGATACCGGCATCTGCGCCATGTGCTATGGTCGCGACCTTGCACGCGGTGAGTTTGTAAACCAGGGCGAGGCTGTCGGCATCATCGCGGCCCAGTCCATTGGTGAGCCGGGCACGCAGCTCACAATGCGTACCTTCCACATCGGTGGAACGGCGACCGTGGACGAGAAATCCTTCGTAGAATCGACTCAGGAAGGTACGCTCGAAATCCGCAATGAGAATATCCTTGTGAACTCCATAGGTGATACCATCGTGATGGGCCGCAATATGCAGCTTGCCATCATGGATCAGAACGGGGTGGAGCGTGCGACGCACAAGCTGACCTATGGTTCGAAATTGCGGGTCAAGGCAGGTGATACCATCGCGCGCGGCGACAAGCTGGCGGAATGGGACCCCTACACGGTGCCAATTCTTTCCGAGAAAGCAGGCAAGGCGAAGTTTATCGACCTCGTTCCCGGCTTCTCGGTCAAGGAAGATACCGATGAGGCAACCGGCATCGCCCAGCGTATCGTCACCGACTGGCGGGCCGCGCCGAAAGGCATGGACCTGAAACCTGCGGTTACGGTTCTTGGCGATGACGGCGAGGCCGTGTTGCTCGATAATGGCAATCCGGCGCTTTATTCGTTGGCCGTGGATGCCATTCTGTCGGTAGAAGACGGAGCGCAAGTGGCCGAAGGCGACATCCTTGCGCGTATCCCGCGTGAGGGCGCGAAAACCAAGGACATCACGGGTGGTCTGCCGCGTGTGGCCGAATTGTTCGAGGCCCGTCGTCCGAAAGACCATGCCATCATTGCCGAGATTGATGGATATGTCCGTTTTGGCCGTGACTACAAAAACAAGCGCCGTATCTCGATTGAACCAGCCGAGGGTGAAGGCGATCCCGTTGAATATCTGATCGCCAAGGGCAAACATATCGAGGTGGCTGAAGGCGACTTCATCCAGAAGGGCGAATACCTTATCGACGGCAAGCCTGCACCGCATGATATTCTTCATGTGATGGGGATCGAGGCGCTTGCCGGGTATCTGATCGACGAAGTGCAGGACGTCTATCGTCTTCAGGGCGTGAAGATTGCGGATAAGCACATCGAAGTTATCGTCCGGCAGATGTTGCAAAAGATCGAAGTCGAAACCTCCGGCGACACGACACTCCTTGCGGGGGAGACTGTTGATCGGGGTGAGTTCGATGAGATCAATCGCAAGGCTGAATCCGAGAAGCGCCGTCCTGCGGTTGGCAAATCCATTCTGCTTGGAATCACGAAGGCATCGCTTCAGACCCGTTCCTTCATCTCCGCTGCGTCCTTCCAGGAAACGACGCGGGTACTGACGGAAGCTTCGGTACAGGGTAAGCGCGACAAGCTGATCGGTCTCAAGGAGAACGTGATCGTCGGTCGTCTCATCCCGGCGGGTACGGGTGGTATGGCCGCCAAGATGAAACGGATCGCCGCAGACCGTGATCGCGAGATCATCGCGGCCCGTCGCGCCGCTGCGGAAGCGATGGAGGAGAGCAAGCCGGTTGGCGCGCTCGAAGCGCCTTCCAAAGCCGATTCGGTCCCGGATGCTGCCGAATAAGCGCTTTTAGAAGTAAACTGGAAAGGGGGCGCTGGCGCAGGTCAGCGCCCTTTTTTCTTTTTGAGTCAGTCAAATACAACATTAATGCAATTTCAAGGAGAGTGAACAGCACAGAAAAATACCTTGTACGAGGCAGTTGTTAACCACTGCATGGGCATCCTGATCTGGAAGGCGGCCACTATGATCGCCACTGCAGATTGGAATCTTACCCATGGCGTTCAGACCGAAGCTTCTCGCCCTAGCAACAGCGTTTCTCGGCCTTGCATCTCCGGTCAGCGCCGCCGGCCTTTCCGCCATCGACGCATTTTCCTGCGCTGGACAGGGCACCGGATATTCCGCACCGGGCAAGCGGAAGAACTGGGTTCCTGAATACTACCGTGGCGGTGCGGCTTCGTATGCGGCCCCACGCGATGGAGCATCCACCGTGAAGCTGCGCATCATCTATGACATGGGTGATCGGATCGAGATTGACCATTGTGGTGGAACCGTCATCGACCGAAACTGGATTGTGACCGCTGGCCACTGCGTTGCTGCGGATCGCTCATGGGATCGCGTTGAAGTGATCGCAGGGTCGGATAATCTCGATGGTTCCGACGCCATCAAACGCATCAGCAACAACGCAGTGTGTCATGCAGGCTTTCGCTACGAGACACTGGAAAACGACATCGCGTTGCTGCATGTCGAAAACCCGCTTCCTGCACGGGTCACACCGACCGCACTCGATTTTGAGGGGCAACCCTCGCTGAGTGCCGGTGATCTTGGCCTTGGACACGGTTGGCCCGTCACCGGGGTGCGCGCCGGAGATCGTTTCCTGAACCAAACCTATCTTCAGGTGCATGGCGTCGATCTGCGCAATTATATCACTGTTACCAATGCTTCGGGTCCGGTTGGCGGTTTGTGCCGGGGTGAAAGCGGTGGTCCGATCCTGTCCAATGGACGTTATGGTCGCCGCCTTGCAGGTGTCCTGTCCGGTATTCAGCCGGGGACCGAAAACCATGCCGGTGAAGAATGTATGCTCGGCAATTACGAGATGTACTTTACGCCCATCGCGGCCCATCGCCGCTGGATCGATAACGTAAAGTCACTTTGTACCAGCAACCCCGCCGCCTGCGGTGGCTCGAACCGGGCGGCAATGTCCTATGCTTCTGTCACGCCACAGCCCTTGCAGCAGCAATACAGCTATCAGAACGTCCCGCTGACTCAGCCATCCTACCAGACTGTTGCCTATTCCGAGCCGGCCCAGCCGACTTATCAGACTGTTGCTTATGCCGAGCCGGTCCAGCCAACCTATCAGACCGTGGCCTATGTCGAACCGGCCAAACCTACTTATATCGATGTTGGTAGTGCCTATGGTTACGCCACTGCGGTACCTGCTCCGACCCCGGTGTATTATCAGCCTGCTGCACCTGTTTATCAGCAGCCAGTTGCCCCCGCTTACATCGACACTGGCCTTCAGTACGGTACGATGGCACCGATTTATGATAACCATGCCTATGCGCCCGCCCATGGCGGTTACAACGTGGCTTACGCCCAGCCCACAATCATCTACGGATCAGCGTTCCGGCGCCATGCTCGGTAAACAGCTCCAGCAATACAGCGTGGGGGGCGCGTCCATCGAGGATGACAACCCCGTCCACGCCCTGTTGTAGAGCCTCCATGGCGGTGCCAACCTTTGGCAACATTCCGCCCTGAATGACCCCGCGCTCGATCAGGCCATTTGCCTGGTCGAGCGTCATTTCTTCCAGCACCTGCCCGTCGCCGTCCTTCACCCCTGCCACATCGGTTAGCAACAGAAGGCGGGAGGCGCGCATGGCCCCGGCAATGGCCCCCGCTGCCGTATCGCCATTGATGTTGAAGGTGATGCCCGCGCCATCATCGCTTAGGCCCGCCCCGATGGGCGCGATCACGGGGATAATGTCCGACTCGATCAGGTTTTCGAGCATTGTTACATTCACTGAAACAGGTCGCCCGACAAAACCCAGATCGGCGTCGGTTTCGGCTCCGGTTTCCCGGTCCACCATCCGGTGTAGCAGCTTCTCGCAGACGATGAGATTGGCATCCTTACCGGACAGGCCAACGGCTTGCCCCCCTTGCCGGTTGATGGCTGCTGCGATCTCCTTGTTGATCCGGCCTGCCAGCACCATCTCCACGACTTCGATTGTTGCCTGATCGGTCACACGCAGGCCATCCACGAAATCGCTCTCGATTGCGAGGCGTTTCAGCATCGCCCCGATTTGCGGCCCCCCGCCATGCACAACGATTGGATGAACACCGCATTGTTTCATCAAGGCGATGTCACGGGCGAAATCGATTAGTGAATCCGGGTCGCCCATCGCGTGCCCGCCCAGCTTCACAACGACGACATTGCCATCGTGTTTTTGCAGATAGGGCAGGGCGACACTAAGGGTGCGCGCTGTGGCGATCATGTCGCGGGTGGAGGCTTTATCTGTCATGGCGGGGTGTTAGCGCCTGACGAAGAACCGTGCAATATGGTGATGCGTGCTTTGCTTCAGCTCTCGATTATCACCCGTGCAATCGCTGCGCGCAGTTCGGGGACGCCCTCACCAGTTTCCGAGGAGGTGACGATCAGATCGGGAAAAGCGGCGGGTCGCTTGGCGATGGCTTCACGGGTCGTATTCACCACCGCGTCCAATGCGCCAGCCTTTGGCTTGTCGGCTTTGGTTAGCACGACCTGATAGCTGACCGCCGCAACATCAAGCATCTTGAGAATTTCTTCGTCTACGGCCTTGATGCCGTGTCGTGAGTCGATGAGGACATAGGCTCGCCGCAGGGTCGCACGGCCTTTCAGATACGAGCGCAGCACCCCCTGCCATCGCTCCACTTCGGCCACAGGCGCTTTCGCAAAGCCATAGCCGGGCAGATCCACCATATAAAGCGGCCCGGTATCGGGATGTGACATTGTGAAATAGTTGAGCTGCTGCGTCCGTCCCGGCGTGTTTGAAGTACGCGCAAGATCGCGCCGCCCGGTCAGCGCATTGATGAGCGATGACTTTCCGGCGTTCGAACGCCCTGCAAAACATATCTCTGGCCTGTCTGCTTCGGGAAGCTGCGACAGTTGGGCCGCGCCGAGGATAAAGTCTACCTCCCGTGCAAACAGAAGGCGTCCGGTCTCGGTATAGGGGTTTTCTTCACTCATGGCGCGTCTTTGGGCGAAACCGGGCGCTTGTGCAAGGGGGATGCGTCCCGCAGGGTAGGGCGATGACATCACAAAAGAATCTGCTGGTCCTGATTTCTGATGAACATCGCCGGGATGCCATGGGCTGTGCGGGGCATCCGTTGGTCAAGACGCCTCATCTCGATGCCCTTGCTGCGCGGGGGACATTGTTCGGCAATGCCTATACCCCCTCGCCCATGTGCGTCCCGGCCCGTGCGGCCATTGCTTGCGGCAATCATGTTCACCGGGTCGGCCACTGGGACAGTGCAACGCCTTATGACGGGGCGCACCAAAGCTGGATGCATCGTCTCAGGGATGCCGGGGTCGAGACGACTTCCATTGGCAAATTGCATTTCCGCTCGACCGACGATGACAATGGCTTTACGCGCGAAATCCTGCCCATGCATGTGGTTGGAGGGGTTGGCTGGACTATCGGCTTGTTGCGCGATGATCCACCACCCTTTGAGGCCGCCGCTGAACTGGCCGCTGATGTTGGCGTGGGGGAAAGCAGCTATACTGAATATGACCGTGCGATTACCGGGGCCGCCGAAAAGTGGTTTGCCACGCGCGATCCATCGTCGGGACCATGGGCCACGGTCGTCTCCCTCGTCAGCCCGCATTATCCACTTATCGCGCCGCCCGAATATTATGCGCTTTATGATCCGGCGGAGATCAATATGCCGGTCGGTGCATTGCCAGACCATCCTGAATTGCGCAACGTTGCGGCTTTCTTCGATTATGCCCGTCATTTCGATGAAACAAAGTTGCGCGCGGCGAAAGCGGCCTATTATGGCCTGACCAGTTTTATGGACGCGTGTGTTGGCCGTGTTCTTGCCGCGTTGGAGGCCAGTGGTCAGGCGAAAGATACGGTGGTTCTTTATGTCTCCGATCATGGCGACATGCTGGGCGATCTGGGGTTCTGGACCAAGCAGGTGATGTATGAATCCTCGGTTGGTGTGCCGATGATTATTGCTGGGCCGGGGATTCCTGCCGCTCGGCGCGTTGGGACCGGAACAACATTGCTCGATCTTGCACCAACGGCCATGGAGGTGACAGGGGTGCCTGTTGATCCGCTTTTGCCGGGGAAAAGCCTTTGCCACCTCGCCAATGCACCGGATGACATGGATCGCACAATCTTCAGCGAATACCACGATGGCGGCTCCACGACCGGGACGTTCATGGTGCGCTGGGATCGCTGGAAATATGTCGCGTATATCGACCATCCTTCGCAGCTATTCGATCTGACCGCCGATCCGCATGAGTTGGTGAATCGCGCGGCTGATACCGCCTATCGGGATGCTTTGGATGAGGGCGAGCGCCGCCTTCGCTCGATCTGTGACCCACAGGAGGTGCATCGCCGTTGCCTCATGGAGCAGCGTGCCCGAATTGAAGCCCTTGGCGGAGCCGATGCCTGTGCAACGGCCTACAGTTTCAATCACACTCCGACGCCGCTCTGAAGAGTAGGGCAACCTTGGCGTGATGGCTGGATGAGCAGGAGATTGCCTCATCTCGCACCTGTCGGCATAACCACCGAAGCCTCGACGCCCAACATGGCAAAGACCTTGTTGGGCGCGTTGTAATCAGTCTGACTTGCCGCTGTCTTTCGCTTTCGTGCGTGTGAACATTTCCTTGAGATTATCCCACAGCTCGATTTTCGCGCCCTGCGATTTCATAATCGTGGATTGCTGGATGATCGTCAGGATGTTGTTCGCGGTCCAGTAGATCACGAGGCCCGCCGGAAAACTGCCCAGCAGGAAGGTAAACAGTACCGGCATCCAAGCGAAGATTTTCTTTTGGATGGGGTCCGGTGGTGCGGGATTAAGCTGCATTTGCAGCCACATCGTTATGCCCATGATAATTGGCCAAATGCCGATCAACAGGAAGGTGGGCGGCGACCAGTCGATCAAACCGAACAATGTGAAAATACTGGTGGGGTCAGGGGCCGACAGATCCTTGATCCATCCGAAAAATGGCGCATGGCGCATTTCGATGGTGACGAACAAAACCTTATAGAGTGAGAAAAATACCGGAATCTGGAACAATATCGGCACGCAACCCGAAGCCGGGTTCACCTTTTCCTTCTTATAAAGCTCCAGCATCGCCCGCTGCATTGCCTGAGGGTCTTCCTTG
>CALFFK010000050.1 GCA_937957975.1 uncultured Neomegalonema sp.
AGCCGGGTTGAACTCCGAGAAATCCACTTCCGGCACCAGATCTTCGCGCGGTTCCTCTACATAGCGGTCATCCGCGCGCGTCCAGTACCGCCCGGACAGATCATTCTCCGTCCATTCTGTCTGGCCGGGGCGTTGGGTCAGGGGCAGGGCAGCAAATCCCTCTGCCTGCATTCCGCCCTTGAAATCCTCGCGCGCCAGACATTCATCCAGTGCTTCGCGCAGCCGCGTTATATCAAACCGCAGGTTCAGCCGCGCAATCCCCGGCCCCGGCGCAAAGCGTGCCACCGTCTCCGTTTCCGGCGGCGTGGCAAGGGCGGCCATCACGGTGTGGACATCCATATCGACGATTTCGGGGGCGTAAGGCATGGAGGCTTTCCTGCATTCCGGATTTCAACTCTGTGACATAACCTGTCCCCGGAATTTCGGATTGTCACGTCCTCTTGTCTGACACTGCTCCGCCATGGCATCCTGCTTCCATGAGCACACCGATACCCCTGACCGAGATTGCTGCACCCATGCCAACGGATGCTTTTGCCGATTGGGCCATGGAAGCGGATGGTCGGTGGGAACTGATCGGCGGGCTACCCTTGCGACTTATGACCGAAGGTCGCGAACACCGCCGCGTGAAAACCGCCCTTGTCACCGCCCTTTCCGCCGCTTTGCCACCCGGCGCACCGTGTCAGCCGGAAGGGGATGGATCGCTGATCCTGATACCGGGCACTGGCAATGTGGTGTCACCTGACGATGCCATCCAATGCGGTGATGAACAGGACGGCGCAATCCTCGCCAACCCGGTCGTTGTCTTCGAGGTTGCCGTCACCAGCATCGAGCGCGACCTTGGCGAAAAGCGGGTTGCTTATCTGACAGTTCCGTCGATCCAGCATGTCGTCGTCATCATTCCCGGCCAGCGACAGGTCATCCATTTCCGCAAGGGCGAGCCAGAGCCGCGCCGCCTCTCCGAAGGTCCGCTCTATCTCGATCCGCCCGGCATTACGCTGAATGTGGCCGATCTCTGGGCGCGTCTCTGAAGCGCAGGTTTTCCCGCGACAACTCCCCCACTGACCGGCATCCCATCAGCCGCATCCCCCGCTCGATCTCCGCTTTCATCAGCCCCAGCGCCCGCTCGACTCCCGGCTGGCCTGCGGCGGCCAGCGGATACAGATAGCCCCGCCCGATCCCCACGGCCTTTGCGCCCATCGACAGGGCTTTCAGCACATGCGTCCCCCGCTGTATCCCGCCATCCATCATCACGTCGATCTCGCCCCCGACCGCATCCATGATCTCGCCAAGCTGATCGAACCCGGAGCGTGAGCCATCGAGTTGCCGACCGCCATGGTTCGACAGCACGATCCCGTTACAGCCTATATCCACGGCCCGCCGGGCATCCCCCGCTGACATGATGCCTTTCAGGCAATATTGCCCACCCCAGAACTCCACCATCTCCGCCACATCGTCCCATGTCATCGAGGGGTCCAGCATTTCGGTAAAATACCGCCCGATGGTCAGCGTCCCGCCGCTCATGTCCACATGATCGTCCAGTTGCGGCAGGGCGAATTTCGAATGGGTGAAATAGTTGATCCCCCACATCGGCCTGCGCACAAACTCCAGCATCCCTGAGAGGTTCAGCCGGAACGGAATCGAAAAGCCCGTCCGCAAATCCCGCTCCCGATTGCCGCCCGTGATCGAATCCACGGTCAGCATCATCACCTCGACCCCGGCTTCCTTTGCGCTTTCCATCATCGCGCGGTTGAGGCCGCGATCCTTGTGGAAATAGAACTGGTAGCATTGCGGGTTGTCGTATTTCTTCCGCACTTCCGCCAGACTGGTTGTCCCCAGCGACGATACCCCGAACATCGTGCCGAATTTTGCCGCCGCCGCCGCCACCGCGTTCTCGCCATCATGGTGGAAAAGCCGTTGCAGCGCCGTGGGCGAGCAATAGAACGGCAGGTCAAGCTTCTGCCCCATGATTTCGACGGACAGATCAATATCCTTCACCCCGGTCAGGACATTCGGAACCAGATCACAATCGTTGAACGCCGCCGGGTTCCGCCGATACGTCGCCTCATCATCCGCCGCCCCGTCGATATAATTAAAGATCGGCCCCGGCAGTCTTTTCTTCGCAAGAAGGCGGAAGTCGTGGAAATTGTGACATTGGGAAAGGCGCATGGGAATATCCGACAGGCTGAAAGGGTCGATGGCTACACTAGCGACCCGGCCCCAGGGATCAAAGTCCCCCGAACACCGACCACCCTGTTTCCCGCGCCAGCATCTCCAGCGCCATCGTTCCCAGCTTTGAGTTGCCCACGGCGTTCAGCCCCGGCGACCACACGGCAATCGACGCTTTTCCCGGTGCAACGGCCAGAATACCGCCCCCCACGCCACTTTTTCCCGGCAACCCGACTTCAAAGGCAAATTCGCCCGACCCGTCATAATGCCCGCAGGTCAGCATCAGCGAATTGACCCGCCTTGCCCGCGCAGGGGTGATAAGCTCCGCGCTTCCCGGCGCTGTATGCCCCGCAAAGGCAAACATCCGCCCGGCCCGCGCCAGTTGCTCGCACGACATCGCAATCGCGCATTGGCGGAAATAGACGGCCAGCGTTTCCTCCGGGTCGTGGTGCAGGTTGCCCGCCGCCCGCATGAAATGCGCCAGCGCCCGGTTCCGAAATCCTGTATCCCGCTCCGACGACGCAACGGCGGCATCCACCCCGATCCCCTCATCGCCCGCCGCCCGCCGCACGAACCCAAGGATCGCCTCCACCGCTTCATCCACGGATCGTTCCGCCAACAGAATATCCGACACCACGATGGCCCCGGCATTAATGAGCGGATTGCGCGGAATCCCGTCATCGGCCTCAAGCTGCACAATGGAATTGAACGGATCACCCGATGGCTCCCGCCCCACCCGCGTCCAGCATTTATCGCCTTGCTGCCCCAGCGCCAGCGCCAGAGTGAATACCTTCGATACGCTCTGGATCGAAAAGGGCAGGGCGGCATCCCCCGCCGAAGCCATACTGCCATCCGCCGAAACCACGGCGATTCCGAAATGCCCCGGATCGACCTTGCCGAGTTCGGGGATGTAATCCGCCACCCGGCCCCGCCCGGTTTCCTGCGCCATGGCGCTGGCGATATCGTCGAGGATTGCACTCATATCAGTCATACGAACCGCCCCGGCGATAACGCCGCCACAATGTCTGCACTCATCATTGGATCGCGCCCCGTTACCAGATCAGCGGCAAGCGCCGACAGGGCCGGAGACGTCTGAATCCCATACCCCCCTTGCCCGGCCAGCCAGAAAAACCCTTCCGCATCGGGCGCGAACCCGGCCACTGGCGTTCGGTCGTCTGTAAAGCTGCGCAGCCCTGCCCATGTATGCTCCACCCGTGTCACCTGTATCGTTGTCATCCGCTCGAAACGGTCGATCCCTTCGGCCAGCACCATATCATCCGGCCAGGCATCCTGTGGCTCCACCGGGTCTTCATCGGCGGGCGAGATCATCAGCGTCCCTGATTGCGGCTTGGCGTACCAGTCTTCCCGCAAAGACCCGAATAATGGCCATTTCGCCGCCCCCTGCGGTTCCGGGATCAGGGCGGCAGACCGACGCATGGGTTGCAGCCCGATTTTGCGAACCCCGGCCCGCTCCGCCACCACATCCGCCCATGCTCCGGCGGCATTGATGATCACCGGGGCCACATAGACCCCCGCCGGAGTTTCCACCCGCCAGACATCCCCGTCCCGTGTCACTGACATCGCCTCTGCATTCGTGACGATCTGCCCGCCTTGTGCGCGCAGCAACCGGATAAACCCGCCCAACAGCAAATCCACATCTATATCGCTTGCATCCCGTTCAAACGCCGCCCCGATCAGTCCATCGCGGCGCACCACCGGCACGATTTCCACGGCTTCTTCCGGTGTCAGGCGCTCCAGCCCCGACGACGCAGCCAACGCTTTTTCCAGCGCCCCGGCCTCCCCTTCGGTTGCCAGCAGCAATTCGCCCCGTGGGGTCAGCAGCGGCCCCTCGCACAAATCGCCCGGTTCACGAAACACCGGCTCACTTGCCGCGTTCAGCGCCTTGAGCGTGGCATTGCCGTAATTGAGCACGAAGATCGCCGCCGACCGCCCCGTTGAATGTGTCCCCGTCGCTTTCTCGCGTTCCAGCACGATGACCTTTGCATCGGGCGCGATCCGCGCCGCTGCGCTGATCCCCGCGATGCCGCCCCCGATAATCAGGACATCCGTATTCATCGGGGTTTCACCAACTGCCATTCCAGATGTGCCTTTACGGTTGGCCATTCGGGGGCCGTGATCGAATAGACCGCCGTATCCCGGATTGTTCCGTTCGCCATGACCATATGCGCCCGCCGGATACCGTCCAGCGTTGCGCCCAGCCGCTCAATGGCGCGGCGGCTTTGATGGTTGAGACGGTGTGTACAGAACTCCACCGCGATGCACTCCAGCCTCTCGAAAGCATGGCCCAGCAACATCAGCTTGCATTCGGTATTCAGCGGCCCCCGCTGCACAGCGCGACGATACCATGTTGAGCCGATTTCCACCCGCCGGTTGCTGGCATCAATATTCATATATGTGGTCATTCCCACCGCCCGTCCGTGCGCATCCAGCACGGCAAACGGCATCATCGACCCCGCCGCCCGCAAGCCATTGCGGCGCTCGATCTCGGCAGGCACAGCATCAGGGCGCGGCACGGTCGTGTACCACAGATCATGCAGGTTCCCATCCGCCGATGCCTCCATCAGGTCTTCGGCATGGTCAGGCGACAGGGGAACGAGCGCAGCATGTGTGCCCCGCAATTCAATGTCAGGGGGCCAGATATCAGGCATGGAAAACCCTCGGATCAGATGTCCCCCTACCGAACCATGCCAATCAATCCGCGTCCAGTTTCCATCACGGCGTTCCCGCCATTCCCTACTCTCCGTTCCATCCATAACCCAGATGCTCAAACGGTTCCCCCGACAGGCCATAGACCGTGCTGCGCAGATAATCCATCAGCGCCACGGCATCCCCGCGATGGGCTTCGATGGCCGTGCGCGCCACAGGTTCCCCGATGCACAGGCGCACAGGGCGGGCGATGGCCGCACGGAATTCATTGATAAGCAGCGCGACACGCAAGGTCTGGCTCACATGCGTTACCGCCTGAAACAGCCGACTGTTATGGCCCTCGAAATACAGCGGCACGACTTGCGCGCTCTCATGCAGGGCCAGTTTGGCCGTGAAGTTTTTCCAGCGCGGATCAATGGGCTGGCCCAACGGTGTGGAGGCCGTCGAGACCGCCCCGCCCGGAAAGATCGCGATGGCCCCGCCCCCGTCCAGAAAGCGCAGCGCCTCCCGCCGTGTTTCCAGATTCAGCGCGCGGGCCTCACGAGTGGGCGCGAAATCCACCGGCAACAGATGCGCGTTCACCTCTGGTGAGCGGCGAAAGACACTATGGGCAACGATCCTGAAATCCCGCCGTCGTTCCGAGAGCAGCCGCCCCATCGCCAGCCCGTCGAGTATCCCGAACGGATGGTTCGCCACCACCACCGTCGGCCCCGTCGCGGGAATACGCTCCGCCGACCCCGCCACAATATCGAGCCGCACCCGATACCGCTCCGCCATCACCGCCCAGAAATCCCGCCCCGCCGCCACATCCCGCTCATACCCATCCGCCATGCGAAGGAGCCGGGGCCGCCCGGTCAGGTTCTCCACCGCCCGGATCACGGCCCGCGCAGAGCGCGTCTCCGCCGCAAAGGCATAGCTGATCTCGGAAACGGTGGTCATGGCGCTGCAATACCGCCCTGCGATCATCCATACCAGATGATTGGGCGTAAGAATCGTAGCGGTGTAGCGGTTTTTGCGACAGGAGCAGATTTGTGGAATTTCGTTGCAATGTCAGGCATGGGTGAGAATAAACCTGTTAGTTTCGGTTCAAATAATGACTGATTTTTTCCGGTGAAGTCTGGGCAGGCTTTGTTATACACGCTAGATATTCTGATAATGACAGAGAAAATAATGAAAAATGAAACATTCAGTTGAAGTAAATTCGCAAGAAGTTTCAAAAATTTTGAATGCGATGTATGGAGAATTGCTTTCGCAGAGCTCACTAACGACTGTGGCTTATTGCGCCAAAAAATTGCCAGTAGTATCGGGAGACCAATGGTTGCTCGATCATTTCCTCAGATGGTCTTCCTGCGTCGTTACAGGGTGTGAACGCCCTTTACCGGGAATTTTTCCGTTGAAAAGTCAAATCATCAGCGCACGAGACCTGTTTAAAAGTGAGATTCGATCTACTTCAGATTCTCGTGCATTATTGGCAATCGGTGAAAATGGAACAAAACAGATAGAGAAATTCATCGCATTCTTGATCGACGAATTGTATTTGTTGCCGGGGTTTCACTTTTCTCATCGTCCCAATCGTGAGGAGCGGCAGCAACTTAAAATCACCGAAAAGCGACATGTATACAACCGTAAATTTCGGGTGGTTAAGAGACTTGTATTAAAGATGGAGAAATACAAGAAAAAACAAGAGATATGGAAGTATCAGGCAATTGGAAGTGGTAGATTATTGAACTGCATCACGCATGAAGAATTTATGCGTGATCAATTAAGCGCGTTGGTTGTTGCTATTGCAGCTTCCAACAAAAATTCTCCTCATGAAGGTCTTCGTTGGAGTGGCCAGTACACCGATGATCAAGCTTTACTTGATGCGCTTTTTGTTAGGTGCCTGAATCATCAGGTGAACTGGCCAATGATTGCGCTGGTTTACCCTGTCAAGGAAGTCATCGACCGATTGGACGATCTCGAACGCGGTGCCTTGCTCGGAAACTGGTTGCAGGAAATGGCGCGGCTGGCAATGGAGTTTGAGATGCATATCGATGCAATCCATTGCAATCCAGACACTCTCCTTGTGACGAAAAAGGGGATCGATTTCTATACGTGGAATATATTTGCCAATGCCTGGAACGCTGCGCGCATTGCGTTCATGCATCTATGTTCGACAATGGGTATGACCGCGTTTCTTTCGGGCTGGATGCCGGGAAAAGTGCTGCGTCTGGTCACTGATGGAATGCGCCAGCATGACGCCAGAGAACTCGCGGTCTATTCAAAACTTCCGCGTCCATGGAAAGTGATGAATGGCATGGCTGAATGTACCCTTGGAGATATCGAGCAGACTTGCATGGAAGCGAATTTGAACCCCATGCTTGCCAATTGGACTACCTATCTCAGGCTTTCCGAAGACCGTCGCGTGTCATCGGATTTCATCATGGGGTTCAAGCTGACAGCCCCTACGGAGCTGTTATTTCTGTCAGAACGCTTGCAATGAACCGTCGCCTTTTTTAGTGTTTCATATGCGGGGAGGCCCGAGGTCGGGCGGCCAGATAGGACCGGTGTATTGTGGGTTCGAGTCCCACCCCCGCATTTTAATTCTCTGCGTTGTTTGATGGCCTGCGTTTGCTGACCGCTCCCATCCACTCCAAATCCTTCACCAAACATCAAGCCGTACCCCATAACACTGTCCGTCTCCCTCCCCAGCGCGTGAGACACAGATGTCCGGTTCCAGCCTCCACCCGGTTGCCCTCGAAATCCGGGGCTTGCGGAAAACCCTCACCGAAACTGCCGCGGATGATCTGGCCCTGACGATCCGGGCGGGGAAATTTTATGCGTTGCTTGGAAAGTCATTCCAAAAAGATCGATGCAACCTCCAGAACGCAAAGACGGTTCCGGAGGTTGGATCAGCTTAACCCGGCATCTTCTCGAAGGCTTTCAGCCCATCGTCGAGCGGCGTCGCGTTCATCTTGCTCGACGTATAGACATTCACCTTCGGGGCGAATTCTGCCTGCTGGTCGATCAGACCGGCCCGCAGACCGAGCATCCCTTCGCGGGCCGAGTTCTGCGTGAACATCGGGGTTCCGCACGCGCCACAGAAATGCTTGGTCATCGTGCTGCCCGCATCCGAGCTGTGAACAAAGGTTTTCGGCGTGCCAGTGACCTTCACATCGTCCTGTTTCATAAACATCAGTGCGGCATAGGCGCTGCCCGTGGATTGGCGGCAATCGGTGCAGTGGCAATTCGCCATGACCGGCACGTCACCATCAGCTTCGAATGATATATCGCCGCAGAGGCATTTTCCGGTAAGTTTGGTCATGGGCTTCCCTTCGTATTCTGGCATCATCGCCGTTCCGACATTACGGAAGGGCAGGACATGATTTCAACCATAGCTTTTCAGTGAACGCTTTTAACGATTAGAGTAATTGGCGATCAGGTCAAACCAAAGGGTGTCAGGAAATGCGAGGCTCCTGGCGTAATTCCTGACCGATCCTGATCGCCGGATACCCTGGCGGCCCCATGACCTCCCCCTTCACCAAACGTCAAGCCCCAGCCCGTAACACTGCCCGTCTCCCTTCCCAGTGCGTGAGACACAGATGTCTGGTTCCAGCCCCCACCCGGTCGCCCTCGAAATCCGGGGCTTGCAGAAAACCTTCACTGAAACTGCCGTGGACGATCTGGCCCTGACGATCCGGGCGGGGGAGTTCTATGCGCTTCTCGGCCCAAACGGTGCGGGCAAGACGACGACGCTACGCATGGTCGCGGGGCTGCTGGAGGCTGACGCAGGGTCCGTCTCGATCTGTGGCATTGACGCTTTCGCTGACCCGATAGAGGCCAAGCGCGTGCTTGCATGGGTTCCCGACGAGCCGATGATCTACGACAAGCTGACCCCTTACGAATATCTCGAATTCGTCGCGGGCCTCTGGAGCATGGATACCGACCTTGCCCGCTTTCGTGCCGATACCCTGCTCGACCAGTTCGGCCTTGCGCCCCATGCTGATGAACGCTGCGGCGGGTTCTCCAAGGGGATGCGCCAGAAGGTTGCGCTGGCGGGCGCGCTGATCCACGAACCGCGCTTGATCATTCTTGACGAGCCGCTTACCGGCCTTGATGCGGGGTCTGCTCGACAGGTCAAAAGCGTGCTGCAAGGGCTGGTCGCCACCGGCGTAACCGTCATTATGACCACGCATATACTGGAGGTCGCTGAACGCATGGCCGACCGTATCGGCGTTATCGCCAAGGGCCGCCTCATCGCTGAAGGCACATTGTCCGAACTACGCGAGCGGGCCAGTGCGGGGGGCATCACGCTCGAAGACATCTTCCTCGAAATCGTCGCCGGAGCGAACGACGCGCAAACCCTGACCGAAAGCGCCGCCGCATGAGCGCCTTCACCGGCTTTGCCCGCCACGAACTGCGCCTTGCATGGCGTGACTGGTCGTGGATTTTCTCCGGCTGGCGTAACCAGAGCACCAAGCGCGCCCTTATCGGCATAGCGATCTTCACGGGTGTCCTGCATTTGATCGGTTATGCGGTCCTCTCGCCTTTTTTTGCGCGGGGCGGCGCGCCCGATCAGACCACCTTGGCGATCCTGACGGTCAGCGTTTTCCTCAGCTTCACGATGATGCTGTCGCAAGCAATGGAGTCCGTCACCCGCGCTTTTTATGCCCGCGATGATCTTGACCTGATCCTGTCGTCTCCCGCGCCTTCGCGAGACTTGTTCCTCGTGCGGATCGGGATGATGGGCCTGACGGGATGGGTGATGTCCGTCCTGATGGTCGCGCCGTTCATCAATGTTGCGGCAGTGATGGGCGGGCCGCGCTGGCTGGCCGGATATGCCGTGATGCTGGCCGTCGCGCTGTTGGCCACTGGTGTGGCCGTACTGGCCACCCTTGCCCTGTTCCGCTGGGTCGGGGCCAGGCGTACGCGCCTCATTGCCCAGATCACGGCGGCGGTGATCGGCGCGGCCTTCCTGATTGGTTTGCAGGTCGTGGCGATTATTTCCTATGGCTCGATGTCGCGCTTTGCCCTGTTTGACCCGGATTTCGTTGCCCGCCACGCGCCCGATGCCAGCTCGCCGCTCTGGTTTCTTGCCCATGCCATGACGGGCCAAACCGGCCCGCTGCTGGCCTTTCTTGTCGTGTCACTGGCCTTCTTTGCCGCCGCCGCCTGGACGGGCGCGACCCAGTTCCGCCGCATCGTTGTCACGGCATTGGGCGTTCATGAGGCTTCCCGCCGTCAGCGCGGCGCATCCCGCCCATTCAGGGCGCGCAGCACGGGCGCGGCCCTGATGCACAAGGAACTCAAGCTGATAGGCCGCGATCCGTGGCTTATCTCCCAGACATTGATGCAGGTGCTTTATCTCCTGCCCCCTGCCGTCATGCTGTGGGTCAGCTTTGGCAGCGACACGCAAATCGCTGTGATTGTCGCCCCCGTGGTCGTTATGGCGGTGGGCCAGCTTGCGGGCGGCCTTGCGTGGTTGACGATTTCGGGCGAGGACGCCCCTGACCTGATCGCCACGGCCCCCGTGGCCGCTTCGGCGCGGCTGTGGGCCAAGGTCAAGGCCGTGCTGGTCATCGTTGCCCTTGTTGTCTCGCCGCTGGCCATCGGCCTTGCGACCGTTGCACCATGGGGAGCGATGGTCACGTTCCTCGGCGCGTTGACGGCGGCGGGTTGCGCCATCCTCGTTCAGCTCTGGTTCCGCGCGCAGGCCAGACGCACGATGTTCCGCCGCCGACAGGTCGCCTCGAAAATCTCGACCATCGCCGAGGCCGTCGCGTCGATCCTGTGCGCAGGGACCACAGCCCTTGTCGCGGCCAGCCAGCCCCTCGCGATCATCCCCGCGATCCTGCTGCTGACAACCATGGGCATCGCATGGAGTATCAGCCCGAAGGAACGCGCTATCGCGATGGCGTAACGTCGCTTATCGTCGCCGCCGATAATCTGAGTCGGATGGCGACCATGGAAGACACCTACGATTTTATCGTCGTCGGCGCGGGGTCTGCGGGATGCGCCCTTGCGGCGCGCCTGAGCGAAGACGGGCGCTATACCGTGTTGCTGCTGGAGGCGGGCGGCTCTGACCGGCGCTTTCTGGTTCAGATGCCGATGGGCTACGGCAAGGTCTATTACGATGCCCGTGTGAACTGGAAGTACGAGACCGAGCCTGTCCCCGGCCTGAACGGTGCGCGGTCCTACTGGCCACGGGGAAAGGTGCTGGGCGGCTCCTCCTCGATCAACGCCATGGTCTATGTGCGTGGCCACCCCACGGATTTCGACAACTGGAACGTCCCCGGCTGGGACTGGGCTTCCGTCGCCCCGGTCTTTCGCCGTATGGAGGACTGGCAGGGCGGCGGCGACCAGACGCGAGGGCAGGGCGGTCCCCTCTCCGTCACTGACACTACCGGCACTGTCCACCCCCTCTGCGACACATATTTCGCCGCCGCCAGGCAAGCCGGGATCGACCGCGCCGCCGACTATAACGGCGCGTCGATGGAGGGCGCATCCCTCTACCAGATCACGACGCAGGGCGGATGGCGGGCGAGCGCGGCACGGGCCTACCTGCGCCCCGCCATGAAGCGCCCGAACCTGCGCGTCCTCACCCACGCCCATGCCGAGCGGATCGAGATCACCGATGCCCGCGCCACCGGCATCCGCTATCGCCGCCGGGGCAAGACCCACATCGCCCATGCCCGCCGCGAAGTCATCCTGTCCGGCGGTGCCGTCAATTCGCCCCAGCTCCTCATGCTCTCCGGCATCGGCCCCGGCGAGACGCTGGCGCGCCACGGCATCCCCGTCCGCCACCATGCGCCGGAGATCGGGCGCAATCTGCAAGACCATCTCGGCTACGACCACCTCTACCGCGCGACCGTGCCGACGATGAACCAGATGCTCGGCCCCTGGCACGGCAAGCTGCGCGAGGGCCTGCGCTTCCTCCTCACCCGCAAGGGACCGCTGGCGCTGAGCCTCAATCAGGCGGGTGGCTTCGTCACGCTGGAGCAAGGCGCGCACGCCCCGGATACCCAGCTCTATTTCTCGCCCGTCAGCTATACCCGCGCCCCCGTCGGCACGCGCCCGCTGATGAACCCTGATCCGTTTCCGGGATTCCTGCTCGGCTTCAACCCCTGTCGCCCGACCAGCCGGGGCCACCTGACGCTGCGCAGCCCGGACCCCGCCGCGCCCCCCGAAATCCACCCCAATTATCTGGATACCGACTACGACCGCCGCATGATGATCGCAGGAACCCGCCTCATCCGCCGCCTCGCCGCGACACAGGCATTCAGCGCCGTCATCGACGAGCGGATCGTGCC
>CALFFK010000051.1 GCA_937957975.1 uncultured Neomegalonema sp.
GCACAGGCCGTGTCCAGACAGCCCCGATTTCGTCATTACCCGCCTTGCGCGCCCGGCCAAGGCGGGCGTGAAGGGCATCAGTATCCATGCCGGGAAGGCCGGTCAGAACATCATAGAGAGCATCAACCCCTTTCGCCCCAAGGGGCAGCGCGACGGGGGGACCATCAGGCGTATGCACCATCAGGCTCGCGCGGTTGCCCTTCGCGAAAAGATCAATGCGGCTGGCATCATCAAGATCAATCTGCACATTACCGAAAGCGCCCACATGCAACACGCGCCGTTCCTCGACGAACAATTCGCCCTCCCCTGCCGATCCCTGTGACCGCGCGCGGCGGATCGCAACCCGCAACCAGACGATCCCCGCAACCGCAAGGGGCGCACCGAGCAGGACACTGAGCCAGTTGAGCCGAAAATCGGGCAAACCCACAATCCAGAGCGCGGCAAGGGTTACGCCGAGGGCGACCATCGGCTCGAACCAGCGTTTCAGCAGGGCCGCTGCTTCCGGGCGGATCATCGCGCAACCCTCTCATATGTCAGATAGGCTGGAGTTCGCCCTTCACGCAGCGCCTTGGCTTCGTAGCGGGTTCCGGGCCAGTCATCCCATGCCGTGCCAGTATCGGAGACAAGGGCAAACCCGGAATGCGGCCCGACATGCTCGCGTGTCCAGTCGATATAATCCGGAATATCCGAAGCGATCCGCAGATGCGCGCCGCTCCGCAAAATTCGCGCAAAGGAATCGAGATTTTCGGTGCTGACGAAGCGCCGCTTGTGATGCTTGGCCTTTGGCCAGGGATCAGGATAGAGCAAAAAGGCGCGGGCAATGCCGGACTCAGGCATTGCATCCATCAGATCGCGGGCATCCCCGTGGTGGATACGGGCGTTTTCGACGCGCTCTGCTTCAAGTTTGGAAAGGCAGGATGCAACGCCATCGACATAATGCTCGCATCCGATGAGCGTGACAGATGGATTTGCCTGAGCCTGGGCAACCAGATGCTCACCTGCGCCAAAGCCGACTTCCAGCCAGATCTCTCCATCGGTATCGAATGTCGGGGTGGTTTCCCCTTCCGGCAAAGCGGCGTAGTGGTCACGGCGAGCCTCGAAAGTGTCCCGGCGCGCGCCGCGCAAACGCGAGCCTCGCCTACCGTATAAATTTCGCCGTAGGGTAACTTCCTGAGTATCAGACATAGTACACTTTATGTAAAACAAATAAACATGGAATCATTACACTGAACATTTAAAATCAAGAAACCTGTTTGTGCGATCTTTCCTCAGTAATGGCACCTGGGGTAAGGGACACAAGAATCCGATGAGCAGACCAAAGCTGGCATCCTTCTGCCAACAAGCGCGACGCGCAGCCGGGCGTTTCAAACGTGATCGGCGCGGCGTCTCCACAATCGAATTCGCCTTCATCATCGGCCCATTCCTCGCCATTACACTTGGGACGATGGAAGTCGCGTTGATCCACCTGATGCGCAGTTCGGTTTCAAACGCCGTCGAAGGCGCAGCGCGACCGATTTATACCGGTGCGGCTGGCTGTGCAACGATCCAGACGGTCAAAGAAGAAATCTGCGACCGCATCTCGTTGAAAAGCGAATCTGCCTGCATGGCCAATCTCAAGGTGATCCTTGAAGAACTTTCGGATTTTGACGGCAACCGAATGGAAGCAGGAACCGACTTTGACGCGATTACAGAAGCGGTCGATCCTGGCGGATCGGAATCCACGATGCTCTTGCGAACATTCTACCAATGGGAAGTTGTATTCCCACTGCTGGCCGAATCCCTCGGCGGCAATAGTGGCTCACTCACATTAACCGCAAGTACCGCTTTCCGAAACGAACCCTTCGGTTCAGATACAGGATGCCAGACACCATGATAAACAGCATTTTGCACCGAAGCATTACGCGCGTCTCTCATTTTTACCGGAAAGAAGACGGCGTTGCGGCAATCGAATTTGCTTTCATTGCCCCCTTGCTTGTCGTGTTCCTGCTCGGAACCACAACAGCAACCCAGAGTCTTTGGGCTAATGGCAAGGTTTCACAAACAGCCAGCGTACTCGGCGACCTGATCTCGCAGGAAACCACCGAGGTCGATGATGCAAGCTTCGAAAGCCTGATGAATGCGGCCCCTGTATTGATGGAACCTTTTCCCGTAGGCGATTTAAAAGTGGTCATAACCGCCGCAATCGTCTGCCATCAGGATCCAAGCGATACGACAGGGTCGGTCCCGGAGATGTTTGTCGTCTGGAACAGGGGTTGGGAAAATGGTGCCCTTGTGGATGGTGGGGCAATGCCGGGTGACGATCTGAAAAACGCACCGACCAACCTGTCCATTGCTGATAGTGACTACCTGATGAAGACCGTCGTGACCTATACCTACGAACCCACGATTTCCCAGAGGGCCGGTCATTCCATCGACATGGAGGAAATCGCGTATCATCAGCCCCGCGATGATCGCCCCGTCTCCTACCCGGATCAGGAAGGCAACGACGACACGAAAAACTGTGACAAGTTGCTGAACCGTTAATCCGTCATCGTCTTACGGAACTTTCACCACCCCCGGAAAGCCCAAAGGCCGTCCGGGGGCGGTGTCCGTTCGGGGTTCACGAAAAAACGGGTATCCCCGGCCGGTCGAAATGATCTAGAAACCCGGCTTGACAGCAACGAAGCTCGCCGGGAACACGACTCTATGACCTACATCGTCACAGATAATTGCATTAAATGCAAATACACGGATTGCGTGGAAGTTTGCCCTGTCGATTGCTTTTATGAAGGCGAGAACATGCTCGTCATTCACCCCGACGAATGCATCGATTGCGGCGTTTGCGAGCCGGAATGCCCCGCCGATGCCATCCGGCCCGATACCGAACCGGGGCTGGAGAACTGGCTTGAGATCAACCGCAAATTCTCGGAGGTCTGGCCCGTTATCACGCAGCAGAAGGAACAGCCCACCGACGCCGAAAAGTACGATGGCGAGAAGGGCAAGTTCGAGAAATATTTCTCCGAGAAGCCCGGCGAAGGGGATTAGGACGTATTGCATTAAGGCTGAAGCAATGAACCGGGTTTCGCGTTCGCGCCGCAGGCGAGAGGCAGCGAAAACCGGGACGGCTTTAATGCAAAACCTTTAGCGGCAAGGTGTCTTCTTGCTCGTGGAACGCCAGTTCCTGTAGGGTCACGTCAAAGCGTCGCCTGTGCGAATCCCACCAGTAACGGAAGGCCCTGATCCCCATGTCCAATGTCGAAACCGGAGCCGATGTAGGCCGGGGCAATCGCCCGCTGTCACCGCATCTTCAGGTCTACAAGCCGCAAATTACTTCTGTGATGTCAGCCTTTCACCGGATTACCGGAGTAGGCAACAGCATCGGGGCGGTGCTGGTCGCGTGGTGGTTCATTGCCGCCGCGACAGGTGAGGGCGCGTTCGATTTCATCAACGGGTTGCTGACAAGCTGGCTGGGGCATCTGGTGCTGCTGGGGTTCACATTTTCGCTGTGCTATCACCTGTGCAACGGTATCCGGCATCTGCTGTGGGATGCAGGCTACGGATTTGAGCTGGATCAGGTGAAGACGACCGGGATCATGGCGATTGTGGCAGCCGGGCTGATGGCTCTGGGGCTGTTTATCGTCGGCTGGGCGAATTGAGGGAGAGACGGATATGACCATGTTGACCCCCCGCGCCCGCGTTCGTGGCCTCGGCTCCGCCAAGGGCGGCACCGAGCATTGGTGGACACAGCGGCTCTCGGCAATTTCGCTGGCCGTGCTGGCACCGTTCTTCTTTATCCCGTTCGCGATTGCGCTGGGCAAGCCGTGGGTGGAGGTGGTGTCGATGTACAAACACCCCTTCAATGCCATCGTCGCCGCGTTGTTCATGCTGGCCGTCTTCCACCATATGCGCCTTGGGTTGCAGGTGGTGATCGAGGATTACATCCATGCCCCGGCGCTGCGCACGGGCCTGTTGATCGCGGTCAAACTCGGCACACTGCTGCTCGGCTTCGCCGCCGCCTTCTCCATCGCAATGATCGCGTTTACGGTGTAATTTCTTCCCCGCATGGTGTCATTCCTGCGAATGCAGGAATCCGGGGAGAGTCCCGCATTTTCGGGAATGACACGCTAACTGCGGCACGGGCTGATTACCGGCGGGCGCAATATTGCTTCTTTTCCCAGACGCATAACGCCTCGCCCCAAGGCAAAGCGCCGCAAGGTATCGAAAGATCAGTCCGCACACGCTATCTTGCGTCGCAAATACGAATCACCGAACCGGAGCACTCCCCATGGCCGCCTATGACATCATCGACCATACCTATGACGTTGTTGTCGTTGGCGCTGGCGGAGCGGGGCTTCGCGCGGCGCTTGGCTGTTCGGAGCGGGGGCTGAAGACGGCCTGTGTGACGAAAGTGTTTCCCACCCGCTCGCATACCGTGGCGGCGCAGGGGGGAATCGCGGCGTCGCTTGGCAATATGGGGCCGGATCACTGGCAATGGCATATGTACGACACCATCAAGGGGTCGGACTGGCTGGGCGATATGGATGCGATGGAGTATCTGGCGCGCGAAGCCCCCAAGGCCGTCTATGAACTGGATCATTACGGCGTGCCATTCTCGCGCACGGATGAAGGCAATATCTACCAGCGGCCCTTTGGCGGGCACACCACCGAATTTGGCGAAGGCCCACCCGTTCAGCGCACCTGCGCGGCGGCTGATCGCACAGGCCATGCGATCCTGCACACGCTGTATGGGCAATCGGTCAAGAACAACGCAGAATTCTTCATCGAATATTTCGCCATTGACCTGCTGATGAGCGACGAAGGCGAATGCACCGGCATCATAGCGTGGAAGCTGGATGACGGGACCATGCATCGCTTCAATGCGAAAACGGTCATTCTTGCTACGGGCGGTTATGGGCGCGCCTATTTCTCGGCAACCTCGGCCCATACCTGCACCGGCGACGGAAACGGCATGGTCGCGCGGGCCGGTCTGCCGCTACAGGACATGGAATTCGTGCAGTTCCACCCTACCGGCATCTACGGGGCCGGTTGCCTTATCACCGAAGGCGCACGGGGCGAGGGCGGCTATCTCGTGAACAGCGAGGGCGAGCGGTTCATGGAACGCTATGCGCCCACCTACAAGGATCTGGCCTCCCGCGATGTCGTGTCGCGCTGTATGACCATGGAAATCCGCGAAGGGCGCGGTGTGGGGCCGAAGAAGGACCACATCTACCTGCATCTCGATCACCTGCCCCCCGAAACGCTGAACCTGCGCCTTCCGGGGATTTCGGAAAGCGCGCGTATCTTTGCCGGTGTCGATCTGAACAACGAACCGATCCCTGTTCTGCCGACAGTGCATTACAATATGGGCGGCATCCCGACGAATTACTGGGGCGAAGTGCTGAACCCGACCGAAGAGAACCCGGACGCTATCGTTCCCGGCCTGATGGCCATTGGTGAGGCGGGCTGTGCGAGCGTGCATGGGGCGAACCGGCTCGGCTCTAATTCATTGATTGATCTGGTGGTCTTTGGGCGCGCAGCGGGTATCCGTGCGGCGGAAGTGATTGATCCGAACAGCGCCGTGCAGGAAGCCCCCGCACCCGCGACCGAACAGATCATGGATCGCTTTGACCGGCTGCGCAATGCCGATGGCGGCTCGCCCACGGCAGAAATCCGTGATGATATGCAGGTGGCAATGCAGGAAGACGCCGCCGTCTTCCGCACCGAAGAAACGCTGCAATCGGGCTGTCAGCGCATATCTGCCATCTGGCAGAAAATGGCCGATATTCGCGTCACCGACCGCACACTGATCTGGAACACCGATCTGATGGAGACGCTGGAGCTGGAAAACCTGATGCCCAACGCCATCGCAACGGTGTATTCGGCAGAGGCCCGCAAGGAGAGCCGGGGCGCCCATGCCCGCGAGGATTATACCGAGCGCGACGACGCCAATTGGCGCGTTCACTCGCTGGCCACCGTTTCCGATACCGGCAATGTCGATCTGACCTATCGCGGTGTGCATACCCAGCCCCTGACCAACCCCGACGAGGGCGGCATCGCCCCGGCGAAAATTGCACCGAAAGCGCGGGTATACTAGGCTGCGGCCATCAGCGGATTTGGACATAACAGTCGGAGAAGCGGGTCGATAAGCGATCTCACACCAGCCATAGAATTGGCTCTGGAAGCCAAGAAAATGGCGAGTGCCTGATTGCACCGCATCGAAGAAACTATCCCTCTGTCCGCTGTGTTTGCCCCACAAAAAGTATGAACAATTTGCCATCCTGCGCGCCGCCATTGAGGCGCAGGGCGGGATGTTGACCAATGCAGGAACGGCGGGCAGGCTGGAAACCCTGCCCCGTGTGTCTTTCGATAGCATTTTCCTAACCCCGGCCATGCGACGAAATACAGGATGGCACAGCGCAGCGAATAGCCTATAATCCGCCCCATTCCCGTTCAGCGAAAGAGACGCCCCATGGCCAAGTTCACGCTTCCCCAGAATTCCCAGATCGTTCAGGGCAAGACGTGGCCCAAGGGTGAGGGGGCAAACCTCAAGGCATTTCGCATCTATCGCTGGAATCCCGAAGCAGGCGAAAACCCGCGCATCGACACGTATTACATCGACACGGAAGATTGCGGGCCAATGGTTCTGGACGCGATCATCAAGATCAAGAACGAGATCGACCCGACGCTGACTTTTCGCCGGTCTTGCCGCGAGGGTATCTGCGGCTCCTGCGCGATGAATATCGACGGGGCGAATACGCTGGCCTGCACCATGGGCATTGCGGAAATCGAAGGGGATGTGAGGATTTATCCCCTGCCCCATATGCCGGTGGTGAAAGACCTTGTTCCCGACCTGACGCATTTCTATGCACAGCACGCGAGCATCGAGCCATGGCTTAAGACAGACTCGCCCACCCCCTCGACCGAATGGAAGCAATCGACGGAACAGCGGGAGCAACTCGACGGCCTTTATGAGTGTATTCTCTGCGCCTGTTGCTCGACCTCCTGCCCGTCCTATTGGTGGAATGGCGACCGCTATCTCGGCCCTGCCGCCCTGTTGCAAGCCTATCGCTGGATCGCGGACAGTCGCGATGAAGCGCGGGGCGAACGGCTCGACAATCTGGAAGACCCATTCCGCCTTTATCGCTGTCACACGATTATGAACTGCACCAAAGCCTGCCCCAAAGGCCTGAACCCGGCAAAAGCCATCGGCAATATCAAGCGGCTGATGGTCGAGCGGCAGATGTAATATGCGTATTGCCATCCTGACCGGAGCCGGAATTTCCGCAGAATCGGGCCTTGGCACGTTCCGCGACAAGGACGGGCTGTGGACACAGTTCGATCTGGCAGAGGTGGCAACGCCCGAAGGCTATGGGCGCAATCCGGCGAAGGTGCTGGATTTCTATAATATGCGCCGAGCCAATGCGCGGGATGCAAAGCCGAATGCGGCACATCATGCGCTGGGGCGGTTATGTGATACTCACGACGTTACGCTCATCACGCAGAATATTGATGATCTGCACGAGCAGGGCGGCGCAAAGGACGCCCTGCATATTCATGGCAGCCTGTTTGAAGCACTCTGCGCGGCCTGTGGGCATGTCTGGCCCCATCGCGATGATATGAGCGTCAGGGATGTCTGCCCCGATTGCGGGACCGCCGGGACCGTGCGCCCGAATATCGTCTGGTTCGGGGAAATCCCCTATCTCATGGATGAAGCCGTGGCGGCCATCAGGACGGCGGACCTGTTCGTATCCATCGGCACAAGCGGGACAGTCTACCCGGCGGCTGGCTTTGTGGAGATCGCGCAGGAAGCAGGGGTGGGAACGCTGGAACTGAACCTCGAAGCCTCCGGCGGGCGCTTTGACGAAGTGCGCGAAGGGGCGGCCAGTGTGATCGTGCCGAAATGGGTGGACGACGTGGTATCCGCCAAAGGGTGAACCTGCACAAAAGTCTGTCAAAGAATTGGATCGGTCGGCCATGCGTAGGAATGCGATAGTGGCCATTCCATAATTGTTTCGATCATTGCTGCGGATACGAGTGTGCTCGACATTCGCTCATGGGCCAGTCGATGACCGATCCCTGCTATTGTCCTCCGCGCTGTATCGTCTCGCCCAAAGCGGGCCATATTTTCGACAAGCGAAGCACGATCTTTCCACTCAACAATACCATCCTCATATAAAGCACTGAGTCCGGCATCAGCCTGAGTATAGGCAAGAACTCCACTGCCCAATAATTGCGCAATTCGGTCTGATGAGTATAGATATGCAGCGGGCCTTGCATCATCCAGAGGAAGATTTGGGCTACTCGCCCCTTGCGCCAACGCATTAAAATACGAGGCGCTCACTAAATGCTTACCTTCTGTGGCCCGGCCCCGAACAGAAAAACGATAACCTGTTGGCAGATTGGTAGCGATATAATCCAACTGCTCGGCGCGTTTCTCAATACCCGTGCCAAGAAACTGTCCATCCCAATCCAATGATGAAGCTGGCTGATCATGCACCCGTGATGTTTCGATAGAAGCGTCCACAGGATTAGGCATGAAATAAATTGATTGATTCCGTAAGAGCAGTGGCTTCAACCCGGCTGCATCACAGGTCGTGATAAAGGAAGCATCCATATGCCGGGCGCGCCCAGCAAATTTTTTCATCGTTTTAACGCGAAATGTTGCATCGACATTAAACTGGGCCAAACGTACGCCGGGCGCTGCAAGTCGAATTGCCTCAAAGGTATCATTCGAGCAAAGATCTGCATGGCCAAAAAGGACGATATGCGGCGCAAAGTGCCGGACGGTTTCAACAAGCTTCAGATTCATCTTTTTGACGCCAAACTTTTTTGACGGCAGCAAAGACAGTTCCCGCGCAACATCCCTGTCAGAAAAGAAAAGAACCAGATGATCGTTACGGATCAGGCCATTTCGTAACTTCCATTCCGTCGAATACCACCGACTTTGAAGCAGATTTCTATCTTCATTTGCGACGAGCAATATGCGTAAAACTTTTCTCATACTGATTGAAAAACTCATACAAACGAAGAAGGGATTGAAAAATAATGGCGCGTCAGCCTCCAGGATTTTCACAACCCAAAGCGGAG
>CALFFK010000052.1 GCA_937957975.1 uncultured Neomegalonema sp.
CGGGATCGACGTGACGCAAAATGCAAGCATTTCGCTGTATTTCGATCACGAATCCAACGCGTTCCTGGCCGATGAAAACCCCGGTATTGATAATCTGGGGGTCCGTGTCGGTTGGCGTTTTTAGAGTGATTGGCGATCAGCAGAGTCAAGGATTGTCAGGAAATGCGCGGCTTTGGCGTAATTCCTGACCTGACTTGATCGCTTTAACCTGCCAGTTTGATTGTCCGCATATCGGTTCAAAACCTCCGGCTTCCAGGCGGACAAGAAAAGTTCAGAGTGCGCCGGAGGCGCTCATTTAAGAAAAGGCGATTTCAATCGCCTCTTGAGAACCCACCGGCTTTAGCCGGTGGTGGTTCAGTGTATCGAATTTTTGCATAGTAATATTCCATATTAACAGGTGGGAAAAATTCAGGATGTTTTGGCGAATTCGGCTTTGGTTTCATGGGGTGGGTACAGCTCGTCCATGGCAACCGATCTGCCGTTATTCTGAACAATACGGACATGATATCGTTTCAATGCGCGCGGATTTTTTGCACCACAGGAATGCGTAATCAGGCCCACGCCGTAGTGAATTTTTTCGACGAATTTCTTCACACGCTCGGCCTTGTCCACGGGGTTGAGGCCTTTTTGCAGACGTTTATCGTGTGTGGTTATGCCGGTGGGGCATGTGTTTTTGTTGCATTTCAACGCCTGAATACACCCCAGAGAGAACATGAACCCGCGAGCCGAAGCCACGAAATCTGCACCGGCGCAATAGGCCCACGCGACTTCAGCAGGTGTTATCAGCTTGCCTGACGCAATGACCCGTATCCGGTCACGCAAACCATACCGGGACAGGATGTCCACAACGATTGGCAAAGCCTCCCGGATCGGCAGGCCAACATTATCCATCAGCGGCATGGGTGCGGCGCCGGTTCCACCATCTCCGCTATCAATGGCAATAAAATCAGGGGCGCTTTCGATGCCGCGCGCATGGATTTCTTCGCACAGCCGCTCAAGCCAGCCATAAGCACCGATGACGCTTTTGAAGCCTGTTGGTTTGCCTGAGATATCGCGGACGCGAGCAATGAAATCGAGGAGTTCGCCGTTATTATCAACTTCAGGATGGCGGTTCGGTGAGATTGAGTCCTTTCCTTTCGGAATCCCGCGAATGGCTGCGATCTCGGCACTGACCTTGGCGCCGGGCAGGATGCCCCCTTTGCCCGGCTTGGCCCCCTGACTCAGCTTGATTTCGAACATTTTTACCTGCTCGTAGGCAGCGACAGCGCGCAGTTTTTCTTCGCTCAGGCTTCCGTCATCGTTGCGAACACCGTATTTTGCGGTCCCGATCTGAAAAACGATGTCACAGCCACCATCAAGGTGGTGCGGGGAAAGTCCGCCTTCACCCGTGTTGTACCAACATCCCGCTTTCTTCGCCCCCCGTGACAACGCCAGAACGGCAGGTTTAGAAATTGCTCCAAAGCTCATCCCGGAGATATTGATGATTGATTTGGCCAAATACGGATGCGTTGTGTGTGGGCCGATCACCACTCCGGGGGTTTCTTCGGCGTCTTCATCGAGGGTTGGATAGGGACAGTTCACAAAGATCGCGGTCCCCACCGGCGTCAGGCTTCGTGTCGATCCAAACGCTATCGTATTATCATGCCCTGAAGATGACTTTTCGATCCATTCCCGTTCTGCACGGTTGAAAGGCATTTCTTCGCGGTCCATTGCGAAAAAATACTGCCGGAAGAACTCGCCAAGAGTTGAGAATGCTTTTCTGAAACGCCCGATTACCGGGTAATTCTTTCGAACGGCATCTTTAGTCTGGGTCACGTCGATCACAAACACAGCGACGATAGCCGCGAGGATCAATCCCACCACGAACAGGAAAAGGCTCGACATAAAGCTGAGTACAGGCATTGAAATACTCTCAGGATCGGGGGTTAACAGTTGACGCCATCGGACTTTTAGCTGCGAAAAATCACGTTTGGAATGCGGCGCGGAGGTGACGAAAAGCCGTGAAGTTAACGGCCTTTATTGCGTTATGGTGAATCATTTTTGCAGTAACGGGCAGGGCGACAGCACGGGCAAGGTGCGCAATTGATGGCGTATGGAGTGTCGTTGGAAAACAAAAAAGCAGACTCCGGTAGAGTGAGGCCAAGATGATCCTCACTCCTTTGACAAGATTACTCCCCCGGATAAGACCACTCAAGCTACCGCAACCGTCACTCACGATCACAAGTGCGATGGTATAACCGATTGGAAGCAGGGTGATTACCAAAAGGAATGCCCCCGCCATGGCTGCTGCGATCAGGTCGTTACTGCCGTCGCCCCCAACCGTACCTTGATGAATCCGGCAGCGCTTTCCATAGACACCCGTGCTTCGGGTAGGTGCGGGCCGAAGAACTGCCACGCATGGGGGACTTTCGGAATTTTGTGAAACTCTACCTCGCCACCGGCTTCGCGCAGGTGTTCGGTCATGCGGATCGCATCATCGCGCAGGATTTCCGGTTCGCCCACGGTGATGAAGGCGGGAGGCGGGTTCACGAACGTTCCATAAAGCGGCGAGATAATCGGATCACGGGGGTCGCCTTCGCCAATATAGAACGCTGCGACTTCGTTAACCCTTTCCGCAGGCAGCATCGCTTCGCAATCAGCATTCTCGCGGATACTTGCGCCCGTATGCGCCAAATCGACCCACGGGCTTAGGGCCACAATGCAGCCTGGGGGTGGATACCCTTTCTCCTGTGCCAGAAGTAACAGGGCGAAGACGAGGCCACCGCCCGCGCTTTCCCCCGCCAGCGCAATATCCTCTGGCCTGTATCCCTGTGCCAGCAGCGTGGCGTAAGCGGCAAGGGCGTCTTCCACCGCCGCCGGGGCTGGATGCTCAGGTGCAAGGCGATAATCGGGGACCATCACGCGCATTCCGGTCAGTTGCGCAAGCGGAGCGGTGATCGGGCGATGGGTCTGTGGCGACCCCATCAGATACGCTCCACCATGCAGGTACAGTACGACCCGCCGCCGTTCAGCCCGCCCACAGCTTACCCATTCCACCGGCACCGCCCCCCCCGGTCCCGGAACATGGTCTTCCAGATAGCGTGCTTCGCGCGGCACTCCCATTACCAACGCTGCGGAACGCTCCAGATGCCGTCGTGCGGCCTCCGGTTCATCCATACGCGAGAGAACGGGGCGCACAAAGCGGCGCAGATAGAAATTGGCGAGGGTCAGACGAATGCTCATACGTCAGTCTACCACACATGGATGAATGTGGCGAGGCGATGGCATTTGCGCAACTGGAAGGATTATGAGACGTTAGGTTAACAGAATCGGTTAGCACCTGTTCCGTAATGGGAGAACTATAATGCATATCAAAGCGTTCGCATTGGTGGGGGCCATGGCGCTGGGTTTCGGAGTGGGGGGTGTACACGCACAACCTGCACCCGATGACGAGACCGGAGCGCGTCTCGCCAAGGTCACGAAACCTGGCTTCGAGCGGTCTTCCGAATCAACCAAAAGCACAGGGGAGCGTAGCTATACTGTACGCCGGGGCGATTCCCTGTCGCGTATTGCGCGGCGTTTCTATGGCAATTCGGTCTTGTGGCAACCGATTCTGAACGCCAATGCCGACAAGATAAAACAAGGTGGTCGCCTGATCTTTCCCGGTACTGTTCTTACAATTCCCGATCTTGAAGCCGCTACACCGGAAATCCAGACCGTTCGCGCCAATGAGGGCAGCCCGACGCTTTCCATTGTGACCGGCAACGACTACGCGCCTTTCACGGACAAGGGCTTGCCGGAAGGAGGACTGTTTACTGATCTGGTCCGCACGGCAATGACCCGTGCAGGTTATGATCCTGAAATTGAGTTTTTGCCGTGGGATTACGCCATGAAGGCGACCCAGAAGAGTACGTTCAAGGCCAGCTTCCCGTGGTATGAAACCGACGAAAGACGACAGGCGCTGTGGTATTCACGGCCCGTATATGAAGTATTGATCGTCGTGTATCACAAGACCGGCGCACCACTGGATTTTGAAGGGATTGACGATCTTGATGGTCTGAACCTTTGTCGCCCTGAAGGTTATTTCGCTGATGACATCAGCGCGAAAGTCGAGGGTGGCCAGATTGTGCGCACGGCCCCCGAAACGCCCGCTGATTGCTTCAGGATGCTGGTCGAGGGCGATGTGGATGTGGTCTCTCTCTCGGCTATGGTCGGCAATGGAGAGATCATCAAACTGGGCCTTGATGACCAGATTGATGTGGCCGATACGCCGCTGGCTATCCGCCCGCTGCATATCGTTTATCCCAAATTCGATCCGCGCAGCCGGGGGACGATGGGCAAAATTGACCTTGAACTCAAACGCATGGACGAAGATGGCGTGACGGCAGCGATCATCGAAAAGCATCTCCGCGCACATTTCGATGGCCTGTCGAAAGCGGCAGAGGTTGCGAGCAATAACTGAACGTAAGACAGGGGCGAAGCACCGCTTCCCTCACCCTTGCGACTGGTGTATTCCCCGTCCGGTTAACTCCCACCGGACGAGGCTCCCCGATGCGTTTCGAAGGCACTGCCGACTACATCGCTGACCGCGATCTCACCATCGCGGTCAACGCCGCCATTACCTTGCAAAAGCCATTGCTGGTGAAGGGCGAACCCGGAACCGGCAAAACCGAACTGGCGCGGCAAGTGGCCGGAGCACTGGGGATGGACTTGCTGGAATGGCATGTCAAATCGACCACCAAGGCGCAGCAGGGTCTATATGAATATGATGCCGTTTCGCGCCTGCGCGACAGCCAACTTGGTGAGGAACGGGTGCATGACGTCAAAAACTACATCCGTCCCGGCAAGCTATGGGAAGCCTTCACCGCCGAAAAGCGCGTCGTCTTGCTGATTGATGAGATTGACAAGGCCGATATCGAGTTTCCGAATGATTTGTTGCAGGAACTCGACCGCATGGCGTTTCATGTCTACGAAACCGGCGAGACCATCGAGGCCGTCCAGCGCCCGGTTGTCATCATCACATCGAACAACGAAAAAGAACTGCCCGATGCTTTCCTGCGCCGGTGTTTCTTTCATTATATCAGCTTCCCGGAAGCCGAGACGTTGGCCAGAATTGTCGAGGTCCATTATCCCGGCATCAAGCAGAATCTGCTGCGCGAGGCACTGACCCAATTCTACGAAATCCGCGAGGTTCCGGGCCTGAAGAAAAAGCCCTCCACGTCCGAAGTTCTTGACTGGATCAGGTTGTTGGTCTCCGAAGACATTGACCCCACTGACCTGCGTCGCAGCCCGACGGAGACCTTGCCAAAGCTGCATGGAGCCTTGCTCAAGAACGAACAGGACGTGCATTTGTTCGAGCGTCTGGCGTTTATGGCTCGGCGGGGCAGTTAAGGGGGCGGCGTCAGGTCGGGTAAGGAAAGACGCGGCTCTGCCGGATTTTTAACCACAGTCACAAACGCTATCAATCAGGCGTGGTGAAACTGTTAGGCCGAGACGCTATATCTCTCTCAACCGGGAGCTTCGCATGACCTTCATCGCCGATTTTGCCGACGACGCGCTGCGGTTGGTTGAGGATACGACCCGGAGGGCGGGATCGTTCTTTGAACCGTCCCTGCGTATCGGTGTTACCGGGCTGAACCGGGCGGGGAAGACGGTATTTATCACCTCATTGATTGCGAACCTGCTGGAACGCGAGCGGATGACGCGCCTCGCTGCGCAGTCAGGCGGGCGGATCGAAGCGGCAATGCTGCGCCCACAACCCAATGCCGATGTGCCGCGCTTTGAATTTGAGGAGCATCTGGCGGCGATGACAGGGCCGGACCCGGTTTGGCCATCGAGTACCCGACGGATCAGCGAATTGCGGTTGTCGATCCGGTATCGGCGGACGGGGCTGCTGTCATCATTTGCGAGTGATGGCGTGTTGCATCTGGATATCGTGGATTATCCGGGGGAGTGGCTGCTTGACCTGCCATTGCTGAACACACGCTGGGAGGATTGGTCGCGGCAGAGTGTGGAAGCCGCGCGCAAACCGGAGCGGATCGAACATGCGAGGGCGTACCTGGCCTGGGCCGAACGTGTGGACGGGACTGCGTCGGTGGACGAGGCTGTGGCGCGCGAAGGGGCGGCATTATTCGCGGAATATCTCAAGGCCGCACGCAAGGCGGGGCTGAGTGCGATTTCACCGGGGCGGTTCCTGATGCCGGGTGATCTGGAGGGAACACCTGCTGTAACCTTCGCGCCATTGCCGGAGCCGGACGGGCCGGGGGGATCGCTCGCGCGGCTGATGCGGGATCGTTACGAGGCGTATCGGCGGGTGGTGGTCAAACCGTTCTTCCAGAATCATTTTTCGAAGGTGGATCGCCAGATCGTTCTGATTGATGCCTTGTCGGCCATTGATGCGGGGCCGAGGGCCGTGGCCGATTTGCGGAAAGCCATGAGCGAGATTCTCGATTGCTTTCGTCATGGTGAACAGGGCTGGCTGGGGCCGATCTTCGGGCGGAAAGTTGAGCGGCTGCTGTTCGCGGCAACGAAGGCCGACCATGTGCACCATACGCAGCACGCGCAGTTGCAGGCGATCACCACAGCGCTGGTGCGCGAAAGCATCGAGCGGGCATCCTATAAGGGCGCGCGGGTCGAAGCATTGGCGCTGGCATCCTTGCGTGCGACGGTGGAGCAGGAAGTAAAGGAAGGCGGCGAGACGCTGCATTGCGTGCGCGGGCGCGGCATGGAGACGGGCGAGGAAGTAGTGGTCTATCCGGGGCAATTGCCCGATGATCCGGGCGCCATCGTCGATGCTTCCCGCCGCCCGGATGCGGAAGGGCAGGAGGGCTGGCTGTCAGAAGATTATGGTTTCATGCGCTTTGCCCCGCCGGTGCGGGATGGCAGGCCCGGATACGGCCCCCCTCATCTACGCCTTGATATTGCAGCGGAGTTTTTGTTTGGGGACAAACTGGTTTAAGATGATCGTGGGGATCAACCCGCCGCTTTTGGGTTGATCAGGGTATCGTCGGCCAACCACCAAGCGGTATGGGGCACATGAATATTCGACAAATGCGCACGCTGGTCGCGGTGGTCGAACGCGGGTCGTTTGCCGCGGCGAGCAATGTCGTCGGACGCTCACCTTCAGCCATCAGCCTTCAGATGAAAACATTGGAAGAAGAGATGGGCGCGTTGCTCTTCGACCGGATGATGCGGCCCCCGGTGCCGACCGCGCAGGCTCGCGCGCTGGCGGATCATGCGCGCAAGGTGCTGGCGCTGGTGGATGCGACGGGTGATGTGCTGGCCGGACAGGCAATCAAGGGCACGTTGATTGTGGGCGCAGTGCCGACGGTGCTGGGCAGTTTCTTGCCCTCGGCTCTTGGTCGGCTAAAAGCATCGCACCCGGATTTGCGGATTGATATTCACAGCGGGGCATCGTCAACCCTTGCCGATCAAGCGCGGTCCGGGAAGCTGGATGTGGTGATCTGCACCAAGCCGTATCAACCGATACAGGGGCTGGATTGGCATTTCATTCAGGACGAGAACTTTGTCGTCATTGCGCCGCAGGAAACGATGGGCAATGATACTGAATTGCTGACCACACATCCCTTTATCTGGTTCAACCGCAAGACATGGGCCGGGAGCGGGATTGAGGCTGAGTTGAAAGCGCGCAAGATAACGGTCAACTCGACGATGGAAATCGACTCGCTGGAGGCAATTGCCGCGATGGTTCGCGAAGGGTTGGGAGTGGCCATCGTACCGGTTTGTCGGGGCAGTTCGGGATCGTGGCGCGGGTTGCGCTCGGTGCCGTTCGGGACGCCGCCTTACACGCGGCCTATCGGGGCACTGATCCCGTCGGGCACTACATTGGATCCGATGACCAGGGCGTTTCTCGCGGCGCTGTAACTTGCATTAGGAAATCTCACATAAATTACCTAAAAATCTCGTTAACATCATTTTTTTAAATCTTGCTATCGTCAGGCAAATCTCAAGGAGGGATGGTCTGATGCTCGATATGCAATTTGCCGAAAGTGCTGGTTTTACGCTGACAGCAGCGCAAAACGATCTGAGAATTCGGGCGCGGAACCTGGCTGAAAGCATGTGCAAGCCCACCGCCGCGATGGTCGATCAGACGGAGCAGTATCCGTGGGAAACCGTGCAGGCGATGACCGAGGCGGGGTTCATGGGTCTGTCAGTGCCACAACGCCTTGGTGGGCCGGGGCGATCGTACTTTGAAGTGGCGCTGGTGGTCGAGGAGTTCGCACGCTGTTGCGGCGTCTCTGGCCGGATTGCAGTCGAGGGGAATATGGGCGCGGTCGGCGCGATCATTGCCTATGGATCACCCGAACAACAGGCGACGGCAGCGAAGCATGTGCTGTCTGGCGACAAGCCCGCCATTTGCATCACCGAACCGAATGCGGGCAGTGCAGCAACCGAGATGACAACCACAGCCACCCGTGACGGCGATAGTTGGGTGCTGAACGGTGATAAGCATTGGATTACTGGCGGTGGCGTGTCCAAGCTGCACTTGATATTCGCCCGCGTCGTAGAAGATGGGGAATTCAAGGGTATCGGCGGCTTCATCGCTCACCTTGGCGAAGAAGGGCTGATTATTGGCGAGCGTGAGCCGACAATGGGCCTGCGTGGCATTCCCGAAACCTATGTGAGAATGCGCGGTCTGCGTTTGCCGCTTGGCCGGTTGATTCAGCCCCCCGTGGGCCTTGCGCGCGGCTTTGCGGGGTTGATGAACGCCTATAATGCCCAGCGGGTTGGGGCGGCGACCGTGGCTCTCGGCATTGCACAAGGCGCGTTTGAGGAAGCGTGCGCCTTCGTCAAACACCGCGAGCAATTCGGACGGCCCATTGCGGAGTTTCAGGGTCTGCAATGGCTGCTGGCGGATATGTCGATGCAGATCGAGGCGGCCCGCATGATGGTCTGGCGCGCGGCCCAAAGCGCCGAGACGAGCGGCAGCGGCTTTCCCGATCCTATGATGGCGGCACAGGCGAAGGTGTTCACTTCTGAAATGGCGGTGAAAGTCACCAATGATGCGCTGCAACTACACGGTGCTTGCGGCTACTCACGAAACCGGCCCGTTGAGCGAATGGTCCGCGACGCACGGATGTTCACGATTGGCGGCGGGACCGCTCAGATGTTGCGAAATCTGATCGCCGGGAATATTTTGGATATGAAGACCCCGCAAACTCGCGATGGCTATAGCAAGCTGGCAGAGAGTCGGGATTGTCTGCCATGAGCATAAAAGTCTGAACACCGCGATTGAAGCGTCGTTCGAGCGCTATACCTTTACTCTGAGTTTCGGCAGTTATCGGACGGAGAACCCACGATGGTCGCATCTGACACCCTCACCGCATCCCCCCTCAAGGATTGTCGTGGTATTTCCGTTTCTTACCCGGACCGGGATGCCATCGATGGGCTGGAGCGGGCCGTCAATATGGCGTTATGCTTTCGCGGTGATGCGATCAGGGAAATCAACGGTATTCTCAATGAACACCCCGGCTTTATCATGGGTTGGCTGTTCAAGGGGGGCTGGATGACCCAGGCGATGGAGACGCGGATTTATCCCAGCATGGTCGAATGCCTGAAAAATGCCGAGGCGCTGTTGCCGAAAGCGAATGACCGCGAACTTGGTCATTACGAGGCGTTGAAAGCGTGGCTGGAGGGCGACTTTTTTGGTGCAGTCCAGAAATGGGAGGCCGTCTTGGTTCGCCATCCCATGGACCTGCTGGCCCTGGCCCTGATCCATTTTACGATGGTGTTACTGGGTGATGTACCAGGACAGCGCGATGTGGTCGCGCGGGTATTCAATCTATGGGATGAAAGTATCCCCGGCTATGAATTCGTGCTCGGTTTCTATTCCTTTGGGCTGGAGGAGAACCGCGATTTCAGCCGCGCTGAAGAACTTGCCCGTCAAGCGCTCTCCATTCGTCCCGACAACCCCTATGCTGTGCATACCGTCAGTCATGTGATGGAAATGCGCGGGCGTCAGGCGGGGGGAATCCGCTTTATGAAAGACCGGGAGGCGCAATGGGGCACGTCCGGTTTTGCCAATCACCTCTGGTGGCATACCGGCCTCTATCACCTCGATATTGAACAGTATGACAATGTTTACGATATTTTTGACAGCCACCTCGATTCCCGTCGCAAGGGTGGGCATAAATACGAAGAGCTGGACGCCGCTGCACTGCTCTGGCGCATGAATCTGGCCGGGCAGGAATCAGGCGACCGCTGGGCGCATCTGGCCGATAAATGGGAACCGGCGGCCGAGGATACGCTTTACGCGTTCAACGATGTGCACGCGATGATGACGTTCGTGTCAGATGGACGGGAAGATGCACAGGCCAAGTTGCTGTCAGCCAACGAGCGATATTTGCAAAGCGCATCTGATGCTAACACCGCTATGACCCGCGAAATCGGCCTGCCCTTTTGCCTCGCCATGCAGGACTTCAAGACTGAGCAATACGATACGTGTGTCGAGCGCCTGCTGCCCGTGCGCTATATGACTCACCGGCTGGGCGGCAGCTTTGCGCAGCGCGATATTATCGGCTGGACCTTACTGGAGGCGGCCTTGCGCGCCAAACGCTACGACCTCGCGTTGGGGCTGGCGAATGAGCGCACGGGCAGCAAGCCGACTTCGGTTCAGAACTGGCGCGCGGTGGCGCGGGCGTTCAGGGGACTGGGCGATAAGGGCAATGCGGACCGTGCGGCGGCCCAGGCTGATGCCCTGATGGCGGTTTGACATGAGCGCCTCCCCCATTTTGGGGCGCGATTTCACCATGGCCAGACAGCCGTCAAGATGGGGCAATTGGCGAAAAGCTGATCCTCATCTTTGCGATGCCGCATTAATTTTCAAACTGCTTCACTGCCGAAATTTATCAAACAAGGCAGTGGAGAGCCTCGTTTTTGCCGCGATGGGGTGGCATTTTCCAGTTACCGTCTTTTACTTCGGAGTTTCATCATGCGCCGTCTTGTCCTTCTCGCTGCTCTGCTGCCTGCGTCCGCTATTGCCGGGGAAGCGGATGTCCTCGATGCAAAAGCCCAAAGGTCCGGGGATCAATGGCGCATCAGCGCAACGATCCGCCATGCGGATACGGGCTGGGATCATTATGCCAATGGCTTTGAGGTCGTTGGGCCAGATGGCACAGTGCTTGGGACGCGGGTACTGCATCATCCGCATGTGGAGGAGCAGCCGTTTACGCGCTCGCATACCCTGTCGATCCCGGAGGGCATCGCCGAGGTTACGGTGCGGGCGCTGGATTCAGTGCATGGGGCCGGTGGGGCGGAAGTGGTTGTTCCACTGCGATAATCCTAATCTTTCGATATGCCCGTAGAAACGGGCATTCCGCTGGGTGATCGGGGCTTGCAAAATAGCGGTTTCAATCGCCCTTTTCTGAACCATCAGCGACTTTTGCCGATGATGGTTCAGCCAGATGTCCTGTTTTTATGAAAAGATCGGGCAGGAACAAACTCTTGATATTATTTGGCAGGATCTTCTGGAAAGGCAATAAGCCTTACCCGATTGGCTCCGCCACCAGATTCTTCCAGAGCATTATCGGCGATCTTTCCAAAAATTGCCTCAGAACCTGTCCGGAAAGTATCTCAACGAAGCAGACGTCTTAGCATGATTTTGATCATGGCGAGCTTGATGAATGCTTCGGCTGATCTGGCGAGATGTTCGAGATCTCGGGCGATGCGGCGGTTGCGTCTGATCCACGATAA